>NZ_JBMKJK010000002.1:0-417577 GCF_049236925.1 Enterobacter cloacae complex sp. SYL003 | reverse complement strand
CCGGCCTACGGTTCGAGCATCTTGTAGGCCGGGTAAGGCGAAGCCGCCACCCGGCGAAACAACGCACCACACTCAGACCATTCCTGACAGTCTTCCATATTTCCTCCATTTTTCCGCTGTGTTACCTGACTAAACTAGTATCATTCCCCGAAAGTGTTTCAGGACGAGAACGTATAACGATGAAAGGCAGTAACAAATCCCGCTGGGCAATCGCCGTTGGTCTGATTGTGGTGGTCCTGGCCGCCTGGTATTGGCACAGCCAGTCCGCGAACTCCACGGCACCTGCTGGCGCCAATAGCCCCTCACAACGTCCAACGGGCGGCGGGCGCCACGGTATGCGCGGCGCGGCGCTGGCACCGGTACAGGCGGCAACGGCGGTGAATAAAGCGGTGCCTCGTTATCTCTCCGGGCTGGGAACCATTACCGCCGCCAACACCGTGACGGTACGTAGCCGCGTGGATGGTCAGCTGATGGCCATCCACTTCCAGGAAGGCCAGCAGGTGAAAGCCGGCGATCTGCTGGCGGAAATCGACCCAAGCCAGTTTAAGGTGGCCCTGGCGCAGGCGCAGGGGCAGCTCGCGAAAGACAAAGCCACCCTCGCCAATGCCCGCCGCGATTTAGCCCGCTATCAGCAGCTGGTAAAAACCAACCTCGTGTCGCGCCAGGAGCTGGATACCCAGCAGTCTCTGGTCAGTGAATCTCAGGGCACCATCAAGGCCGACGAAGCCGCGGTCGCCAGCGCCCAGCTCCAGCTCGACTGGAGCCGGATCACCGCGCCGATTGACGGCCGCGTGGGCCTGAAACAGGTTGATATCGGCAACCAAATCTCCAGCGGCGATACCACGGGCATCGTGGTGATCACCCAGACGCACCCTATCGATCTCGTCTTTACCCTGCCGGAAAGCGACATTGCGACGGTGATACAGGCGCAGAAGGCCGGAAAAGCGCTGGTGGTTGAAGCCTGGGATCGTACCAACAAGCAGAAGCTGAGCGAAGGTTCGCTACTTAGCCTGGATAACCAGATCGATACCACCACCGGCACCATCAAGCTTAAAGCACGCTTCAACAATCAGGACGATGCCCTGTTCCCGAATCAGTTCGTCAATGCGCGAATGCTGGTCGCGACAGAAGAAAACGCCGTGGTGATCCCGACGGCGGCCCTGCAAATGGGCAGTGAAGGCAACTTTGTCTGGGTGCTGAACAGCGAAAACAAGGTCAGCAAACATCTGGTGAAAACCGGGATCCAGGACAGTCAGACGGTGGTGATCAGTGCCGGGCTGTCCGCTGGCGACCGCGTCGTGACCGACGGTATTGACCGTCTGACCGAAGGGGCGCAGGTCGAGGTGGTGGAAGCGCAGAATACAGGAGCAAAAGCCTGATGCAGGTGATGCCGCCGAGCTCTACAGGTGGGCCATCACGCCTGTTTATCTTACGTCCGGTTGCGACGACCCTGTTGATGGTGGCGATCCTGCTGGCCGGGATCATTGGCTACCGTTTTCTGCCCGTGTCGGCGCTGCCGGAAGTGGACTACCCGACCATTCAGGTTGTCACCCTCTATCCGGGCGCCAGTCCGGATGTGGTGACCTCCGCCATCACCGCCCCGCTGGAGCGGCAGTTCGGCCAGATGTCTGGCCTGAAGCAGATGTCCTCCCAGAGCTCAGGCGGCGCCTCGGTCGTCACGCTTCAGTTCCAGCTCACGCTGTCGCTGGACGTCGCCGAGCAGGAGGTGCAGGCCGCGATTAACGCCGCCACTAACCTGCTGCCGTCTGACCTGCCGAATCCACCGGTTTACAGCAAGGTGAACCCGGCAGACCCGCCGATCATGACCCTTGCCGTCACCTCCTCGGCCATGCCGATGACGCAGGTGGAAGACATGGTCGAAACCCGCGTGGCGCAGAAGATTTCGCAGGTGACCGGCGTGGGACTGGTGACGCTGGCGGGCGGTCAACGCCCCGCTGTGCGCGTTAAGCTCAATGCCCAGGCCATTGCCGCGCTGGGGTTAACCAGCGAAACCATTCGCACCGCCATCAGCAGCGCCAACGTTAACTCAGCGAAGGGCTCGCTGGACGGCCCAACCCGTGCGGTCACGCTCTCTGCCAACGACCAGATGCAGTCCGCCGATGAATACCGCCAGCTGATTGTGGCCTATCAAAACGGCGCGCCGATCCGCCTCGGCGACGTGGCAACCGTCGAACAAGGCGCGGAAAACAGCTGGCTCGGGGCGTGGGCCAATAAGCAGCAGGCGATTGTCATGAACGTTCAGCGCCAGCCGGGCGCGAACATTATTGATACTGCCGACAGCATTCGCACCATGCTGCCGCAGCTGGTGGAAAGCCTGCCAAAATCGGTGAGCGTGAAAGTGCTTTCTGACCGCACCACGAATATTCGCGCCTCGGTGTCAGACACCCAGTTCGAGCTGATGCTGGCGATTGCGCTGGTGGTGATGATCATCTACCTGTTCCTGCGCAACGTTCCGGCAACCATCATTCCCGCCGTCGCCGTGCCGCTCTCGCTGGTCGGGACGTTTGCGGTGATGGTGTTCCTCGACTTTTCGATTAATAACCTGACGCTGATGGCGCTCACCATCGCCACCGGGTTCGTGGTGGACGATGCCATCGTGGTCATCGAGAACATCTCGCGCTATATCGAAAAAGGTGAAAAGCCCTTAGCCGCCGCGCTGAAGGGCGCAGGAGAAATTGGCTTTACCATCATCTCGCTCACCTTCTCGCTGATTGCGGTGCTGATCCCGCTGCTGTTTATGGGCGATATCGTCGGGCGGCTGTTCCGCGAGTTTGCCGTGACGCTGGCGGTCGCCATTCTGATCTCTGCCGTGGTGTCGCTGACGCTGACGCCGATGATGTGCGCCCGCATGCTGAGCCACGAATCTTTGCGCAAGCAAAACCGCTTCTCGCGCGCCTCCGAGCGGATGTTCGAGCGCATTATCGCCGCCTACGGCCGCGTGCTGGCGAAAGTCCTGAACCATCCCTGGGCGACGCTCGGCGTGGCGCTCGGCACCCTGGCGCTCAGCGTGATGCTGTGGATTTTCATTCCGAAAGGCTTCTTCCCGATTCAGGACAACGGCATTATTCAGGGCACGCTTCAGGCGCCGCAGACGGTCTCCTTCGCCAACATGGCGCAGCGCCAGCAGCAGGTGTCTGAGATCATCATGAAAGATCCGGCGGTGGAAAGCCTGACTGCCTACGTGGGCGTGGACGGCACCAACCCGTCGCTCAACAGCGCGCGCCTGCAAATTAACCTTAAACCGCTCGATGACCGCGACGATCGCGTCAACGCGGTAATTGAGCGACTGCAAAGCGCGGTGGCGCGCGTGCCGGGCATTGAGCTGTATCTGCAACCGATCCAGGATTTAACCATTGATACGCAGGTGAGCCGCACGCAGTACCAGTTTACGCTCCAGGCCACCTCGCTTGATGCACTCAGCACCTGGGTGCCGCAGCTGGTGGATAAGCTGAAAGCACTGCCGCAGGTTTCTGACGTCAGCAGCGACTGGCAGGATAAAGGGCTGGCGGCGTACGTGAACGTCAACCGCGACACCGCCAGCCGTCTGGGCATTACCATGTCCGACGTGGATAACGCCCTGTATAACGCCTTTGGTCAGCGACTGATCTCCACCATTTACACCCAGGCCAACCAGTATCGCGTGGTGCTGGAACATAACACCGAGAACACGCCCGGGCTTGCCGCGCTGGACTCAATACGCCTGACCAGCAAAGACGGCGGGATTGTGCCGCTCAGCGCCATTGCCAGCGTGGAAGAGCGCCACACCCCGCTGTCGATTAACCATCTCGATCAGTTCCCGTCCACCACCATTTCGTTCAACGTGCCGGACGGGTATTCCCTGGGCGAAGCGGTGGAGGCCATTCTGGGCGCGGAGAAAGAACTCAGCTTCCCGTCCGATATTCAGACCCAGTTCCAGGGCAGTACGCTAGCGTTCCAGGCCGCGCTGGGCAGCACCGTCTGGCTGATTGTCGCGGCGGTGGTGGCGATGTATATCGTGCTTGGCGTGCTGTATGAGAGTTTCATCCACCCGATCACCATCCTCTCCACCCTGCCGACAGCGGGCGTGGGGGCGCTGCTGGCGCTGATGCTGGCGGGGAGCGAACTGGACGTGATTGCGATCATCGGCATCATCCTGCTTATCGGCATCGTGAAGAAAAACGCCATCATGATGATCGACTTTGCGTTGGCCGCCGAGCGCGAGCAGGGTATGGCGCCGCGCGAGGCCATTTACCAGGCCTGCCTGCTGCGTTTTCGCCCGATCCTGATGACCACTCTCGCCGCCCTGCTGGGCGCGCTGCCGCTGATGCTGAGCACCGGCGTGGGGGCCGAACTGCGCCGTCCGCTGGGCATCGGCATGGTCGGCGGTCTGCTGGTGAGCCAGGTGCTGACACTGTTTACCACGCCGGTTATCTACCTGCTGTTTGACCGTCTGGCCCTGTGGACGAAAAGCCGCTTCCCGAAACGTGAAGAGGAGGCGTAAGTGAAGTTTTTCGCCCTCTTCATTTACCGTCCTGTGGCGACGATTTTACTCTCCGTCGCTATCACCCTGTGCGGCGTGCTCGGCTTCCGGCTGCTGCCGGTGGCCCCGCTACCGCAGGTCGATTTCCCGGTGATCATGGTCAGCGCCTCGCTGCCGGGCGCATCGCCGGAAACCATGGCCTCATCGGTGGCGACGCCGCTTGAGCGATCGCTTGGGCGGATTGCCGGGGTTAACGAGATGACCTCCAGCAGTTCGCTGGGCAGCACGCGCATCATTCTGGAATTTAACTTCGACCGGGATATCAACGGTGCGGCGCGCGACGTGCAGGCCGCGATTAACGCCGCCCAAAGCCTGCTGCCGAGCGGCATGCCGAGCCGTCCAACCTACCGCAAGGCCAACCCGTCCGATGCGCCGATCATGATCCTGACGCTTACGTCAGAGACCTACTCCCAGGGCGAGCTGTACGATTTTGCCTCCACCCAGCTGGCGCAAACCATCGCCCAGATTGACGGCGTGGGCGACGTGGACGTCGGCGGCAGCTCCTTGCCCGCCGTGCGCGTGGGGCTGAATCCGCAGGCGCTGTTTAATCAGGGCGTGTCGCTGGACGACGTGCGATCCGCCATCAGCAACGCCAACGTGCGTAAGCCGCAGGGCGCGATTGAGGACAGCAGCCACCGCTGGCAAATCCAGACCAACGACGAGCTGAAAACCGCCGCCGAGTATCAGCCGTTGATTATTCACTACAACAACGGCGCGGCGGTGCGCCTGAGCGACGTCGCCAGCGTCACCGATTCGGTGCAGGACGTGCGTAACGCCGGGATGACCAATGCCAAACCGGCGATTTTGCTGATGATCCGCAAGCTGCCGGAAGCCAACATCATTCAGACGGTGAACAGCATCCGCGCGCGGCTGCCGGAGCTTCAGGAAACCATTCCGGCGGCCATCGATCTCCAGATTGCGCAGGACCGCTCCCCCACCATCCGCGCCTCGCTTGAAGAGGTAGAGCAAACGCTGATCATCTCCGTCGCGCTGGTAATTCTGGTGGTGTTCCTGTTCCTGCGCTCGGGGCGCGCCACGCTGATCCCGGCGGTGGCGGTCCCGGTATCGCTGATAGGCACCTTTGCCGCCATGTACCTGTGCGGGTTTAGCCTTAACAACCTGTCGCTGATGGCGCTGACGATTGCTACCGGGTTTGTGGTGGATGACGCCATCGTGGTGCTGGAGAATATCTCGCGTCATCTGGAAGCGGGCATGAAGCCGCTCCAGGCGGCGCTTCAGGGGACGCGCGAAGTGGGCTTCACGGTCCTGTCCATGAGCCTGTCGCTGGTGGCGGTGTTCCTGCCGCTGCTGCTGATGGGCGGCCTGCCGGGGCGACTGCTGCGCGAATTTGCCGTCACGCTCTCCGTCGCCATTGGTATCTCACTGGTGATTTCGCTGACGCTAACGCCGATGATGTGCGGCTGGATGCTAAAGCGCAGCCAACCGCACTCACAGCCACGCCGGAAAGGCTTTGGCCGCGTCCTGATGGCGATGCAGTCCGGCTACGGCAAATCGCTGAAATGGGTGCTGAACCACACGCGTATTGTCGGGCTGGTGCTTATCGCCACCATCGGGCTCAACGTCTGGATGTATATCACCATCCCGAAAACCTTCTTCCCGGAGCAGGATACCGGCGTGCTGATGGGCGGTATTCAGGCAGACCAGAGCATTTCGTTCCAGGCGATGCGCGGCAAGCTTCAGGACTTTATGAAAATCATCCGGGAAGATCCGGCCGTAGACAACGTTACCGGCTTTACCGGCGGCTCGCGCGTTAACAGCGGGATGATGTTTATTACCCTTAAGCCGCGCGGTGAACGTCACGAAACGGCGCAGCAGATCATTGACCGCTTGCGGGTGAAGCTCGCCAAAGAGCCGGGGGCGAACCTGTTTTTGATGGCCGTTCAGGATATCCGCGTCGGCGGACGACAGGCTAACGCCAGCTATCAGTACACCCTGCTCTCGGATGACTTAGCCGCCCTGCGCGAGTGGGAGCCGAAGATCCGTAAAGCGCTGGCCGCGCTGCCGCAGCTGGCGGACGTGAACTCCGACAGCCAGAACAACGGCGCGGAGATGGCGCTCACCTACGATCGTGAAACTATGGCCCGCCTGGGCATTAACGTGGAGGCGGCCAACAGCCTGCTTAACAACGCCTTCGGGCAGCGTGAAGTCTCCACCATCTATCAGCCGATGAACCAGTACAAGGTGGTGATGGAAGTCGATCCGCGCTACACCCAGGACATCAGCGCGCTGGACAAGATGTTTGTGCTCAATGATGACGGCAAGGCGATCCCGCTGTCGTACTTCGCCAGCTGGCAGCCGTCGAACGCACCGCTGTCGGTGAACCACCAAGGGCTTTCCGCCGCCTCGACCGTCTCGTTTAACCTGCCAACCGGCTCGTCGCTGTCTGAGGCCAGCGATGCCATCAACCGCGCCATGACCCAGCTTGGGGTGCCCTCCTCCGTGCGCGGCAGCTTTGCCGGTACGGCGCAGGTGTTCCAGGACACCATGAACTCGCAGGTCATTTTGATCCTGGCGGCCATTGCCACGGTGTACATCGTGCTGGGCGTGCTGTACGAAAGCTACGTGCATCCGTTGACCATTCTCTCCACGCTTCCCTCTGCGGGCGTGGGGGCGCTGCTGGCGCTGGAGCTGTTCGGTGCTCCATTCAGCCTCATCGCGCTCATTGGGATCATGCTATTAATAGGTATTGTGAAGAAAAACGCGATAATGATGGTCGACTTTGCCCTGGACGCCCAGCGCAACGGCAACCTGACGCCGGACGAGGCGATATTCCAGGCCTGTCTGCTGCGTTTTCGCCCGATCATGATGACTACGCTGGCCGCGCTGTTCGGCGCACTGCCGCTGGTCATATCCGGCGGTGACGGCTCTGAACTGCGCCAGCCGCTGGGGATCACGATCGTTGGCGGCCTGGTGATGAGCCAGTTGCTGACGCTCTACACCACGCCGGTAGTCTATCTGTTCTTTGACCGCCTGCGGCTGCGTTTTTCGCGTAAAAAGAGAACCACGGTGACCGAGTAAATGACCGACCTACCCAGTAACGTTCGCTGGCAATTGTGGATCGTCGCGTTCGGCTTCTTTATGCAGTCGCTGGACACGACCATCGTGAACACAGCCCTCCCCTCAATGGCGAAAAGCCTGGGGGAGAGCCCGCTGCACATGCATATGGTGATTGTCGCCTACGTGCTGACGGTCGCCGTGATGCTGCCCGCCAGCGGCTGGCTGGCGGATAAAGTCGGCGTACGGAACATCTTCTTCACCGCCATTGTGCTGTTTACCACCGGCTCGCTGTTTTGCGCCCAGGCCAATACTCTCGACCAGCTGGTGATGGCGCGCGTGCTACAGGGCGTCGGCGGCGCGATGATGGTGCCCGTCGGGCGGTTAACGGTGATGAAAATTGTTCCGCGCGCGCAGTATATGGCGGCGATGACCTTCGTCACCCTGCCCGGTCAGGTCGGCCCGCTGCTGGGCCCGGCGCTGGGCGGTATTCTGGTGGAGTATGCCTCCTGGCACTGGATCTTCCTGATCAACCTGCCAGTCGGTATTATCGGCGCGATTGCCACCCTGACACTGATGCCGAACTATAAAATGCAGACCCGGCGCTTTGATTTCTTTGGCTTCATCCTGCTGGCAGCTGGCATGGCGACGCTCACCCTGGCGCTCGACGGGCAAAAAGGGCTGGGGATCTCCTCCCTGTCGCTCGCCCTGCTGGTAGCGCTGGGTGTCACCGCCATTCTCTGGTATCTGTGGCATGCCAGAGGCAACGCTAACGCGCTGTTTAGCCTGAACCTGTTCAAGAATCCCACCTACCGTCTTGGTCTGTTCGGCAGCTTTGCCGGACGCATCGGCAGCGGCATGTTGCCGTTTATGACGCCGGTATTTTTACAGATTGGGATGGGCTTCTCGCCGTTCCATGCCGGGCTGATGATGATCCCGATGGTGCTCGGCAGCATGGGGATGAAGCGTATTGTGGTGCAGGTGGTAAACCGCTTTGGCTATCGCCGGGTGCTAGTGGCCGCCACGCTCGGGCTGGCGCTGGTTAGTCTGCTGTTTATGACCGTGGCGCTGCTGGGCTGGTACTACATCCTGCCGCTGGTGCTGTTCTGCCAGGGGATCATCAACTCCATGCGCTTCTCGTCGATGAACACCCTGACGCTGAAAGATCTGCCGGACGAACTGGCGAGCAGTGGTAACAGCCTGCTGTCGATGATCATGCAGCTCTCTATGAGCGTGGGGGTCACGGTCGCCGGATTGCTGCTCGGCATGTACGGTCAGCACCATCTCAGCGCCGACACCCCCGTCGCGCATCAGGTCTTTTTATACACTTACCTCAGCATGGCGGTAATTATCGCCCTGCCCGCTTTTATCTTTGCCAGAGTACCGAATGACACGACCAAAAACGTCGTGATCCGACGCGGCAAAAGGAGTGCACCATGAAATTCTGGCGTCCGGGGATCACCGGTAAGCTTTTTGTGGCGATTTTCGCCACCTGTATCGTCCTGCTGATTACCATGCACTGGGCGGTGCGGGTCAGCTTTGAGCGCGGCTTTATTGACTACATCAAGCACGGTAACGAACAGCGCTTACAGGGCTTAAGCGACGCGCTGGGGGAACAGTATAGCCTGCACGGTAACTGGCGTTTTCTGCGCAATAACGATCGTTTTATATTTCAAATTCTGCGCTCGCTGGAGCACGATAATGACGACGACCGCCCGGGGCCGGGCATGCCGCCGCACGGCTGGCGCACCCAGTTCTGGGTGATCGATCAGGAGATGCGCGTGCTCGTTGGCCCGCGCTCGCCGGTACCGCCGGACGGTACAAAGCGCGCCATTACCTCGAACGGCGCCACGGTGGGCTGGGTTATTGCCTCGCCGGTCGAGCGGCTGACGCGCAACACCGACATCAACTTTGATCGCCAGCAGCGCCAGACCAGCTGGCTGATTGTCGCGCTTTCTACCCTGCTTGCGGCGCTCGCCACCTTCCCGCTGGCGCGCGGCCTGCTGGCGCCGGTTAAACGCCTGGTGGAAGGCACGCATAAGCTAGCGGCGGGTGATTTCTCGACCCGCGTGGACACCCGCAGCCAGGATGAACTGGGCAAGCTGGCGCAGGACTTCAACCAGCTCGCCAGCACGCTGGAGAAAAACCAGCAGATGCGCCGCGACTTTATGGCCGACATTTCGCACGAGCTGCGCACCCCACTGGCGGTGCTGCGCGGTGAGCTGGAGGCGATTCAGGACGGCTTGCGGCAGTTCACCCCCGAATCCGTGGCCTCGCTACAGGCGGAAGTCGGTACGCTGACCAAACTGGTGGACGATCTGCATCAGCTTTCCATGTCCGATGAAGGCGCCCTGGCCTACCAGAAAGCACCGATCGACGTGATCAATATCCTTGAAGTCGTGACCGGCGCGTTCCGCGAACGCTTCGCCAGCCGTGACCTGAAAATCAACCTCTCGCTGCCTGACAGCGCGGTGGTATTCGGCGACAGAGATCGCCTGATGCAGCTGTTCAATAATCTGCTGGAGAACAGCCTCCGCTACACCGACGGCGGCGGCGGGTTGCATATCTCCGGCAAGCAGGAGAACGGGCGCTTTGCCCTGACCTTTGCGGACTCCGCCCCTGGCGTGAAGGATGCGCAGCTGGAAAAACTGTTCGAGCGCTTCTATCGCACCGAAGGTTCGCGTAACCGCGCCAGCGGGGGCTCCGGCCTTGGGCTGGCGATTTGCGTAAACATTGTGGAGGCGCATGGTGGCACCATCCGCGCCGCCCATTCGCCTTTTGGCGGGGTTAGCATTACAGTAGAGTTACCTCTGGAACGGGATTTATCGAGGGAAGCATGACCGAGTTACCGATTGACGACAACACACCGCGTATTTTGATCGTGGAAGACGAGCCTAAACTTGGGCAACTGCTGATCGACTATTTACGTGCCGCGAGCTATGCGCCAACGCTTATCAGCCACGGCGACCAGGTGCTGCCCTACGTGCGCCAGACGCCGCCGGATCTGATCCTGCTGGATCTGATGCTGCCGGGTACTGACGGCCTGACCCTGTGCCGGGAAATTCGTCGTTTCTCCGATGTGCCCATCGTGATGGTGACGGCCAAAATCGAAGAGATCGACCGTCTGCTGGGGCTCGAAATCGGCGCCGACGATTACATCTGCAAGCCTTACAGCCCGCGGGAGGTGGTCGCTCGCGTGAAAACCATCCTCCGCCGCTGCAAGCCGCAGCGTGAATTGCAGGTGCTGGATGCACAAAGCCCGCTGATCGTCGACGAAAGCCGCTTCCAGGCGAGCTGGCGCAGCAAACTATTGGATCTCACCCCAGCGGAGTTCCGCCTGCTGAAAACCCTCTCCCACGAGCCGGGCAAAGTGTTTTCCCGCGAACAGCTGCTCAACCATCTGTATGACGATTACCGCGTGGTGACCGACCGCACCATCGACAGCCACATCAAAAACCTGCGCCGCAAGCTGGAGGCGCTGGACGCCGACCAGTCGTTTATTCGCGCGGTGTACGGCGTGGGGTATCGCTGGGAAGCGGATGCGTGCAGGATTGCCTGACAACATTCTCCCCTCACCCTGCCCTCTCCCCAGGGGGGAGAGGGTGTTTTAGTCCCCTCTCCCCCCTGGGGAGAGGGTTAGGGTGAGGGGTCCGGGCTTTACCTCCCCGCCCCGCAGCGCTACAATGCCCGCCCTTAAAGTGGGGGATCTCCCCTTACCGCTGCACCTGGTGCACGCGGATCTGACCTGTCATCAGAACGAGAACAAACATGTTTAAACCGGAACTCCTTTCCCCGGCGGGAACGCTGCAAAATATGCGTTACGCTTTCGCCTATGGTGCCGACGCCGTCTACGCGGGCCAGCCGCGCTATTCGCTGCGCGTGCGTAACAACGAATTCAACCACGAGAATCTTCAGCTCGGCATCAACGAAGCGCATGCCCTGGGCAAAAAATTCTACGTGGTGGTGAACATCGCGCCGCACAACGCCAAGCTGAAAACATTCATTCGTGACCTGAAGCCGGTCGTGGAGATGGGGCCGGACGCGCTGATCATGTCGGACCCGGGTTTAATCATGCTGGTTCGGGAGAACTTCCCGGAGATGGACATTCACCTCTCGGTGCAGGCTAACGCCGTCAACTGGGCAACGGTGAAATTCTGGAAGCAGATGGGGCTGACCCGCGTCATTCTGTCTCGCGAGCTGTCTCTCGAAGAGATCGAAGAGATCCGCACCCAGGTGCCGGATATGGAGATCGAAATCTTCGTTCACGGCGCGCTGTGCATGGCCTACTCCGGCCGCTGCCTGCTCTCTGGCTACATCAACAAGCGTGACCCGAACCAGGGCACCTGCACCAACGCCTGCCGCTGGGAATATAACGTTCAGGAAGGCAAAGAGGATGACATCGGTAACATCGTGCATAAACACGAGCCGATCCCGGTCACCAACGTTGATCCAACGCTGGGTATCGGCGCGCCTACCGACAGCGTGTTTATGATCGAAGAAGCCAAACGTCCGGGTGAGTACATGACCGCCTTCGAAGACGAGCACGGCACCTACATCATGAACTCGAAGGATCTGCGCGCCATCGCGCACGTGGAGCGTTTAACCCAGATGGGCGTGCACTCCCTGAAAATCGAAGGCCGTACCAAGTCCTATTACTACTGCGCTCGTACCGCGCAGGTGTATCGCAAAGCCATCGACGATGCCGCCGCCGGTAAACCGTTCGACACCAGCCTGCTGGAAACGCTGGAAGGCCTGGCGCATCGCGGTTATACCGAAGGTTTCCTGCGTCGACATACCCACGACGACTACCAGAACTACGAGCATGGCTATTCGATTTCCGAACGCCAGCAGTTTGTAGGCGACTTCACCGGCGAGCGTAAAGGCCCGCTGGCCGCCGTCGCCGTAAAAAACAAATTCACTAAAGGCGACAGCCTGGAGCTGATGACACCGCAGGGCAACATGAACTTCCGCCTGGAGCATCTGGAAAACAAAAAAGGTGAGGCGATTGAGGTCGCACCTGGCGACGGCCATGTGGTCTGGCTGCCGGTTCCTGAAGAAGTAGAGCTGGAGTTTGCGCTGCTGATGCGCAATTTTGAAGGTGAAAATACCCGAAATCCGCACGGCAAATAGTCAATCAACGGGATTTTTTCACGCTGGGATAATTCTTAGAATCGGATCACATACCGCTTCGTTCAATACGAGTATTATCCCCCCGCTGAAAAACATAACCCATAAATGCTAGCTGTACCAGGAACCACCTCCTTAGCCTGCGTAATCTCCCTTACGCGGGCTTATTTTTTTGTTAACTCCTGAAATTTTTCCCCCTGACAAATATGGCGTTGCATTGACCCGGGAAAGGTTTGTGTCAGCATTAGGCGTATCATCTAAGCAAGTCGAACGAACAAAGGATCCTAATCACATTTTTAATGGATTTGAGAGGGATGAACACTATTCGGAACATTCCTAATTTTAAGTGTTAACAGGACCTTTACTCTTGATTTATTAACAATCAATGCTTCACACGGACGGAGAGATGAAGTGACATTCACAGGACAACTTTCAAAGGATCTTCCAGATTACGAACTCGCACGCAGTCTTGGTCTTGCCTCTGGCGGCGATATAAATTTCACAGCACTTGCAGGTCAACTGGACTGCAGCAGAAATTTTAGCCAGGCCGGGATTATCTACTCAGACGGTACACGTCAGTGGCTAGTACGGCCATCAAGAAGGATTGCGACACCAAACGAAAGCTCGGTTAGTCATGTAGTCATAACCAAAGTAAATGCCTCACAAGTTAACCCCGTTCACGCAACAACGGCTACGATTCAGTCCCCTTCCCTGGCGACTGAAATTGGTTCAACGGCAATTTCCTGCGGAGCCGCAATTCTTACTGTTGTACTTGCGGCAGGAGCCGGTATGGCTATACCTCTCACTGCAGGGTCTTCCGGTGCTATAGCCGCTGTGATTTTAGCCGGTGGTGTAGCAACTGGAATTCAATGTGCAAATGGGCTTGGCCGACTATCGTTGATTGCTATGAATCACGATGACTACGTTGCGTGGATGGACTCCCAGGAGTGGTATACAGCAACCAACACAGCCCTGGATGCGATTTCTCTTGCCGGGGCTGCTGCGGGTTTAAAAAGCGCTGCATTAACATATCGCCTTCTTAACCGTTCATCGTCTGAGAGTTTGCTCTCCTTATTACAAAAAATGAGCCGGGCCGACCGTACGCGATTAACAGAGGAGATTATTCGTATCCGCAATCCCGGCATCTCGAATTCAGGTGTAAAAGCAGCAATGAAGGCAGGCGTGTATCCCAAACGTTATCCGTCAGAAGCGTTGCAGTTGCTCTTACAGCGTGAGTTGCTGAATACCATTTCAAATTCTTCTGCCTTCGTTGGAAGTGCCATCTCAGGAAATATCAGAAATCCACAGAATGTTGCACAAACGGGTAAATACATTTTTGGTTTAATTCAGTCTTTTTCATTTACAGGAAGTTATTGACCCGTCCATGATGAAATACATTAAAGATAGCCTTGCATTAAGTGCTTTGGTTAAAAGTAAAATGGCGACCGATGATCCCAACCAGCTTGAAACATTAAAAGAACAGTTAAAAGATCGGTTCGGCGTTCCTGTGGGCGTCCATATGACAGGAATTCCTTTGGCAGTGAGCACGTTACTGGCTATTTTTTGCTACGCCATGCTGCAAGTGTCCCTCTGGTTGTTGCTGTTTCGCTGGCTCGGCTTACCCGAATTTAAGGTTATGATGGGAGTATTCATTGCAGCGATTGTGTATTGTCTGGTAGTGATGAGCACGATGTTTCTGACTACACGAGGTTCTTTACCTGGATATAAACTGCATATTTTCGTCATTACGCTGACAGGCATAATGAGCATCATTTATTTCATCTGGACGGGGATTTCGCTTTTATTCGGCGCTGTTGAGAACTACACACCGCAAATAACCTCTTTGCTGGGGCTGGGATGTTTCTTTTTGAACATTATGTGGATGAATTCATCGATTTTTTACCGCTCCATTGCGCTAACGCTACATAATCGGGTCTGGCGTAAGCAGCTCAAAATCGAGGCAAGGCCAATGTCACACCTCAAACGTTGACCACAATAGTCAATTGAGCGGCAGTAGTATGCACTGTAAGCGCTACGGGGTTCTTTAGTCGATTTCAAAGCCCTTACGCGGGCTTATTTTTTGCCTTTCATCCTGTTCTTACCCGCTTTTTCCCTCTCTGGGATACACTCTTTCTATAGCTAAAAAAGGGAGCAACCCGGATGGCAACCTATCCAGACAGTTTATTAATTCTTAACGGCAAGAGTGCAGGCAACGATCTGCTGCGCCAGGCGATTACCGAATTGCGTGAAGACGGAGCATGCATACACGTGCGAGTAACGTTTGAAAAAGGCGATGCGGCGCGCTACATCGACGAGGGCATCAGGTTAGGTGTTCAGACCATCATTTCCGGCGGCGGCGACGGAACGATCAACGAGATCGCCGGTGCGCTCATTGACCTCAACGCCGCAGCTCGCCCGGCGATGGGGATTTTACCGCTCGGTACCGCCAACGATTTTGCCACCAGCGCCGGTATTCCGGAGGATGTAGGAAAAGCGCTACAGCTGGCCATTCTCGGGAAAGCGACCGCCGTCGATATTGCTCAGGTGAATGAAAGAACCTGCTTTATCAATATGGCGACCGGCGGGTTCGGCACCCGCATTACCAGCGAAACGCCGGAAAAACTGAAGGCCGCGCTGGGCGGCGTATCATATTTGATCCACGGCCTGATGCGCATGGACACCCTCAAGCCCGACAGCTGTGAGATCCAAGGTGAAAACTTCCACTGGCAGGGCGACGCGCTGGTGATTGGTATCGGCAACGGGCGGCAGGCGGGGGGCGGTCAGCAGCTTTGCCCGGAAGCATTGATCAACGACGGTCAATTACAGCTGCGTATTTTTACCGGCGACGGGCTGCTGCCTGCGCTGTTTACGACGCTGACGCAGCCAGAGGAGAGCCCCAATATCATCGACGGCACATCCGCGTGGTTTGAGGTGATCGCCCCCCACGGCATGACCTTTAACCTTGACGGAGAGCCGCTCAGCGGCGAGCGATTCCGCATCGAAGTTTTGCCCGGCGCGTTGCAGTGCCGGTTGCCGCCGGACTGTCAGCTTTTGCGCTGATGTGTTGCCGGGTGGCGGCCCTCTTCCCGTATGCACTGAACAGTCCCCTCTCCCCGTTGGGGAGAGGGTTAGGGTGAGGGGAAAAGACTTAAGCGATCGTGACCTTACTGTCCAGATAGACGTCCTGAACCGCGTTGATCAGCTTCACGCCGTCGGCCATAGATTTTTTGAACGCCTTACGGCCAAGGATCAGCCCCATGCCGCCCGCGCGTTTGTTAATCACCGCCGTGCGCACCGCATCGGTCAGGTCGGTTTCACCGCCTGCCGCACCGCCGGAGTTAATCAGCCCGGCGCGGCCCATATAGCAGTTCGCCAGCTGGTAGCGCACCAGATCGATCGGGTTGTCGCTGGTCAGCTTGCTGTAGACGCGGTCGTCGGTATAGCCAAAGTTCACCGCTTTATAGCCGCCGTTATTCTCGGCCATTTTCTGCTTCACGATGTCCGCGCCGATGGTCGCCGCAAGGTGGTTTGCCTGACCGGTCAGATCCGCAGACACGTGGTAATCCACACCGTCTTTTTTGAACGAGCCGTTACGCAGATAGGCCCACAGCACGGTTACCATGCCCAGCTCGTGGGCGCGCTCGAACGCCGCGGAGATCTCTTCTATCTGACGACGCGACTGTTCAGAACCGAAATAGATGGTTGCCCCGACCGCCACCGCCCCCATATTGAACGCCTGCTCGACGCTGGCGTAGAGCGTCTGGTCGTATTCGGTTGGGTAGCTCAGGGTTTCGTTGTGGTTCAGCTTAACGAGGAACGGAATGCGGTGGGCATAGCGACGCGACACGGAGGCCAGCACGCCGTAGGTGGAGGCCACGCAGTTACAGCCTGCCTCAATTGCCAGCTCGACGATATTTTTCGGATCAAAATAGAGCGGGTTCGCGGCAAACGATGCCCCCGCAGAGTGTTCAACGCCCTGGTCAACGGGCAGAATAGAGAGGTACCCGGTTCCGCCCAGGCGGCCGGTATTATAAAGCGTCTGCATGTTTCGCAGTACGGCAGGAGGACGGTTGTTGTCGACCATGACGCGGTCTACGTAATCATGGCCAGGCAGATAAAGCTGGTCGGCTGGAATGGTCATACAACGATGCTGTAAAAGGCTGTCGGCGTCTTTGCCAAGCAGCTGCGCAATATCAGTCATAGTGATGCTCCCGTATGTCCGACATGATGTCGGAGCGTGTGATCCAAGCCCACGTTTTTGCAGGCAGACTAAGCCTGGTACCGACTTAACCTATTTTCCACCATTTGCAACTTTTTTAAGCACAATCTGCTGGCTCGTTTCATGTACAACATTTTTGTTACACTGATCAAACAATCGCCTTAAAGGTATTTAAAAGGTATTATCACATGGTATGTTACATGCGTACCTCTGACATGCAGGATTAAAAAATGAAAACGAAAGTCCAACTGTCATTCATGATGTTTGTTGAATGGTTTATCTGGGGCGCGTGGTTTGTGCCGCTGTGGCTGTGGCTGAGCAAGAGCGGGTTTACTGCTGGGGAAATTGGCTGGTCCTATGCCTGTACCGCTATTGCCGCGATCCTCTCTCCTATCCTGGTCGGCTCGCTGACCGACCGTTTCTTCGCCGCCCAGAAAGTGCTGGCCGTGCTGATGTTCGCTGGCGCGATTCTGATGTATTTCGCAGCACAGCAAACCCAGTTCAGCACCTTCTTCCCGCTGTTGCTGGCCTACTCCCTGACCTATATGCCGACCATCGCGCTGACGAACAGCATCGCTTTTGCGAACGTCGATGACGTGGAGGCTGATTTCCCGCGCATCCGCGTGATGGGCACCATCGGCTGGATTGCATCCGGCCTGGCGTGCGGCTTCCTGCCCCAGATGATGGGCTATAGCGACATCTCTGACACCAATATCCCGCTGCTGATGACCGCTGTCAGCTCCCTTCTGCTCGGCGTCTTCGCACTTTTCCTGCCGAATACCCCGCCGAAGAGCACCGGCAAGCTGGATATCAAAGTGATGCTGGGGCTGGATGCGCTGATCCTGCTGCGCGATAAAAACTTCCTGGTGTTCTTCTTCTGCTCATTCCTGTTCGCCATGCCGCTGGCTTTCTACTACATCTTTGCCAACGGCTATCTCACCGAAGTGGGGATGAAAAACGCCACCGGCTGGATGACCCTCGGCCAGTTCTCTGAAATCTTCTTCATGCTCGCTCTGCCGTTCTTTACCAAACGCTTTGGTATTAAGAAGGTCTTGCTGCTGGGCCTGATCACCGCCGCCATTCGCTACGGCTTCTTTGTTTACGGCGGTGCCGAACAATACTTCACCTACGCCCTGCTGTTCCTCGGCATTCTGCTGCACGGCGTAAGCTATGACTTCTATTACGTCACCGCGTACATCTACGTGGATAAAAAAGCGCCCGTGCATATGCGCAACGCGGCGCAGGGCTTGATCACGCTGTGCTGTCAGGGCTTTGGTAGCCTGCTGGGTTACCGTCTCGGCGGCGTGATGATGGAAAAAATGTTCGCCTATAAAGAGCCGGTGAATGGGCTGACCTTCAACTGGGCCGGAATGTGGACGTTTGGTGCAATCATGATTGTAGTGATTGCCGTGCTGTTTATGCTGTTTTTCCGCGAATCGGATAAAGAGATCACCGCAATTGAGGTGGTTGATGGCGATACCGCGCTGACACGAGGGGAAGTTAAATGAAACAAGACCGTATTCTCGGTGCTCTTTACGGGCAGGCGTTAGGGGATGCGATGGGGATGCCGTCTGAACTGTGGCCGCGCAAGCGGGTGAAAGCGCACTTCGGCTGGATCGACCGTTTCTTACCCGGCCCGGCTGAGAATAATGCCGCCTGCTACTTTAATCAGGCCGAATTTACGGATGATACGTCGATGGCGCTGTGCCTGGCCGACGCGATTATCGAATGCGACGGGGAAATTAATCCTGACGTTATCGGTAAGCATATTCTGGACTGGGCGCTGGATTTTGACGCGTTCAATAAGAATGTGCTCGGCCCGACCTCCAAAATTGCCCTGAACGCCATCCGTGACGGCAAGCCGGTGAGCGAGCTGGAAAATAACGGCGTCACCAACGGGGCGGCGATGCGCGCCTCCCCGCTGGGATGCCTGCTACCGGCCACGCGTCTGGCACATTTTGTTGAACAGGTTGCGTTAGCCTCCAGCCCGACCCATAAATCGGATCTCGCCATCGCCGGTGCGGTGGTCATCGCGTGGGCGGTTTCACGCGCTATCGACGGCGAGCGCTGGCAGAACATCGCCGATGCCCTGCCGGGTATTGCCCGTGCGGCACAGGAGGCGAACACCACCACCTTCAGCGCATCGCTTTCCGCTCGTATTGAGCTGGCCCTGAAAACCGTGCGCGAAGCCAACGGTACGGAGACCGCCAGCGAGCAGATCTATCAGCTTATTGGCGCGGGCACGAGCACACTGGAGTCCGTTCCGGCGGCGATTGCGATGGTCGAACTCGCGGGCACCGATCCGAACCGCTGCGCGGTGTTATGCGCCAACCTGGGCGGTGATACTGACACTATCGGCGCGATGGCAACGGCCATCTGTGGCGCGCTGCACGGTGTACAGGCCATTGATCCGGCGCTTAAAAGCGAACTTGATGCCGTAAACCAGCTTGATTTCGGACGCTACTGCGAAAAACTGCTGCACTTCCGGGAGCAAAGGGAGGGCGTATGAGTGCTTTTGCCCGCCGTCTCGAAACCCTTCACGCTACGCGCCCCGTAACGGTGCTCGGCGCGGCGGTCATCGACGTGATTGCCGACGCCTACGCCCTGCCCTGGCGCGGGTGTGATATCGAGCTGAAGCAACAGGGAGTGAATATTGGCGGCTGCGCGCTGAATATCGCCATCGCCCTCAAGCGGCTCGGCATTGCAGCGCAAAACGCGCTTCCCGTTGGCCACGGCGTGTGGGCCGATATTATCCGTAATGCCATGGCGAAGCAGGATCTGCACAGCGCCGTGGAAGCGGAAACGGGCGATAACGGCTGGTGCCTGGCGCTGGTGGAGCCTGATGGTGAACGGACCTTCATGTCGTTTAGCGGTGTGGAGAATCAGTGGCAGCAACGCTGGCTGGATGGGTTGAGCGTGCCGGAGAAAAGCCTGATCTATTTGTCCGGCTACCAGTTGGCGTCGCCCAGCGGCGAGCTGCTGACGGCCTGGGTGGAACGTCTTCAGGATGTGACGCTCTTTATCGATTTCGGTCCGCGCATCGCGGATATTCCCGACCCGCTGATGGCGCGGATTATGGCCCGTAAACCGGTTGTCTCGCTCAATCGGCAGGAGGCGGAACTTGCCGCCGAATGGCTTGGCGTGAACGTGGAACAGCTCGGCACTCAGTGGCAGCAACGGTTTGGCGCTGCGCTAATCGTACGCCATGATAAAGACGGGGCGGTCTGGTACGACGCTGACGCTTCCGGACACGTTCCGGCGTTTCCTGCTACCGTCGTCGATACCATCGGTGCCGGTGACAGCCATGCGGGAGGTACCCTTGCCGGGCTGGCTGCGGGATGGTCACTGCCAGAGTCGGTACAGCTTGGCAATGCCGTGGCCGCCTGGGTAGTCAGCCATCGCGGTGGAGACTGCGCCCCCACGCGCGAGGCCCTACTCCTCGCACACAAAGACGTATAGGTCGCTGCGGCAGTAGCTGATGCTGTACTCAATTGGCCGCTGCTGTTGATCGAGCGCGACTTGCTTGATCACCAGCACCGGTATCTTATCGTCCATCTTGATATGCGCCTGAAACTCGCTGTCCGGCATCCGGGCGCTGACGCGGGAACGGGTGCGCTGCGGAAAGATATTCTGGCTGCGGAAGTAATCATAAAGCGAGACGCCAATGTCGTCCGGGTTGGGAATTAATCCTACCGGTACCCAGGACTCCTCTATCGATACCGCATCGTCATCCACGTAACGGATGCGCTTAAGCAAAAACACATCGCTTTCCGGCGCAAGGGAAAGATGGCGGGCGATCTCTTCCGGGCACTTCACGATGCGTTTATTGACCCACAGGGTGTTGGGCGTTTTGCCACGCAGCACCACCTGCTGAGAAAAGCCGCGCGCCTCTTTCAGCGAATATTCAAAGATATTGTTGATTTGCGTCCCGTATCCACGCGCGCGGGTAACGACGCCAGCCTCTTCCAGCGCCTGCATGGCTTTACGCACCGTAATACGCGACACTCCGGCCAGCTGGCTCAGATCGCGCTCGCCGGGCAAAATATTACCGTGCGCGAGCACACCGCTGCGCACCGCGTTCTTGACCGTTTCGGCAAATTTCAGATACAGCGGCGTGTTGTCCGGTGCGGCAATTCGTTCCTTGAGTTGAGCAATTAACCGGGTATGCGCTTGTTCCATCTCTGTTTTTCTCTGGCATGAGTTTCATGCCAGTATACGGCTTACCACCATGCATGAAAATGGTGAACCGGACCAATACCGTGACCCACTTCCAGAGAATCGGCTTTTGCCAGCGCGCCCGAGAGCCAGACCTTCGCCTCCTGCACCGTATCCGCCCATGTGGCGTGACGAGGACGCAGCGCCGCCAGCGCCGCCGAGAGCGTACAGCCCGTGCCATGGGTGTTTTTGGTCTGGACACGTGGCGCGGTGAAACGTTGCGTGCCATCGTGGGTGAAAAGCCAGTCCGGGCTTTCTGCATCATCAAGATGGCCGCCTTTCATCAGCACCGCGCGACACCCCATCGCCAGCAGCGCATTCCCCTGCTCTTTCATCTCACGTTCGTTTTGCGCGTGTGGCGCATCCAGCAGCGCGGCGGCTTCAGGCAGGTTTGGCGTGATCAGCGCAACCTGCGGCAGCAGCTTTTTACGCAGGGTGTCGACAGCCGAGGCGGAGAGCAGCGGATCGCCGCTTTTGGCCAGCATCACGGTATCAAGCACCACGTTTTTTATCTGGTAGTGTTTGAGACGTTCAGCGACCGCTTCAACAATGTCCGCCTCTGCCAGCATGCCGATCTTGGTGGTGTCGATACGTACGTCGCTGAATACCGAATCCAGCTGCGCGGCGACAAAATCCGGGTCAATGCGATACACCGACTGTACGCCGCGCGTGTTTTGCGCAACCAGCGCGGTGATAACCGAGCACCCGTATGCGCCGAGCGCAGAGAAGGTTTTCAGGTCTGCCTGGATCCCCGCTCCGCCGCTGGGATCGGTTCCCGCTATAGTCAGGGCATTAATGCGCGTCATACCTGTTCCTCCAGCGCGTAAAGCGCGTCCAGAAACGCGGAGACAAAGCTGCCAGGCCCCCGGCTTTGAGTCAGGGCAACTGACCCTGCGCGCTTCATAAAGCCGCAGGCTGCCGCCGCGTTATCAAGCCTGTCGCCAGGCAGCGAGCAGCAGGCGGCGACGACCGCCGAGAGCGCACAGCCAGTTCCTACCACGCGGGTCATCAGCGGGTCGCCCCCCGCGACCGTACGGGTTCGCTGGCCGTCGGTGATGTGATCCACTTCCCCTGTGACGACTACAACGGCGTGGGTCTGGCGGGCAAGCGCCTGCGCAGCGGTCAACGCGCTCGCTGCCGTATCGGTGGAATCGACCCCACGTCCGCCCGCACTCATTCCGGCAAGGGCGAGGATTTCGGAGGCGTTGCCACGAATGGCCGCAGGTTTAAGGGATAATATTTGCTGGCAAAAACGGGTGCGGAACGCCAGCGCGCCAACCGCGACGGGGTCCAGAACCCAGGGTGTGCCCGCGGCTACCGCGCTCTCAATAGCCCGACGCATCGACTGGGCGCGCGGCGCGGTGAGCGTGCCAACGTTGACGAGCAGGGCATCGGCAAGCGCGGCAAACTGTTCCGCTTCCTCGGCTTCGATCACCATTGCCGGGGAAGCACCGAGCGCGAGCAGAACGTTGGCGGTGAAGGTCTGCACGACATCGTTGGTCATACAGTGCGTGAGCGGGGAACGGGTTCGGAATTGATGTAAAACGTGTGAGTCGAGCAGGTCAGGCTGCATGGTTTCGCTCCTGCCGTGCGGAAAGAAGCGATGACCGGGTAGGCATCTGACTTCCCTACGCTGGCATTATCCAGATCAGGTAATACGGGTATTTCTCAGCCTTCACAAGGAAGGGCACCCCGAGTCAAATAAAACAAAATCAAAATCTTGCGATTAATGCTCCTCATTAATCCCTGGTCAGGATAGTAATGCCAGCGGGAAGACTTGTAAACGGCAAAAGCGGCCCTTTAGAGCCGTGAGTGACAGGATGAGTGACAGTTTGTGTGACACAAGTATCCATCCCTTTCTTAGACTCAAGCCGTCTCGAGTATAAGAATATGCAGGTACACTGAGGATCGCAGGAAGTGCAGCCCCGGTATTACTGACTAATGCTATTTGCCACTATTACGGAATACCGGTTTAAGGTACAAAAAAGCCGGGATGCACGTAAAATGACCAGACACATTTTGGGAAGGAGTCTTCAATGGATATCGCGCTGCTCGACAGGGGCTGGAACAGAACATGGTCAGATACAATGGTGAATCTGGAAGCCCGTAAACTCGTCGAAACAGCAAACCGGCTGTCAGCATTCTATTTGGAAAATGGTCTTACACGTATCAAGTTTGTCGAAGAGATAAGGCAGGTCGTAGAGAAAGAATTTGAAACTGCACGACGGGCCAAAACCGATGAAGAATGCATTGCATGCATCAAAAATCTGCGTGCCGAAAGAGATAATCTACAAGAACAAGAACGCCTGTTAAGAACCAGAGCCGCACAACTTTATGCAAAGGTCGAGTTTGTCAGGGAAAATAACAAGATAGTCGGGTATGTGATTTCGGCTGTGAATGTGGTGCTTTCAGGGATGGTTTTCTACGGCGGAATGATCATGATCTCGACGATGACCCCTATTGGAGTCCTCGCTGGTGCACTCTTAGTTGCAGATGGCGCTAACGGTATAACTAAAGAAGTGAATAAATTTTTATCTGAATGACAATCTAACTCTGAAGGTGTGGTCGCTGACAAAGTGATTAATATTGCTCAGTTTATGGGGTTTAAGGCTGAATCTGGTCTGGCTTTTTATAACACTCTAACACTAAGCGCAAACATCTACAGCATTGTTGGATTAGCGCGAAAAGCAGGTGCCTGGCGATTGTTCCGTTGGCTTCCCCACGATTACTACCGTCAAGTCAACACAATGAGCCGCCCCAAGTTAACTATGAAAATAGTAGGCTACGGTATCAACGCTAAGGTTATTTTTGACCTGCTTTCCACCGAATCACCGAATCATTAGCCCCTGTATTTTCTCCAGAACCGCCAGGATTTGTAAGAAAGGACTGGCGGTTGAACAAAAACAGCAATCAGCATTGCTATGAATAAACCGATCCCGGTTGATATGATATATTCTATTTCATTTGAAATAATTACCCAAAGAAACATTGCTGTGAAAGCGCAAAAGATCCAAAGAACTATCCTGAATCGATTAGCTAGATCCTGAATCGCCTCTCCCAACGTGCCGCCATAGCTTTCAACGTTGTTTTTTATCTTCTGTACATCAGATTGAGTAAAGCCAGAACGTAGTAAGGCGTCTTCTGTAACATCCATATTATCTCTCAGCATTTCTTAACTGGCGATGGTATACACAATCATACTGATCAACTTTACAGCAATCCAGCCGAAACTTTGCGGCAGACTCTACCGCCCTTTCCTTAGTCCTGGTAATACCAAGACGTTACAACCAAGCCAAACCATCTATCACGTAACAAACTGATCATAACGGAAAGGTGTGCAAATAGCGTCTGGTAATACCAGAGCCGCTCTTCTCATGACCGACCATCTGTTGCAGATGTGCCAAGTTACCCACCCAGCCAGCTAAACAGGTTGAAATCATGGTGTGCCGGACACTGTGAACTAGCCGCCGCTGTCCATAATCATCACGGTACGGAATACCAAGCTGATCGCGGACATCGGCTAAAATTTTGCCGATCTTCGGCATATTCTTGCCAGACACAGGCGAGAAAATCTTCTCTTTCCATTGATGATTTACAAAATCGAGGAAACCCCACTCGATCAGTTTGGGATGGATCGGCACCTGCCTTGTAACGTACTCGGTTTTACCCTGTCCTCCTTCAGCGATCAGGAGATAGTGCCGCTGGCTAACTTCATCAAATTTGATTTGTGATTTCTCCAGCTTGACGATCTCCCCTCTTCTGGCTCCCGTGTACGCCAACAGCAAGGTGATCCACTTCTGCCACCCGTCAGGCTGCTTGAGCGCCCACCCTACAAACTTTCTCATTTCCGCTGCACTGTAAGCTCCAAACCTCGCTTTCGACGGTGCGGCGACTACTCCATCTGTCGGAGACTTCTCCAGAATATCTTTATTATCAGTCAGGAAGGTTTTGAAGAGCGATTTATAAATCTTCAAATGCTTGTGGATAGACTCAGCGACAACCAAATCTTCAGGCGGGACATCATCACACTCGATCAGTTGCTGAACAGTCATTGACCGATAAGGCTGCACTACACGCTTAGGCAAGTTTTCAACAACTTCCATAAAGCGCTCATTGGCCTGTGAAATTGCCTTCATCCAGTTTTGGGCTTTCTCTTTTTTGTACATATTCCAGGCGCCAGCCAGTGTTAACACATCCTTTGACTGTGCTTCTGTTTGTTCTTCCTCATCTTCTGAAGGCGCAACAAGCTCGCGGTATTCCTGGACAACTATCGGCTGAAGAGTGCGACGTTCTTCACTGAGAAATTGGTGCGCCAGCCAATGTTCATTCTGCTGCTTCAGGCTAGTGCCATACTCGGAAAGACGCTTACCGAAGTGATCCGGTTGGATGGTTCCACGTTGAACCAGTGGAATTACAGGAGAAGCAAAAGACACGAGCAACTGCGCCTGGGTGTGGCTGTCAGTCTCTAACGACTTACGGAAAAACTTATTATCAGGCAGGCGAAAACGAACGTAATAAACCCCGTTACGTTTAATGGTGTAGCGTATGGTCTGGTGTCCCATTTCGTGAGCCTCGATGTGATCGGCTAAACAAAACGGTTCGAAAATCGCAGATAAGCCTTTGATTTTACCTTGGATAATTGCCAGGACTACGCTGGCATTATCCAGATCAGGTAATACGGGTATTTCTCAGCCTTCACAAGGAAGGGCACCCCGAGTCAAATCATCTATAAAACAAAAGCTTAAACAATACTTTGTTATTTAGTGTACCCGCGGTTGAGCCTGCTGACAACCATTTTCACTTTATCTCACTGCCTTATAAGGTACAGACGGGTTCAGGTTACACAAAAAATGAGAAATTCTATTGTTCATTTTCCGGTATTATTTGTACTGAATAAATAACTAACATTGAATTCACATTAAAAATATCTTTATTTAATGTCTACATTGAAAATCTTACGGAAGAATATCTTGCCCTTTATTTAAACACACCCACTCGATAATGTTTACTTTCAGCTTTAAAGGTCGTGATTTTCATTTGAAAACCCCCGTGTAAACCTTAATTTCCATCTCTTAAATAAAAACCGCATAAGTGTTAAAATAAAATTTCATAAAAATCATAAGGTTAAATTAAGCCACCTCGCAAGCGTATCACAACAAATTGATTTTAAAGAAGAAACAATGCAAGAGCATAATTTCTCATCATTCTTATCATTAATAAGAAACATGATCAAAATCAATATTTCTCGTCGCGAAATATCTATAGTTTCGCTCCGTTACCAACATAAATATTAAATACAACTATAAAATTCGACACACTTAAACTTACCCATTCAGCTCTGCTTAAACAAACGTTAGCAATATCGCTAGCGTATATTTTATCTGCCAAACACTGTGAGTCATTTCAAATGAAACCTGTTAGTGAAACCGTCATCGCTGTCGCTATTATCGGTGCTCTTTTTGCTGGTACAATGAACGTAGCTAAAGCTGCTGATGTAAATGTAAATCTTAACGATAATGTTACCAATTCAGGTACTTTTATTCAGGTTCAAGGGACTAACAACACCGCATATAACCTTGATAACATCAAGGCTAGCAACACTCAACAAGACGGACAAATCTATAATCTGCAAGGGGATGTTGAGAAGGCAAACATTGCTATCAATAATGCGCAAGATACTGCTAACACTGCTGTAAATAAAGCTGATGCTGCTCAAGCTGGTGTTAATGCTAATGCACAATTTAACTCTACTTTGAATCAGAAAGTAGATGACAACAAAGCTGATCAGACCTCCACCGACAACAAACAAAATATTTTGATTAATGACATTAAAAACAAAGCAGACACTGCTTTACAAGGTGTTGTTAACAATGGTTCCGATATTAAATCATTGCAAGATGAAAGCGCGTTACAAGGTTCTGTATTGATTAACCATGATCAACGGATCACCGCTTTAGAGAACCAAACACCACCTAAAGACGGTGTTAATGGTAAAGATGGTGTTGACGGTAAAGACGGGGCAACGGGTGCTACAGGCGCTGCAGGTGCAACAGGTGCGCAAGGTTTAAAAGGTGATACAGGCGCACAAGGTATAGCTGGGAAAGATGGTGCTCCAGGTGTTAAGGGTGAGAAAGGAGATAAAGGAGATTCCATCAAAGGTGATAAGGGCGACACTGGCGCTAAAGGTGATAAAGGGGATGCAGGTAAAGCTGGCTCTAACGGAATCACAACTACCATCACTAAGAAAGAAGTTGATACTAAAACTATCAATCTGGTTAAGTCACTCAATACCCAAACTACAGCACAAGCTAAAGATCTGAAAGCTGCTCAACAAGTGTTCGCACAAGCGCAAGCTAACACTAACTCTCAATTCAAGAGCCTGAAAGATGAAGTTGATAGCAATAAGAAAGAAGCCCGTTCAGGTGCTGCTAGCGCTGTAGCTATCGCCTCTATGCCTCAAGTAGAGAAAGAACAGGCTGTCATGTTCTCTGCTGGTGTAGGTAGCTTTAAAGACGAGCAAGCTGTTAGTGTGGGTGCATCCTTCCACGTTGGTAGCAACACCATCGTTAAAGCTGGCGTAAGCGATTCTACAAATAATGATCTTGCTATGGGCGCAGGCATCGGGATTGGCTTTTAAGAAAAACACGTAACTCGACTACATTCATAATAGAGGAAGCTTTTCAGGGCGACAGTACTTCGCTGATGGAAAGTATGATGATGGCCAATAACATGCTCAAACACATTTTTATTTCAGCTGCCCTGTATCTATTGCTTATTTCGGTCGGGGTCTGGATCGGCATTATGTACGTTTCTTATTATTTGTGTCGTTTTTAAGGTGATAAAATGAAAAAATCAATGATGCTAGTGTTAAGCGCTGCCGTACTTGCTGGGTGTATTTCGCCTGCACACGCCATTAGCGCACACTATCGTGCTCAGTTAGAGCGCTCGGGATGCACGCAAATTAGCGCTGGCGATGGATCTTGCGATATCAGCAAAACCAAAGCGGAAAACGCGGCACAACACGAACCAACGGCATCCGTTCACGATCCCCTTCGCGAAGCCTCGTTCTCGTCGGATACGGTTAACGCTACCCTTTCTAACGGCTTTTTTAGCGCTACCGTGAACGGCAAAAAAGCCAGCGTTAAACGTCTGAATGCGAATTTCTATGAGATCCATGGTAACGGTTTTGTGATATCGATAAGCCTGGATGAAAACGGTATTACGGACGCGTCATGGAATAAAACAAAGGGACGTGAACACGGCGTTTTACGCGTTACCCAAAAATAAACAGTCTAAGGAGGCTCTCCGCCTCCTTTTAGCCTGCTAGGCGCACAATTTGCCACACTCTTTCATCTGATTTTACAATGCTGACAATCCATATATAAACCACTGTTTTTATTGAGAATAAACTGCATATTTTTGCCGGAAAATGAGGTTATCCCCTCCCCTGTGCCCTGTGTCACAAAACAGTAAACAAATTAACCATTGAGCCCGGTGACAAAAGGCTCTATATTGGCGGCGTTTTTTTCAGGCCCCATCTGTTTTTTAACTTTTTATTCAATCGTTGCTCATAACGAAGCGGCGGTTGTAGGAGTGATATGATGACGGATAAAGTCCGTATTGACACCGTAGATGCCCACAAAAGCAACGAAACCTATCTGGCCCGTCAGGCCGAGTTTGAATCTAACGTCAGGAGTTATCCGCGCAAACTGCCTTTAGCGATCACGAAAGCAGAAGGCGTGTGGATCACCGATGCAGATAATAAAGAATACCTTGACTGTTTAGCAGGCGCAGGCACCCTCGCGCTTGGCCACAATCATCCTGATGTGCTGAAAAGCATCCAAAATGTCATTACCAGCGGCTTGCCGTTACATACCCTGGATCTGACTACGCCGTTGAAAGACGCGTTTTCAGAATACCTCCTCTCTCTGTTGCCTGGTCAGGGCAAAGAGTACTGTCTGCAATTCACTGGCCCGTCCGGGGCTGACGCCGTTGAAGCGGCGCTGAAGCTGGCGAAAAAAGTAACCGGTCGCAGCGGTATCATCAGTTTCTCTGGTGGTTACCACGGCATGACCCACGGTGCACTGTCCGTCACCGGTAACCTGTCTCCGAAAGAAGCGGTTGACGGTATGATGCCAGAAGTCCAGTTCATGCCTTACCCACACGAGTACCGCTGCCCACTGGGTATCGGTGGTGAAGCGGGCGTGAAGGCGCTGACCTACTACTTCGATAACCTGATCAACGACGTTGAAAGCGGCGTGCGTAAACCTGCCGCGGTGATCCTGGAAGCTGTTCAGGGCGAAGGCGGCGTGAACCCGGCTCCGGCTGAGTGGTTGCAGCGCATCCGTAAAGTGACTCAGGAACACGGCATTCTGCTGATCCTCGACGAAGTTCAGGCTGGCTTTGCCCGTACCGGTAAATTCTTTGCCTTCGAACACGCAGGCATTGAGCCTGACATCATCGTGATGTCCAAAGCAGTTGGCGGCGGTCTGCCACTGGCTGTGCTCGGTATCAAGAAGCAGTTCGATGCGTGGGCGCCTGGTCACCACACCGGTACCTTCCGCGGCAACCAGCTGGCGATGGCAACCGGTCTGACGACGCTGAAGATCCTGAAAGACCAGAATATCGCGGGCAAAGTTGCCGCACAGGGCGAATGGCTGAAAGGCCAGCTGAAAGAGATGGCGAAACGCTATCCGGTGATCGGCCACGTTCGCGGTCTGGGCATGATGATCGGTATTGAAATCGTTAAGCCACATGAAGCCGCCGACCACATGGGTTGCTTCCCGGGCGATGGCGAGCTGTCTGCACTGATCCAGAAGAAGTGCTTCGAAGCAGGCCTGATTCTGGAGCGTGGCGGCCGTAACGGTATCGTTCTGCGTCTGCTGCCGTCACTGCTGATCAGCGATGACGAGCTGAAAGTCTTCCTGGATAAATTCGAGCAGGCACTGCTTGCTGCGGGCGTTCGCCCGGCGTAACCGGAGTTGTTGATTACGATGTCTGATTCAAACCCAATTTTGTTCTCCTCTGCCCAGAGCATTGAAGCTTACCAGCAGGCGATTGAACAAAGCACTCAGGCTGTGATGCAGTGGCTGAAACAACCTGAGATGTACCAGGGCAAAACGGTCGCGGAGCTGCGCGACCGTATTAAGCTGGATTTCAACCCGAAAGGGCTGGGCAACGAAGCGGCGATTGAACGCGCCGTGGAGTTCTTCCTGAAAGACAGTTTGTCCGTTCATCACCCGCAGTGCGTGGCGCACCTGCACTGCCCAAGCCTGGTCGTAAGCCAGGCGGCGGAAGTGCTGATTAACGCCACCAACCAGAGTATGGACTCCTGGGATCAAAGCCCGTCCGCAACCATTATTGAGATCAAGCTGATCGAATGGCTGCGTACCCGCGTGGGTTATCAGGCTGGCGACGCAGGCGTCTTCACCAGCGGCGGCACCCAGAGTAACCTGATGGGCCTGATGCTGGCGCGTGATGCGTTCTTCGCGCGTCAGGGCCACTCGGTACAGCAGGACGGTCTGGTGGGCGATCTGCGCAAAATTCGCGTGCTGTGCTCTGAAAACGCCCACTTCTCCGTGCAGAAAAACATGGCGCTGATGGGCCTGGGCTACCAGTCCGTGGTGCAGGTGAAAACTGATGAATTCTCCCGCATGGATCTCACCGATCTGGCGGCGAAAATCGAACAGTGCAACGCGAACGGCGAACAGATTCTGGCGATTGTGGCCACGGCCGGCACGACGGATGCGGGTGCTATCGATCCGCTGCGTGCTATTGCTGAGCTGGCTGCGAAACAGAATATCTGGGTACACGTTGATGCGGCCTGGGGCGGCGCGCTGCTGATGTCTGAGCAGTATCGTCACTATCTGGACGGCATTGAACTTGTGGACTCCGTAACGCTGGACTTCCACAAGCAGTTCTTCCAGACCATCAGCTGCGGTGCCTTCTTGCTGAAAGAAGCGCGTCATTATGAGCTGATGCGCTATCAGGCAGCTTATCTGAACTCCGAGTTCGATGAAGAAGCGGGCGTGCCTAACCTGGTTTCCAAATCTCTGCAAACCACCCGTCGTTTCGACGCGCTGAAACTGTGGATGAGCCTGGAAGCGCTGGGTCAGGAGCAATACGCGGCAATTATCGATCACGGCGTGACGCTGGCACAGCAGGTTGCGGCTTACGTAAAAGAGCAGTCTGCTCTGGAACTGGTTATGCAACCCCAGCTGGCAAGCGTGCTGTTCCGCTTCCGTCCGCAGACCCAGATGGATGACGCCGGTATCGCCCTGCTGAACCAGAAAATTGGCGATGCGCTGCTGGAATCCGGCCGCGCAAACGTCGGGGTGACCGAGCATAACGGCGTCACCTGCCTGAAGCTGACCCTGCTGAACCCAACCGTGACGCTGGAGGACGTTAAAGTCCTGCTGTCTCTGGTTGAGCGTACCGCGCAGGAAGTGATGGCGAAGTAATGCTTTTCCCTCTCCCATCCGGGAGAGGGTTTATTTTCCCGTCCTGACGCCCCTATCCTTTTTTCCTCGAAGCATAACCGTAGTCATACTGGCTGTACCCCGAGCTGTAAAACAGCGCTGCGGATTTAACAATATCGTTGAGGATTGTGCCGCTGACCTTCACGCCAACGTGCTGTAGACGTTTAACGGTATTCTCAATCTCTTTCACGCTGGTTTTATCGTAACGGGCAACCATTAGCGTTGTTCCGACTGCTCTGGCAACCAGCGCGGCATCATTGACGGCAAGAACTGGGGGTGTATCGATGATGACAATGTCATATTGCTCGTTAACCCAGGACATGATGTCAATGAACCGTTCGCTTAACAGCATTTCTAACGGACGCAGGGGTTCCGGGCCGCAGGTGATGACGTCAATTCCCCCTTTTTCAGCATGCTGAATGACCTCCCCAAAGTCGCGCTTCCCCTCCAGCAGGCAGGATAATCCGTGGCGGTTCTCCAGGCCAAAAATATTATGCACATAACCCTGGCGCATATCCGCATCAATAAACAGCGCACGCTGACCGCTCTGCCCGGCAATGGCCGCCAGGTTCGTCGCCACCAGCGTTTTTCCGCAGTCCTGCGTGGGGCCAGAAATCATCACAATGCGATTCTCAGCCTCCATCATAGTGAAATGCAGACTGGTTCGCAGCCCGCGTACCGCTTCAACAAACATATCAGCAGGTCGATCGACTGGCAGGAAAGGTACATCCGAGGTTTTGTGTGTCCAGCGACGAGAAAACGGATTTTTTCTGCGCAAATGCGTTTTACTCCACAGCCACTGTGAACGTGGTAACGTCGCCAGAACCGGCATCCCCTGCGCTTCCAGCTGTTCGGAAAGCGTGATCCCACGTTTGAACGCCTGACGTACCAGTACGGTCCCCATTGAAAGGATGAGCCCGAACAGCGCACCAAGCGCAATGATTAGCGCTTTTCGCGGTTTTATCGGATCCGGGAGTGTAACCGCCTCATCAATGATCCTCACGTTCCCGACAGCGCTGGAGCGGGAAATATTCAGCTCCTGCTGACGCGTCAAAAGCTGTAAATAAATCGTGCGGCCCGACTCAACATCGCGGCTCAGGCGTAAAATCTCCTGCTGCGTGGAGGGCATAGAGGACACACGGTTATTAAGACGATCCCGTTCCCGCACAAGGGTTTGTCTTTTTTCTTGCAATGCACGGTAAGTAGGGTGACTCTTTTTAAAGAGCTGGGAAATTTCTGCCTCCCGGAACGTCAGCTCATTTAGCTGATTCTCAACGTTCACAACCTGATCCAGGACGGATTTTGCCTCTAAAGACAGATCCACAGAGTCGCGCTGCGCCCGGTAGGCATTCAGCCGCGCTTCAGCCTGATCCAGGTCCGCTCTGATTTTCGGTAACTGCTCCTGTAAAAAATCCAGACTACGCGAATCCTGAGCCTCCTGGCGCGCGATATTTTGCTGTAGATAATTTTCAGCAATCGCATTCAGCACCCGGGCGATTTTGTCAGGATCTTCACCCGTCAGGGTTAAGGTCACAATACCGCTCTGTTTCTCCGATTCCACAACCGTCAGACGCTTCTTCAGTGCATTGATCGTCTCCAGGCGCGTCAACGACTTAAGCGAAAACTGTGTGCCTGGCGTCGCCTCAATCGAGGTCACCCGCAGCACGATCCCTTGCGTAACCAGCGTTTTACCAACCTGGCCGTCTGCCTCAATGTTTTCGCCCGTCAGGTGATACCTTCCCGCTTCCTGTACGGTCAGCGTGAGTTCTTGCGCTTTGCCCTCCACCTGCGGGATCTGGAGTTCGCCTAACGTTATGTTGCCCTGGCCACGCCCTTGCAGACGCTGCCAGAGACGCCCCACCACAGGCAAAACGCGCTGCTTTGCCTGATACGTCAGATCTAATTTGTCGACGGTCTCGCCGAGGATCATGCGAGATTTCAACAGTAAAATTTCAGGGGCAACATCCGGCGAAATATCGGTGCCCAGCTGGCTCAAGCCTTTGAGCAGGCCGTTATCCTGTTTGCTTTCTATTTGCACCATAGCATCCGCCTGATAAACAGGTGGCGTAACCCAGGCATAGAGGCCCGCGCATAAAGTGAAAAGGAAAGTCACGCACAATATCATCGTGCGGTGGTCGATCATTTCGCCGAGCAAACGAACGAGATCGATTTCATTTTGTTCGGGTGCCCCTGCACCATAACTGTCTGTTGTGTAAGACGACATTAATGCTTTATTCCTTTCTGTCCTAAACGACGTGCCCATTCCTGGCTGGCTTTACCCAATAGCCCGAACACATATTCAAACGCTTCACGGCTTTTACGATAGGGGTCTGGGATATCCTGCGGCTCCAGCCACTGCCCAAAAAGCAGCGACTTCCCCCTGTTTTCCGGCGCCATGGCTGCAATGAAGCGAAGATGTTCCGGCTCCATAACCAGGATGAGATCGGATCCCTGCATCAGCCTGCGTGTCAGCCTGCGCGCCACATGACCGTCGAGGGAGATCCCATGCCGCCAGGCCACGTCCTGGGCGCACTCATCCGCCGGATACCCCTCAAGGCCGAGTATTCCCGCCGAGGTGATGTGTCTGTCGGGCAAGTGCTGGCGCAAAAGCCGTTCTCCAATCGGAGAACGGCAGACATTTCCGGTACATACCACGAGTATTGATTCGAACATTATTGCGGCCACGATCTGATATAACGAACCGTTTCGGTGAGGTCATGCACCCCGCTGATTGTCGGAACAAGCTGTGTTATTACGCGATTCCAGCGGGAGAGTGGAGCAGTGGTGACATAGACAATGTCGTAAGGCTCAAGCTGAAACTCGGTGCCCAGCACCATGGCCGAAGCGTCTTTTGCATTCAGTTGATAGATATTCGCAATTTTCCCGGACTCGCGTACCGAGCGGATAACAAAAATACCCGTCGCATCAGCCATATTCTGGTCCAGGCCACCGGCATTGCCGAGCGCTTCGGCCAACGTCATGCCGCTGCGATCCATCTTCAGCGTGCTCTGTTTAACAACTTCGCCCATCACGAATACTTTCAGCGCATCGTTGCGGGGAATAAACAAGATGTCGCCAGGGTTGAGCAGCTTATTCTGGGTTAAATCGCCATGCTGCATCAGGGCATACAGGGAAATTCGGGAATCCTGACCGTTGTGAGTCAGCACCACGTTCCGCCAGTCCGCATCAGCAGTAAGCCCACCTGCGGCATTAACGGCATCCATAACCGTCAGCGGAATGTTGGTGATGGCCTGCTGGCCAGATTTCGCCACTTCTCCCGTAACGTAGGCTTTTTGCGAACGGAAAGCGGCAACGCTGACGTCGACCTGAGGGCTTTCAATGACGTTATCCAGCCGCGCGGTGATCTCCTCGCGCACTCTGGAAACCGTTTTTCCCGCCACGTGCAGTTTACCTACGTAAGGATAAAAGAGCGTGCCATCGGCATTGACCCAGTTTCCCGTATCGCTTGCGCTGCGATACTGTCCCGCGGGCGTAGTCAGCTCCGGGTGATCCCAGACGGTGACCGTCAGGATGTCACCGATTCCAATACGGTATTCCCAGTTTTTGACCTGCTCATCAAGATTAGGATTTGCCTGAGATTTAGCTGCTGCGGGACGTAGTTTCTCAATTAATCCGGGCGTAAGTGGATAAATTTCGATTTGTTTATCTAAACTATTATTGAGATCAGCCGGCGCAATTATTATTTTGCCTGCGGAACTTAACGTTTGGCCGGGAGAAATTACGCACCCCGCCAACTGACTTATTGCTAAGAATATTACAGATAATGCTGTTGTGTTTTTCATTTATATATACTTATCATCCCTGCTCGTAGCGAACGCCCGACGGGGCGCAGCCCTGCGCTAACCCACGCTTGAAATAAGTTTCTTTTCAAGGGAATACTAAAACGTAATCTAAAAGTGAAGACACGAATTGCCCGATCTGTGACGGGCAATTAATTAAAATATAATCTTCCTGAAAATCTTAAAGCCTGTGGCAAAAAAAAGCACGATCTACAGTTTATAAAATTACGGCAACAATGTATTTTCAGAATTAATTCAGCAAAACGATAGTTACAATGAATTATTCCCGTCAGCACGCATTCATATCAAAAATACTCACAACCGCTGGCACTACACAAAACCGTTCACTTTTGTTACATTTTTTTTCAAACACACCCTGTTTTGATACTTAAAATGGGCTGTCTGCCGCACTGTCCCCCGCAGACAAGCGTATCCGTAACGATATCACTGGAGAAAAAATGGCTAAGCGTAAATTGGTGCTTCTGGGTGTATTACTGTCTCTGGCGGGCTCCGCATTCGCAGCCCCGCAAACGGCCGCCGCGCCTTCCGGCATTAAGGCTTATGAAGAGCAGGAGTTCATCGCCGACTTCACCAAATTTAAGATTGGCGATACCGCGCCCGCGCAGTATCAGACGCCAGAGTACACCATCAAACAGTACCAGCTACGTAACCTTCCCGCGCCCGATGCCGGTACGCACTGGACCTACATGGGTGAAAATTACGTTCTGATTGGCGATGCTGATGGCAAAATCTACAAAGCCTATAACGGAGATATTTTCTATCACCGCTGATACGATGATCCGGCCCTGGCAGGAGGACGACCGGCCATTTCTGCGCACGCTGTACCTGCATGCACGACGCGTGGCCTGGCCATGGCTGGACAATTCTGAATGGCAGCTTGAGGATTTTGACGCCGCAACGCGTGACGAGCAGATCTGGGTTGCGATTCACGACGGTCACCGGGTAGGGTTTGCCTCCGTCTGGGAAAATGATAACTTTTTGCACAATCTGTTTGTCGACCCGCAGTATCAGCGTCTGGGAGTTGGCCGTTTGTTACTGGAACAAGTACAGAGGACGTTTACCAGTACAGGCGCGCTGAAGTGTCTGGTGAAGAATGAGCGGGCGGTTGCGTTTTACCAGCGCCACGGCTGGCACATTGAGGCGACGGGGGATTCTCCGGAAGGAGAGTATTATTTGATGCACTATCGGCTTGGGTAAAGTCAGGTGGCGCTACGCTTACCTGACCTACAAAATCGAGGTAGGCCGGGTAAGGCGAAGCCGCCACCCGGCACTAACGCGCAGAGGCGTTATACCGCGCGGAAGGCGATCTCACTCGGGATCACGTCCCCCTGCCAATACAGTTGCGCCGCAACGCGCCCCGCCAGCTGACGATAGATTTCCGTGAATTCGCTATCAGGACGGCTGACCACCGTCGGCTTACCGCTATCCAGATCTTCACGCAATGTGATATGCAGCGGCAGTTGCCCCAGCAGCTGGGTGTGATATTGCGCCGCCAGCTTCTCCGCACCGCCGGTACCGAAGATCGGCTCATGGTGTCCACAGTTGCTGCAAATGTGCATGCTCATGTTTTCGACGATGCCGAGTACCGGCACCTCCACCTTCTCGAACATGACGATGCCTTTTTTGGCGTCGATCAGCGCGATATCCTGCGGCGTGGTGACCACGACGGCGCCGGTGACCGGAATGTTCTGCGCCAGCGTCAGCTGGATATCACCGGTGCCCGGCGGCATGTCCAGCACCAGATAATCGAGGTCAGGCCACATTGTCTCCTGCAACATTTGCAGCAACGCTTTGCTGGCCATCGGGCCGCGCCAGACCATTGCGTTATCGTCCGTGACCAGGTAACCAATGGAGTTGGTCGCCAGACCGTGCGCCACGATCGGCGCCATGTGGGTACCGTCCGGCGAAGTTGGACGCTGGTTTTCAGCACCCAGCATGTTCGGAATGGACGGGCCATAAATATCAGCATCCAGAATGCCGACTTTCGCCCCTTCTGCCGCCAGAGCAAGCGCCAGGTTCACGGCGGTCGACGATTTACCCACCCCACCCTTGCCAGAACTGACGGCGATGATGTTCTTCACGCCGTTAACGCCCGGCTGATTTTTCACGCGCTTGAGCGTGGCGATGCTGTGGCTTAGCTTCCAGTCAATTGCTTTTGCGCCAGTAATGCGCAGCAGCTCAGAGCTGGTTTGCTCTTTCAGGGCATCAAAGGCGCTGGTCCAGACGAACGGCATCTGCAGCTCAATGTGCAGCGTATCGTCCAGCCATGCGACATGATGAAGCGCTTTCAGCGTCGTGAGATTGTGCTTCAGGGTTGGATGCTGAAAATTAGCCAGCGTCCCGGCGACCATTGCTCGTAAGGCTTCCGGTGATTTGGCCTGGGATTGAGAACTCATCCCGACTCCTTTGTTCTTGTGAATAAGACCTTAGATGAACAAGTTTACCTGAAAGGCCGTGGTTTGTGCTTACTTAATAATGCCCCTTTTGGTAATATCGAAAACCCTTTTCACAGTTAAAAGAAGTAATGCCTACTATGACTCAAGTCGCGAAAAAAATTCTGGTAACGTGCGCCCTGCCGTACGCCAACGGCTCAATCCACCTCGGCCACATGCTGGAGCATATCCAGGCTGATGTCTGGGTCCGTTACCAGCGAATGCGCGGCCACGAGGTGAACTTCATCTGTGCGGACGATGCCCACGGCACCCCAATCATGCTGAAAGCGCAGCAGCTGGGAATTTCCCCGGAACAGATGATCGCCGAAATGAGTCAGGAGCATCAGACCGATTTTGCTGGCTTTGACATCAGCTATGACAACTATCACTCCACGCACAGCGACGAGAACCGCGAGCTGTCAGAGCTGATCTACACCCGTCTGAAAGAGAACGGTTTCATTAAAAACCGCACCATCTCTCAGCTGTACGATCCGGAAAAAGGCATGTTCCTGCCGGACCGTTTCGTCAAAGGCACCTGTCCGAAATGTAAATCTCCGGACCAGTACGGCGATAACTGCGAAGTGTGTGGCGCGACCTACAGCCCGACCGAGCTTATCGAGCCGAAATCCGTGGTTTCCGGCGCCACGCCGGTGATGCGTGACTCCGAGCACTTCTTCTTCGACCTTCCGTCGTTCAGCGAAATGCTGCAGGCGTGGACCCGCAGCGGCGCGCTGCAGGAGCAGGTGGCGAACAAGATGCAGGAGTGGTTTGAATCCGGTCTGCAGCAGTGGGATATCTCCCGCGATGCGCCATACTTCGGCTTCGAAATCCCGAACGCGCCGGGCAAATATTTCTACGTCTGGCTGGATGCGCCAATCGGCTACATGGGCTCCTTCAAGAACCTGTGTGACAAGCGCGGCGATACCCTAAGCTTCGACGAGTACTGGAAGAAAGATTCCACCGCCGAGCTGTACCACTTCATCGGCAAAGACATCGTTTACTTCCACAGCCTGTTCTGGCCAGCGATGCTTGAAGGCAGCAATTTCCGCAAGCCGACTAACCTGTTCGTACACGGCTACGTAACGGTCAACGGCGCGAAGATGTCCAAATCTCGCGGGACGTTTATTAAGGCCAGCACCTGGCTGAACCACTTCGATGCGGATAGCCTGCGCTACTACTACACCGCGAAGCTCTCTTCCCGCATCGACGATATCGACCTGAATCTTGAAGATTTCGTGCAGCGCGTGAACGCGGACATCGTCAACAAGGTGGTGAACCTGGCGTCCCGTAACGCAGGTTTTATCGCTAAACGCTTTGACGGCGTGCTCTCTGCCGAACTGGCCGATCCTGAGCTGTATAAAACCTTCACCGACGCCGCCGCTGCGGTTGGCGAAGCCTGGGAAAGTCGTGAATTTGGTAAAGCCATTCGCGAAATCATGGCGCTGGCAGACGTGGCCAACCGATATGTCGACGAGCAGGCGCCGTGGGTGGTGGCGAAACAGGAAGGCCGCGACGCCGACTTGCAGGCGATCTGCACCATGGGTCTGAACATGTTCCGCGTGCTGATGACCTGGCTGAAGCCGGTTCTGCCGCAGCTGGCAGCCCGCGCGGAAGCATTCCTGAACACCGAACTGACCTGGGATGCCATCCAGCAGCCGCTGCTCGGCCACAAGGTAAACACCTTCAAGGCGCTGTATAACCGCATCGAGATGAAACAGGTTGACGCGCTGGTGGAAGCATCAAAAGAAGAGGTGAAAGCGGCTGCCGCGCCGGTGACCGGCCCGCTGGCGGACGATCCGATACAGGAGACCATCACCTTTGATGATTTCGCCAAAGTCGACCTGCGCGTGGCGCTGATCGAAAACGCGGAGTTCGTGGAAGGTTCTGACAAACTGCTGCGTCTGACGCTGGATCTGGGCGGCGAGAAACGTAACGTCTTCTCCGGCATTCGTTCCGCGTACCCTGATCCGCAGGTGCTGATCGGTCGTCAGACCGTGATGGTGGCAAACCTGGCGCCGCGTAAAATGCGCTTCGGCATCTCTGAAGGGATGGTGATGGCCGCAGGCCCGGGCGGAAAAGACATCTTCCTGTTAAGCCCTGACGAAGGCGCGAAGCCGGGTCAGCAGGTGAAGTAATAAATAAGCCGGATGAGAATCCGGCTTTTTTTTGCCCGGCGGCGCTACGCTTGCACGGGCCAACGAGTTTTTAGCCGGGTAAGGCGAGGCCGCCACCCGGCTAAAAATCACCCCTTCTGGTTATGCACCCGCTGCGTCAACCCACGCAGGAAATAACGCAGAAACTGATCCCCACACTCGCGGTAATTTTTATGATCCGGCGCGCGCATCATGGCGGTGATTTCCGGCATCGACACGCGAAATTTCTGCTCGGTCATGATCGCCAGAATGTCGTCAGTTTTCAGGGAGAACGCAATACGCAGCTTTTTCAGCACCGTGTTGTTATTCACCCGACGCTCAAGCGCCAGCTCAGGCGCAGATTCATCTTTGCCGCGCTTGTCGTAGATCAGGCCGTTCAGGAAGCCCGACAGAATGATGTCCGGGCAGCGAACAAAACCCTCTTCATCTTCTTTAGTCATCCAGGTGTCGAACCCGGCGGACGTGGATTCCATGTCGGAGAGCGCAAGAATGCGCACCATGTCATTATTGTTCGCTTTCAGGGTGTAGCGCAGGCTACGAAGAATATCGTTACTTAGCATAGAGCCTTCGAATGTCGATGATGCAATGGCGCGCAGTGTACCAGTTTTACAGCCCTATCGCCTCTTTCAAACTTTTCAGATAGCGACGACTGACGGGCACGGTTTGCCCTGCACGTAGCACCAGTTCGGCCTGGCCGTTATCTTCCAGGCGGATCTCCTTCAGGTGCGCCATGTTCACCAGATACTGTCGATGACAGCGGATCAGCGGCGTGCGGCTCTCCAGCGTGCGTAACGTAAGCTCGGTAAAGCCTTCGTTGCCTTCAGCGCTGGTGACGTATACCCCGCTCAGACGACTGCTGACAAAGGCAACGTCGTCCATTTGCAGGAGGTAAATCCGGCTGTGCCCGGTACAGGGGATAAACTTCAGGGGCTGCTGATGCTCCGGCAGCAGCGTCACGTCCTGCGCGGTACGCTCCTGGCGCAGACGGGTCAGGGTCTTTTCAAGGCGTTTCTCTTCAATCGGTTTCAGCAGATAATCAAACGCGTGCTCTTCAAACGCCTTTACCGCGTACTCATCAAAGGCCGTCAGAAAGACGATATAGGGACGGTGCTCCGGGTCGAGCATGCCGACCATCTCCAGACCGCTGATGCGCGGCATCTGAATATCGAGGAACAGCACGTCCGGGCGCAGTTTATGCACAGCACCGATGCCTTCAATGGCATTGGCGCATTCCCCCACGACCTCAATATCACTCTGCTCCTGCAACAGGACACGCAGGTTTTCCCGTGCTAACGGCTCATCATCAACAATCAGCACTCTTAACATGCGTTCTCCTCCAGCGGCAATCGTAAGGTAATTCGGGTATAGCGGTCTGGCTCACAGGCGACGGTGATACCGCAGTCATCACCAAAATGTGCGCGCAGGCGCTTATCCACCAGGCTCATGCCCAGACCGCCTGACGCGGAGACTTCATACAGCCCCGCGTTATCTTCAATATCCAGCACCAGATGGTGGTTAAAACGGGAAGCGGAAATCATGATTTCTCCGGTTCCCAGCAGCTGCGACGTCCCATGCTTAATGGCGTTCTCCACAATCGGTTGCAGGGTAAAGGCCGGAAGATGCTGATACGCCAGCTCATCCGGGACGGATAACGACACCTGTAATCGTGACTGGAAGCGCGCTTTTTCAATTTGCAGATAGGCGTTTACGTGCTCAATCTCGTCCGCGAGGGTGACGATCTCCGAGGGACGCTTCAGGTTTTTGCGGAAAAATGTCGACAGAAATTGCACCAGCTGCGCGGCCTGATCGCTGTCGCGGCGGATCACCGCCTTCAGCGTGTTGAGCGCGTTAAACAGGAAATGCGGATTCACCTGAGCGTGCAAGAGCTTAATTTCTGACTGCGTCAGCAGCGCTTTTTGCCGTTCATACTGCCCCGCCAGGATTTGCGCCGAAAGCAGCTGGGCGATCCCCTCCCCCAGCGTGCGGTTGATGGAGCTGAACAGGCGATTTTTGGCTTCGTAAAGCTTAATGGTGCCCATGACGCGCTGGTTTTCGCCCCGCAGGGGAATGACCAGCGTAGAGCCAAGTTTGCACTGCGGATGCAGGGAACAGCGGTACGGCACTTCATTCCCGTCGGCATACACCACTTCACCCGTTTCAATAGCGCGCAAAGTGTAGGCCGAGGAGATCGGCTTACCTGGAAGATGGTGGTCGTCCCCGGTACCGGTAAACGCCAGCAACTTTTCGCGATCGGTAATCGCCACGGCCCCGATATCCAGCTCTTTATACAGCACCTGCGCCACCTTCATGCTGTTCTCCTCGTTGAATCCCTGCCGCAGGATCCCTTCCGTCGACGCCGCAACTTTTAATGCGGTGGCAGAAAATGCCGAGGTGTATTTTTCGAACATGGCGCGTTTGTCGAGCAGAATGCGCATAAACAGCGCCGCACCTACGGTATTGGTGACCATCATCGGTGCGGCAATGCTGCTGACCAGATGTAACGCATCGTCAAACGGGCGCGCGATCAGCAGGATGATCGCCATCTGCGCCATTTCCGCCACGAAGGTAATCGCCCCGGCGGTAAGGGGACTGAACACTTTATCCGGCCGTCCGCGCTTAATCATATAGCTGTGGACGAGACCACCGAGTAGCCCTTCGACAATGGTGGAGATCATGCAGCTTAGTGCCGTCATACCGCCCATCGAATAGCGGTGCAGGCCGCCGGTTAACCCCACCAGACCGCCCACGACCGGGCCTCCGAGCAGCCCGCCCATTACCGCGCCAATGGCGCGCGTATTGGCGATGGAATCTTCAATATGGAGACCAAACCAGGTCCCCATAATGCAGAATATGGAAAATACGACGTAGCAGAGGAATTTGTGCGGCAGACGGACGGTGACCTGCATCAGCGGAATGAACAGGCGCGTTTTGCTCATCAACCAGGCGATGACAAGAAACACGCACATCTGCTGAAGCAACAGCAGCACCAGATTAAACTCGTACATACTCACAAACCGCACATTCTAAAAACGCGTAACATACACTGATGGCGGTTAACTTTCTTTGAAACGTGCCAAAAAAGCGATAAATCGTGTCCGTCATCACACCTTTTGCCGGAGATAACCTGTCTTTCGTATAATTTGTACAAAAAAGAATCAAATCTTCCTGGTTCCGCAAAGTGGGTCTACAGTTAAGCTGGGGACGCGCAAGCCTGGGGGCGAAAATGGCGCTTTACACGATAGGTGAAGTGGCACTCCTGTGTGATATCAATCCCGTTACGCTACGGGCGTGGCAGCGACGGTATGGATTGCTTAAGCCGCAAAGAACGGACGGCGGGCACCGCCTGTTTAACGATGCGGATATTGACCGGATCCGCGAGATCAAAAGCTGGATCGACAATGGCGTACAGGTAGGCAAGGTGAAGTCGCTTCTGAGCCAGGACGATCCTGATACGCAGCATCTCTGGCGCGAGCAGCAGGAAACGCTGCTGAGGCTGTTGCAGACCGGCAATTTGCAGCGTCTGCGCGGCTGGATCAAAGAACAGGGTCGAGACTACCCCGCGCAAACCCTGATCACCCATCTTTTTATCCCCCTACGGCGTCGGCTTCAGTGTCAGCAAACCACCTTACAGGCACTGCTCAGCATGCTTGATGGCGTGCTCATTAACTATATTTCCGTCTGTCTTGCCTCAGCGCGGAATAAAAACAGCAAAGATGCGCTGGTGATCGGCTGGAACGTCCACGATACCACCCGGCTGTGGCTCGAAGCCTGGATTGCCACCCAGCAGGGCTGGCGCGTTGACGTGCTTGCACACTCCCTGGCACAGCTCAGGCCGGAACTGTTTGAGGGGCAGACGCTGCTGGTCTGGTGTGGCGAAGTCCCCTCCGCTTCCCAGCAGCAGCTCCTGACGGAATGGCGCGAACATGGTTATCCCGTTTACTCGCTGGGGCCAAATGCGTTGTAACGGCATTTAATGGTTCATTAACAGCTGCGCTTCACCGTATAATTGTTCCGTTAACAACAGGAGCACATGATGAAGGCAACGAAACTGGCCGTAATTACCCTTTTCGCACTGATGGCCGTCAGCGGTATCGGTGGCGTTATGCTTGCAGGTTACTCGTTTATTGTTCGCGGCGGTGTTGGCTGAGGTATCCGGCCAGGCGTTCAAACAGGCGATCCACCACAATCGCCGCCAGCGCAACCAGAACCGCCCCCTGAATAATATAGGCCGTGTTAAACCCGCTTAACCCGATAATGATCGGCGTCCCCAGCGTATTGACCCCGACCGTCGATGCGATGGTTGCCGTACCAATGTTGATGATCACGGACGTCCGCACACCGGCAATAATCACCGGTGCGGCCAGCGGCAGTTCAACCTTCAGTAGCCGCTGCCAGGCGCTCATTCCCATCCCTTCCGCTACGCTCAGCACCGATGCAGGCACCGCCGCAATGCCCGCCAGCGTCCCTTGCAGAATGGGCAACACGCCGTACAAGATCAGCGCAATGATGGCAGGCTCCTGCCCAAAACCGATCGCCGGCACGGCAATCGCCAGCACGGCCACCGGCGGGAAGGTCTGCCCCGTTGCGGCGATGGTCTCCACCAACGGACGGAACTCCCTGCCCGCAGGCCGCGTCACCGCAATACCGGCACCTGTGCCCAGCACGATGGCAATCACGCTTGACACCGCCACCAGCCAGAAGTGCGCCAGGGTGAGATTAACAAAGCTCTCCTGCTGGTACACCGGGCGCGGCAGCCCGGGAATAAGCACATTAAACAGCGCCGCGCTGTGCGGCATCAGGTAGAGTAAGGCGATAAACAGCCCTGTCAGCCAGAGTAACGGATCACGGACCCACTTCACGCGTCACCTCCCCCGCCAGCAGATCGCGAAAATGGATCGTCCCGCATGGTGTCCCCTGCCCGTCCGCAACGGGTAACACCTCACACTGCCGGGCGACAAACGCCGAAAGGGCATCGCGCAGGCTCATCCCGTCATGCAGCGGTTCACCACCGATTTGCGCATCCTGCGGACGCAGATAGTCCCTGACGGTGCGCAGCGAGAGCAGCCTGACACCCAGCTCGCTGCGGCCAAAGAACTCACGCACAAAATCGTTTGCCGGCGACGTTAACAGCTCAAGCGGCGTACCCTGCTGGACGACTTCGCCGTGATCCATCAGTACCAGACGATCGGCCAGCCGCAGTGCTTCGTCGATATCATGCGTCACCAGCACGATGGTGCGCCCGAGAATACGGTGGATGCGGCTCATCTCGGCCTGAAGTGCGCCGCGGGTGACCGGATCCAGCGCGCCGAAGGGCTCATCCATCAGCAGTACCTGCGGGTTAGCGGCCAGCGCGCGCGCCACCCCGACCCGCTGCTGTTGTCCGCCGGAAAGCTGGTGCGGGTAGCGGTCGCGAAGCGACGCGTCCAGGCCCAGCAGCGCCATCAACTCGTCGACACGCTCATTGATCTTCCCCCGGGACCATTTTTCCAGCTGTGGCACGGTGGCAATGTTCTGCGCCACCGTCCAGTGGGGAAACAGGCCGATGGACTGAATGGCGTAGCCCATACGCCGCCGCAGCTCCAGCACCGGCAGGCTGCGGATCTCCTCTCCGGCAAAGCGAATCGTCCCGCTGTCGTGCTCCACCAGCCGATTGATCATCTTCAGCGTCGTCGATTTTCCCGACCCCGACGTCCCGATCAATACCGAGAACGCCCCCTCGGCAAAATGCAGATTGAGATGGCTTGCCGCCGGACGGCCCGCAAAGGTTTTACTCACATCATGAAATTCAATCATTGGCTCTTCTCCTGAGCAGCGCGAGCCACAGGGCAAATAAGGCATCCAGCACGACCGCCAGCGCAATCGTGGGCACAACGCCCAGCAACACCAGATCCAGCGCGCTGCTGAGCAGCCCCTGGAACACCAGCGCCCCAAAGCCGCCCGCCCCGATCAGCGCGGCAATCACCGCCATCCCCACGGTTTGCACCGTCACCACCCGCAGGCTGCGAACCAGCAGCGGAAGCGCAAGCGGCAGCTGTATTTTCCAGAAACACTGGCGCGCACTCATCCCCATCGCATGGGCGCTTTCCAGCACGTCGGGCGGAACCTGGCTTAAGCCCGCCACCACGCCGCGCACCAGTGGCAGCAGCGCATACAACACAAGGGCAATCAGCGCCGGGGTCAGCCCGGTTCCGGCAATGCCTGCCGCGGCCAACGCAGGGAAGGATTTAACCAGACCGGCGAGGGGGGCAATCAGCAGGCCAAACAGGGCAACGGAGGGGATGGTCTGAATAACGTTGAGCACGGTAAAGACGGCACCCTGGCGGCTGGGATGTCGGTAGCACCACATGCCCAGCGGCACGCCCAGCAGCAGCGCCGGGACCAGCGTCCCGAACAGGATCGTCAGATGTTGCGCCAGTGCGTTGTCAAACACCTCCTGGCGGTTGACGTACTCTTTTAACAGCGAGAGTTGATTCAGATCGCCGCTGAAGAGGATCAGCAGGGGAATAACCCAGAATTGCGCGTTCAGCAGCCAGCGCCACACAGGTATCGGCGTCAGGCGGCGAATGGCATCGCTACAGGCCAGCAGGCAGAGTGCCAGCCACAGCCACAGGCCGCTGCCAATCGACGTGCGCGCCAGCGGGCTTTCAACCGAGGCCATCTGCGTTGCCGCCTGTCCTGCGCTCCAGAACAGTACGATAAACAGCGCTTCGCTGAGCAGAAGCGTCAGCCACAGCGCGGTTCGCCCCGGCCAGAAGGCTAAGACTACGGTACTCGCCAGCGCCGCGCCCAGCAGCAGCGGCGTAAATGCCCAGATCTGCCACAGCGCGCGCGGTTCGCCCGACACCAGACGGTTTGGCGCGACATTCACAAAAGGTAACGCGACCGCCACGATGGCCACACAGACCAACAGCAGCAGGACGCGGTTATGACATTTTATTGGCACAGCCTTATCCCGTTACTTCACAAGCCCTTGTTGTTTCAGGAAGTCGGCAGCCACTTTTTTGGCATCCAGCCCCTCTACGGCAATGCTGGCATTCAGCTGTTGCAGCGTTTTCGCATCCAGTTTTTCAAACACCGGTTTGAGCCAATCGTCGATATCCGGGTAGGCTTTCAGCACCGCCTCGCGCACGACCGGGGTTGGGGCGTAAATTGGCTGAACGCCTTTCGGGTCGGTCAGGGTTTGCAGACCAAGCGCCGCGACCGGGCCGTCGGTGCCGTAAGCCATCGCCGCGTTGACGCCGGAGGTTTTCTGCGCCGCCGCCTTAATGGTCACCGCCGTGTCGCCGCCCGCCAGAGAAAGTAGCTGTGCCTGATCGAGCTTGAAATCATAAGCTTTTTCAAACGCTGGCAGGGCATCAGCGCGCTCGATAAACTCTGCCGAGGCCGCGAGCTTAAACTCGCCCTTCTCTTTTAGGTAGCGGCTGAGATCGTCAAGCGAGGTGAGCTTGCCTTTCTCGGCGATATCTTTGCGCACCGCGATGGTCCAGGTGTTGTTGGCCGGTGCCGGTGTAAGCCAGACCAGCTTATTTTTTTCCGCGTCCAGCTTTTTGACTTTTTCGTACCCGGCTTTGGCATTTTTCCAGGCCGGATCGTTTTCATCCTTGAAGAAGAATGCCCCGTTGCCGGTGTATTCCGGGTAGATATCCAGCTCGCCGGAAGTGATAGCACCGCGCACGACAGGCGTAGTGCCAAGCTGCACTTTATTGACCGTTTTCACGCCGTGGCTTTCGAGCACCTGCAAAATGATATTGCCGAGCAACGCGCCCTCGGTATCAATTTTGGAACCCACCTTAACCGGCTCTGCGGCCTGTAACGGCAGGCTCAGCGCCACCAGAAGCACCGCCGACCCTGTTATCCCCTTAATAATCGTCATTCTGCTTTCCTCATTATTTTGTGGCCTTTTTCATAGGCTTGAGAGAAAAGCGTAGCTTAAAACAGTGAATTTAACCGTTTTTCGTACCAGATGAGAGGCATCCCCCGCCAGGCGGGGGATGGGGAGGAAGGTAAGATTATTGGAGTTCGAACTCGGCTTTGTTCACGCGGGCGGAATCCACGCCGATGAAGACGTTGAATTTGCCAGGCTCGGCATCGTATTTCATCTGCTGATTCCAGAACTTCAGCGCATTTACGTCAATCGGGAAGCTGACCGTTTTGGTTTCGCCCGGTTTCAGGTTGACCTTCTCGAAGCCGCGCAGCTGTTTCACCGGACGGCTCATGGAGGCCGTGACATCCTGAACGTACATCTGGATCACCGTCGCGCCTTCGCGTTTGCCGCTGTTGGTCACTTCCACGCTGGCGGTCACTTTGCCGTCACGCTTCAGGGTCGGCGCCGACATTTTCACGTCAGAGACCTTAAACGTGGTGTAGCTCAGGCCATAGCCAAACGGATAGAGCGGGCCGTTAGCCTCGTCGAAGTAACGGGACGTGTACTTGTTCGGCTTGTCGGCGTTGTACGGACGACCGGTGTTCAGGTGGCTGTAGTAAACCGGGATCTGCCCGACGGAGCGCGGGAAGGACATCGGCAGCTTGCCGGACGGGTTGTAATCGCCAAACAGCACGTCGGCAATGGCGTTACCGCCTTCGGTACCGGCGAACCAGGTTTCCAGAATGGCGTCAGCCTGCTGGTCTTCTTTCACCAGCGCCAGCGGACGCCCGTTCATCAGCACCAGCACCAGCGGCTTGCCGGTGGCTTTCAGGGCCGCGATCAGGTCACGCTGGCTTTGTGGGATAGTGATGTCGGTCCGGCTGGAGGCTTCGTGCGCCATCCCCTGCGCTTCACCTACCACGGCGACCACCACGTCGGACTGCTTCGCGGCGTTAACCGCTTCGTCGATCATCTCTTTCGGCGTGCGTGGATCCACCTTCACCGCTTCCTCGTACTGGTTGAGGAAGGTCACGATGTCTTTATCGTCGGTGACGTTTGCGCCTTTGGCGTAAACCACTTTTGCATTATCACCCACGGCGCTCTTAATGCCTGTCAGCACGGTAACGGACTGATCCGCCACGCCTGCGGCGGACCAGCTGCCCATGACGTCACGCTTGCTGTCGGCCAGCGGACCGACCACGGCAATGGTGCCGGATTTTTTCAGCGGCAGCGTGTCGAGACGGTTTTTCAGCAGTACCAGGCTTTCGCGCGCCACTTCGCGGGCTTCTTTGCGGTGCAGGCGGCTTTCAGCATTGGTGTCCGCCGGATCAGATTCCTTCGGCCCCAGATGGCTGTAAGGATCGTTAAACAGCCCCATGTCATATTTCACGTTCAGCACGTGGCGAGCGGCATCGTCCAGCTCCGCCATCGTCACCTTGCCGCTCTTCACCAGCCCCGGCAGGTATTTGCTGTAGTATTCGTCGCTCATGCTCATGTTGATGCCGGACTTGAGCGCCACGCGTACCGCATCTTCCGGGTCAGACGCTGTGCCGTGCTTTATCAGCTCTTTAATCGCCCCGTGATCCGAAACGGTGATGCCCTTGAAGCCCCACTGGTCGCGCAGCACATCTTTCAGCAGCCACGAATCGGAGGTGGCAGGCGTGCCGTTGAGAGAGTTCAATGCCACCATCACCGCGCCGCTGCCCGCGTCCAGCCCCGCTTTGTACGGCGGCATATAGTCGTTAAACAGGCGCTGCGGGCTCATGTCCACGGTGTTGTACTCTTTGCCGCCTTCCACCGCGCCATAGGCGGCGAAGTGCTTGACGCTGGTCATCACCGAGTAACGATCTGCCGGACTTTTGCCCTGCATCGCTTCCACCATGGTTTTGCCCATCGTGGCGGTTAACCAAGTATCTTCCCCAAAGCCCTCCGAAGCACGGCCCCAGCGCGGATCGCGGGAGACGTCTACCATCGGCGCCCAGGTCATGTTCAGGCCGTCGTCTGCGGCTTCATATGCCGATACGCGCCCGACGGTTTTCACCGCATCGAGGTTAAAGGAGGAGGCTAAGCCGAGGCTAATCGGGAAGACGGTACGCTGGCCGTGCACCACGTCGTAGGCGAAGAACAGCGGAATTTTCAGGCGGCTCAGTTCCATCACCTGATCCTGCATTTTGCGGATATCCTGGCGGGTAACGGTGTTAAAAATGGCTCCTACCTGCCCGTCTTTGATCATCTCGCGAATGGCTTCTTTCGGGTTATCCGGGCCGACGCTTATCAGGCGCAGCTGGCCGATTTTCTCATCGACCGTCATCTTTTTGAGTAAATCCGTGACAAAGGTGTCGCGGGCTTCAGGCGTGAGCGGGTGATTACCAAACAAATCCTCTGCCAGCGCAGGTTGCAGCGCCAGGCTGACGGCGACACCTACATAACATAGCCATTTCATGTTGTTATTCTCTCTCATCAATAACCGCGGGAAGCACCCGGCCAGACCGTGCGAAAAGCGCAGTGTGCCACAAAGCCTGAAAACCTTGCAGGGTTATTCTCTGATTTTTCTCATGAATACCCGACCGCTCAACGGCTAATCGCGCTATGCTTTACAGCGAGAAATTTGCCCCACCACAAGGAGTGGAAGATGTCTTCTGTTCGAACTAACGATAACACTACTTTTATTAACGAACTGTCGCGCCTGGTTGGTCACTCTCACCTGCTTACCGACCCGGCCAAAACCGCCCGCTACCGTAAGGGCTTTCGCTCCGGCCAGGGCGACGCGCTGGCGGTGGTCTTCCCCGGTACGTTGCTCGAACTGTGGCGCGTGCTCAGCGCCTGCGTTGCGGCAGACAAGATTATTTTAATGCAGGCTGCTAACACCGGCCTGACTGAAGGCTCCACGCCGAACGGCAACGATTACGATCGTGACATCGTGATTATCAGCACCCTGCGCCTCGACAAACTGCACCTGCTGGACAAGGGTGAACAGGTACTCGCCTTCCCCGGCACCACGCTCTACTCGCTGGAAAAGGCGCTTAAGCCGCTGGGTCGCGAACCGCACTCGGTGATCGGCTCTTCGTGCATTGGTGCCTCGGTGATCGGCGGGATCTGCAATAACTCCGGCGGCTCGCTGGTGCAGCGCGGCCCGGCCTACACAGAGATGTCGCTGTTTGCCCGTATCGATGAAAACGGCAAGCTGACGCTGGTTAACCATTTGGGGATCGATCTGGGTGTAACGCCAGAGCAGATCCTCAGCAAACTTGACGATGACCGCGTGAAGGACGAAGACGTTCAGCACGATGGCCGTCACGCGCATGACCACGATTACATCACCCGCGTGCGCGATATCAATGCCGATACGCCAGCGCGCTATAACGCCGATCCGGATCGCCTGTTTGAATCCTCCGGCTGCGCGGGCAAGCTGGCCGTTTTTGCGGTGCGCCTCGATACCTTCCCGGCAGAGAAAAAGCAGCAGGTGTTTTACATTGGCACCAATCAGCCGGAGGTGCTGACGGAGATCCGCCGTCATATTCTGGCCGAGTTCACTCACCTGCCGGTGGCGGGCGAGTATATGCACCGGGACATTTATGACATCGCTGAGCGCTACGGCAAAGATACCTTCCTGATGATCGACAAGCTCGGCACCGACAAAATGCCGTTCTTCTTCACCATGAAGGGCCGCACCGACGCGATGCTGGAGAAAGTGTCGCTGTTCAAACCGCACTTCACCGACCGCTTTATGCAGAAACTGGGCAACGCCTTCCCGGCGCATTTACCGGAGCGGATGAAGACCTGGCGCGATAAGTATGAGCACCACCTGCTGCTGAAAATGGCCGGGGACGGAATTGCCGAAGCGCAGAGCTGGCTCACCGAGTTCTTCAAAACTGCCGACGGGGATTTCTTCGCCTGCACGCCGGAAGAAGGCAGCAAAGCCTTCCTGCACCGCTTCGCCGCGGCGGGTGCGGCTATCCGTTATCAGGCTGTGCATTCCGAAGAGGTAGAGGATATTCTGGCGCTGGATATTGCCCTGCGTCGCAACGATACCGAGTGGTTTGAACATCTGCCGCCGGAGATTGACAGCAAGCTGGTACACAAGCTCTATTACGGCCACTTCATGTGCTATGTCTTCCACCAGGATTACATCGTCAAAAAAGGGGTGGATGCGCATGCGTTGAAAGAGCAGATGCTGGCGTTGCTGCACGAGCGTGGCGCGCAATATCCTGCCGAGCACAACGTGGGGCATTTGTACAAAGCGCCGGAGACGCTTAAACAGTTTTATCGCAAAAATGACCCTACAAACAGTATGAACCCCGGCATTGGTAAGACAACGCGGAAGAAATACTGGAAAGAGAGTGCCGAAACAGAGAAGCAAAATACGCAAGCCTCTGATGAACGCCTATAGCCAAATTTAAGAGATTGTTAAGCTCTCCTCAATCGTACTAGAGTATCTGCCTGTTGCCAGAGAAACGTTTCTCTGGCTTTCCAAACAAGGAGCGGGCAGAACATGTCGGCTGTAGAGATTTTACCCGAAACTGAAATCGAGGTGCGCGACGCCCTTCCTGACGATGCACATGCCATCTCGGCGATATACGCCTGGCATGTGCTTCATGGCCGTGCGTCCTTCGAGGAAGTTCCCCCCACCGTCGATGAGATGCGTCAGCGGATGAAGAGTGTGACCGACAGCGGTTTACCGTGGCTGGTTGCGCTGTATCGCGGCATTGTCGTCGGCTACTGCTACGCCACGTTTTATCGTCCACGTCAGGCCTACCGGTACACCCTTGAGGAATCCATCTATGTGGATGCCAGCACCACCGGGCGCGGGTTTGGCTCGGCGCTGATGGATGCCCTGATTGCACGGTGTGAGCAAGGTCCCTGGCGGCAGATGATTGCTGTGGTCGGTGACGGAAACAATAATGCGGGATCGTTACGGCTGCATAAAAAACATGGCTTCGAGGTTGTCGGTCAACTGCGCAGCGTGGGGTATAAGAAGGGCGACTGGCGGGATACGTTGATCATGCAGCGTCCACTCAACGATGGTGACTGGACGCTGCCGGAGTAGGCGCTTTCGCCCGGTGGCGCTCCGCTTACCGGGCCTACGTATCGGGGCCGCTTTAGGGCCGTAGGCCGGGTAAGGCGAAGCCGCCACCCGGCACAGACAGGCGACTCAGTCGTTCTGCGCCGTCGCCATCTGTTCCGCTTTCTGCTTTTTATACGCCAGCGCTGAAGCCGGCACCGGTTGCACTTTCCCGGTTTCAATCCAGGTGCGCAGGCGGCTGGCATCCGCAAAGTGGGTATATTTGCCGAAGGCATCCATCACCACCAGCGCCACTGGTTTACCGTTAAACACGGTGCGCATCACCAGGCAGTGCCCTGCCGCATTGGTGAATCCGGTCTTGGTTAACTGAATATTCCAGTTATCGCGATACACCAGATGGTTAGTGTTGCGGAACGGCAGCGTATACGCCGGGTTCGAGAATGTCGCCATCTCCTCACGCGTGGTGCTGAGCTGACCAATCAGCGGGTATTGCTTACTGGCGATCAGCAGCTTGGTTAAATCACGCGCCGTCGAGACGTTATGGATCGACAGACCGGTTGGCTCCACGAAATGGGTATTTTTCATCCCCAGCGCTTTGGCTTTGGCATTCATCGCGCGGATAAACGCGTCGTAACCGCCAGGATAATGGTGGGCAAGGCTCGCCGCCGCGCGGTTCTCTGAGGACATCAGCGCCAACAGCAGCATATTTTTACGGCTGATTTCACTGTTCAGACGCACGCGAGAGTAGATCCCTTTCATCTCTGGCGTGTGGCTGATATCCACTTTTAGCTTTTCGTCCAGCGGCAGTCGTGCATCAAGCACCACCATCGCGGTCATGACTTTGGTTATGGAAGCGATCGGGCGCACCAGATCCGGGTGACTGGCGTAGATCACCTTGTTGGTATTCAGGTCAACGATCATCGCGCTGCCGGACGCAATCTGGGGTTGCGCAGCAGCGGTGGCAACTGCGGGCGTTTTGGCGATGGCTGGCGCGGTAGCGGAGACGCCCAACAGTAGCGCAAGACTAAGGAGTGACACTCGAAATTTCAGCATGATGAGACTTCTGATAATGATTCACGCACGTTATGACGTACACCGCCTGTGTCGACGGATAAACACAGGCTGGCTTCGGCATCATAGCGGTCACCGTGCGTTGTCGCCAGCGGAGAATCATAACCAGATGCTGCATTGCTGGCATTTACGCCAGCAATGCAGGGGACTTAAAAGAGACGGTATCCATAACCCCAAAGAATAACTGTCAGGGCCAGTAGCGCCTCAAGGACCAGCACGCCGATGGCAAGCGTAGAGCTGGAGAAGCTCAGGCCCTCTTCTTTATTGATGTTGAGGAAGGTTGGCACTCCTACATACAGCAGATAACCGGTGTAAAAGAGGGCAACCGTACCGATCAGCGCGCACAGCCAGACCAGTGGATAGAGCGCAACAATACCGCTTAAGAACAGCGGGGTCGCGACGTATCCGGCGAAGACCATACAGTGTGCCAGCGACGGGCGCTGCGGATAGTTGCGCGCCATCCAGTGGATGACCCGCCCCATTACCGCCACCCCGGCCAGCATCAGGCCATAAAACAGAATGGCCAGGTACAGTCCGGTAAACCAGGAAAGCTGAACCACGGTGCCATCACCAAAGTTCCAGCCTATTTGCGTAGTACCAATAAACGCGCAGACCACCGGCACCGCTGCCATCAGCAGGACGTGGTGGGTGTAGTGATGCGCGACCGTTTCGTTCTCGTTACGGATGACCTGCATTTCACGATCGGGATGGGAGAAAAGTCCCCAGACATGGTTCATAACGCCCCCTTGTTGTCGGCCCGTCAGCGATAGCTAAAGTATAATGCAGGCTTTAGATTATTTTATGTACAGTGGGAAATTTCCGTTGATTGCCGCGTGGTTGATGGATGGGGTATATGATTAACGCAGGCACAGTAAGGGAGACGACATTTACTTAATGGATATCAACGGTCTTATTGAACAATATGGATACGCCGCGCTGGTCATCGGCAGCGTGGCAGAGGGTGAAACCATCACGCTGCTGGGCGGAGTGGCCGCACATCAGGGATTGCTGAAATTCCCGCTGGTGGTCGCCGCCGTCGCACTGGGCGGTATGATTGGCGACCAGCTGCTCTACTTTCTGGGTCTGCGCTTTGGTCCGACGCTTTTACAACGTTTTGCTAAGCATCAAAAGAAAATTCGTCGTGCTCAGCGGCTTATCCAGCGGCATCCCTATATGTTTGTGATTGGCACCCGCTTTATGTATGGCTTTCGCATCATTGGGCCAATACTGATTGGCGCGAGCCGCTTACCGCCGAAAATTTTCCTGCCGCTGAACATTATCGGGGCGATTGCCTGGGCGCTGATTTTTACCACGCTTGGCTACGTGGGTGGCGAAATGATAGGCCCGTGGCTGCATAATCTCGATCAGCATCTTAAACACTGGGCCTGGCTGATCCTGGTTGTTGCGGTGGTGATTGGGGTACGGCTGTGGCTCAAGCATCGTGAAAAGCGGCGGGATGAAGAGTGAGTGCGGCCTGCTGCCCCTCACCCTACCCCTCTCCCCAAAGGGGAGAGGGAACTCTATACACCCTCTCCCCTTTGGGGAGAGGGCTGGGGTGAGGGGAATGTTTATTCTGCTGGCTTAAACTGCGGATTCGCCAGCATAAAACCGCCGTCGACGATAAACGACTGCCCGGTGGTGTAGCTGGCGTCGCTGTCACACAGCCACGCCACCAGGCTGGCTATTTCTTTGGTATGCCCTGGCCGTGCCAGCGGGATTTCCGGCATTGAACCTTCTTTCACTTCGCTGTCGTCCATATCATTCATCGGCGTGGCGATCGCACCAGGCGCAACGGCGTTCACCAGAATCTTATGTTTAACCAGCTCCAGCGCCATCGATTTTGTTAACCCGCCCAGCGCATGTTTGGCCGCCGTATAGGCGCTGGCGTCCGGCAATGGCGTATGTTCATGCACCGAGGTGATGTTCACGATCCGCCCCCCTTCTCCCTGCTTCACCATCTGACGCGCCGCGATTTGCGAGCAGAGAAACGCGCCGTCCACGTCAACGGTAAATATGTGCCGCCAGTCGTCAAACGACAGGTCCAGAAATGGCGCTTTGTTCATCGCCCCGGCATTGTTTACCAGCACATCCAGCCGCCCGAAACGCGTAATCAGGGTTTCAATGGCCTTTGCGCCTTCCGGCAAATTGCTTAAGTCGAGCTGGATGGCCTCGGCACGCTGCCCGCGCGCTTCAATTTCACGGCAGGTTGCCAGCGCCCCTTCCTCATCTGAATGCCAGGTCACCCCGATATCAAACCCGCGTTCGGCCAGCATCAGGGCCGTCGTTTTGCCAATTCCTGAATCCGATGCGGTAACAATTGCGACTCGCGTCATACTCACCTCCTGAAAATCTGCAAAGAGGTAAGTATAGATAATGCGCGATTTTAGCTGTGATGATATCCGCCACCCAGCGCGGAGGTGAGCTGGAGCGTAGCATCCACGTACTGACCTTTCAGCATCAACCCGGCAATACGCTCTTTGAGCGCCGGAATTTTTGCTTCACTCACCCGGGAGCCGGCAATGATCCCCGCGCTGAAGCGCGCCTGTGCCAGCGCAACGACGCGCGCCGCATCTTTTTCGATCTGCTGCTGGTGCTGATTTTTGGCGGTCAGGGTTTCCACTTCGCTGGCCGTCCGGGCAACCTGGTTTACGGCGTCCACTACGGCCTTGTTGTAGTTCGCCACGGAGAGGTTGTTTTGCGCCTGGGCGATATCCAGGTTCGCATTCAACCGACCACTGTCAAAAATTGGCAGCGTCAGCCCCGCGGATACGCCCATTTGCTGGGCAGATGAGCGGAACAGGTCGCTAAGGTGCAACGCATCCTGCTGCAAGAACGCCATCAAATTGATGTCAGGGTAGAACGCGGCTCTGGCGGCATCCACTTCGCTCATGGACGCTTCGATATACCAGTGCGCCTCCTGCAAATCCGGGCGGCGAGCCAGCAGCTCATAACCGAGCGTTGACGGCAGCGACGCCTCTGCGTCAGGTAAGGCATGCCGGGCGAGCGTGACTGAAGGGGTATTGGTCAATGCATTCAGACGCGCCTCAATGGCCTTCATTTTGCCGTGCACGTCAGCGAGCTGTTCATCGGTTTTGCTGGCATTGATATCTGTTTCAACGCCTTCCACCGAGGAGGTAATGCCGTGCTGATAAAGCTCACGATCGGCACCGATGATATTTTCCTGCTCCCGTTTGATCTGCGCGAGCACGTCACCCACCGCGGCCTCGGTCTGCCAGTCCCAGTACAGCCGCGCGACGCTGCTGGCGAGCAGCTGTCGGGTCTGCTCCAGCTCCGCTTTTTGCGCATTCACTTTACCGATGCGGGCCTCAATTTGGGCGCGGTTTTTACCCCATAAATCCAGATCCCATCCGGCCGTCAGACCAAAGGTGCCGTTGGTGTACCAGGGTCCGGTTGTCCCCGCCGCCGGGTCAGTCAGGGCGAATGGCCCCATCAGCCCCTCTGCCGACATCTTTTGCCGTTCCACATCTGCGGAAAAATCCATTTGTGGACCATCAGCAGCGACAGCGGCTTTCGCCTGTGCTTCTGCCAGGGTGATGCGCTGCCGGGCAATTTGCATATCCGGTGCATCCGCCAGCGCTTTAGCAATCAGCGCGTTAAGCTGAGGGTCATTAAAATCTTTCCACCATTCGTTTTTTGGCCAGTCGGCATGACTTAGTTGGGTATTTACAGCAGCGGCGGCGGCTTGCGTTTTCACTGGAGAGACCGTGGCATGTTCCGGCGCGCAGGCGGACAGCATAAAAATAAGGGGAGCACTCAGAGATAAAGTAAGAGAACGTTTCATTACGCCATAAACTCAAAAAAAATAAAGGCGCAACTTACGCTTACTGACGTTCCGTTTTTTAGTAACGCGTGGCAATCCGCATATTGTTATACATTTTCATATCCGGAAATTTATTCCCCAAGCGAATGATTTAATTTCACCTATTCATACCAATTATGAATTGACTGCTACACTTACTGACGACAGACATACGCAGGAGAGGCGAATGAAAATATTATTGTGGGCTATTTTGATTATATTTCTGATAGGGCTGCTGGTGGTAACCGGCGTATTCAAAATGATTTTCTGATACGTTTGCCCGGCTCCGCGCCGGGCAAACGTATTCACACTTCACTCAGTGCTTCGACTGGATCACACGGGCAATATCCGCCGACGTCTGTAGCGTACGGATCTCCTGAAATAATCCCAGCGCGTCGTCGTACTCTTTCCGTAAATAACTCAGCCACTGCTTAATGCGCGCGACATGATACAACCCGGTATCGCCCTGCTTTTCCAGCCGCGTGTATTTTTGCAGGAGTTTCACCACGTCCGCCCACGGCATCCGCGGCTCATTGTATTTCACCACCCGGCTGAGGTTCGGCACGTTCAGCGCACCGCGGCCAATCATCACGGCATTACAGCCGGTCTCTTTGAGGCAGGCCTGCGCGCTCTCATAATCCCAGATTTCGCCGTTAGCAATCACCGGAATAGTAAGCCGTTTGCGGATCTCGCCAATCGCCTGCCAGTTAATGCGCTCGGCTTTATAACCATCCTCTTTGGTTCGCCCGTGCACCACCAGCTCGGTGGCGCCTGCCTGCTGCACCGCGTCGGCAATTTCAAACTGCCTGTCGCCGCTGTCCCATCCCAGACGCACTTTGACCGTCACCGGTAGATGCGATGGCACCGCCTCACGCATGGCCTTTGCGCCGCGATAAATCAATTCCGGATCTTTGAGTAACGTCGCCCCGCCGCCGCTGCCGTTGACCAGCTTTGACGGACAGCCGCAGTTAAGATCGACACCGTACGAGCCAAGCGCTACCGCGCGGGCGGCGTTTTCCGCCAGCCACTCAGGATACTGGCCGAGCAGCTGGACGCGCACCAGCGTACCGGAGGGGGTGCGGCTCTGACGATGCAGTTCCGGACAGAGACGATAAAATGATTTTTCTGGCAGCAACATATCGACCACGCGCAAAAACTCCGTCACGCAGAGATCGTAATCGTTCACCTCGGTAAGCAGCTCGCGCACGAGAGAGTCGAGCACGCCTTCCATCGGGGCCAGTAAAACACGCATTCTGAGTACCTGTGAAAAAAGACGCGCTATAGTAGCTGCTCTCTATGTATGTTGAAAGCCCGGCGTTCCATTCTGGAATGTCTGGTATGCCCAAAATTCATGATGTGATCCGTGGCACATTTTCAGGTTTAATTGTATGATGAATACGTCTCAGCAAGGACTTTCACCATGAGCAAATCACTGAATACTATCTGGCAATACCTTCGCGCCTTCGTCCTGATTTATGCCTGCCTGTACGCCGGCATTTTTATCGCGTCGCTGCTGCCTATTACCATCCCCGGCAGCATTATCGGCATGTTGATCCTGTTTGTGCTGCTGGCATTACAGGTGCTGCCCGCGAAATGGGTCAACCCGGGGTGCTTCGTTCTCATTCGCTATATGGCCCTGCTTTTTGTGCCTATCGGCGTTGGGGTTATGCAGTATTACGATGTGCTTAAGGCGCAGTTCGGCCCGATAGTGGTCTCCTGCGCCATCAGTACGCTGGTAGTTTTCCTGGTCGTCAGCTGGAGCTCACACATTGTGCATGGCGAACGTAAGGTCATCGGGGAGAAAACAAAAAAATGATGGCGAATATCTGGTGGTCCCTGCCGTTAACTCTGGTGGTGTTCTTTGCTGCGCGTAAGCTTGCGGTTCGTTTCAAAATGCCGTTGCTCAACCCGCTGCTGGTCGCCATGGTGGTGATTATTCCTTTTCTGCTGCTCACCGGCATTTCTTATGAACGTTACTTCGCCGGGAGCAAGATCCTCAACGATTTGTTGCAGCCTGCCGTGGTGGCGCTGGCGTTTCCTTTATATGAGCAACTGCATCAGATCCGCGCGCGCTGGAAATCCATCATTACCATCTGCTTTGTGGGTAGCCTTGTTGCGATGATCACTGGTACCTCGGTGGCCTTATTGATGGGCGCATCGCCGCAGATCGCCGCCTCTATCCTGCCTAAATCCGTTACTACGCCGATTGCCATGGCCGTGGGCGGCAGCATCGGCGGCATTCCGGCCATCAGCGCCGTGTGCGTGATTTTCGTCGGTATCCTGGGCGCGGTGTTTGGTCATACGCTGCTGAATATCATGAAAATCCGGACCAAAGCGGCGCGCGGTCTGGCGATGGGTACCGCCTCGCACGCGCTGGGCACCGCACGCTGCGCGGAGCTGGATTATCAGGAAGGGGCATTCAGCTCGCTGGCGCTGGTGATCTGCGGGATTATAACCTCCCTGCTTGCGCCGTTTATCTTCCCGATTATTCTGGCAGTAATGGGCTAAAATTTGCGATGCGTCGCGCAAATTTCATTTTCATTTCATAAGTTGCATACATAATGAGATTTGGATCACATATAAAGGCCGTACGGCTCCGTACACTACCGATCCATTAACCTTGATGAGGCAACGTCATGCATCCACGTTTTCAAGCTGCTTTCTCTCAGCTTGCAGAGAATTTGCAATCAGCCCTGGCTCCGGTTCTGGCGGATGCGCATTTCCCCGCCCTGCTGACGGCAGATCAGGTCACGACGCTTAAACAGGCAACGGGGCTGGACGAAGACGCGCTGGCTTTCGCCCTGCTTCCGCTGGCGGCTGCTTGCGCCCGCGCTGACCTTTCCCATTTTAACGTAGGCGCAATTGCGCGCGGCGTGAGCGGGACCTGGTACTTCGGCGGGAACATGGAATTTCTCGGTGCGACCATGCAGCAAACCGTTCATGCGGAGCAGAGTGCCATCAGTCACGCCTGGCTGCGCGGCGAAAAGGCCCTGCGCGCCATCACCGTCAACTATACCCCTTGCGGCCACTGCCGCCAGTTTATGAATGAGCTGAACAGCGGTCTTGAACTGCGTATCAACCTGCCGGGACGCGCGCCGCATACGCTGGGTGATTACCTGCCGGATGCTTTTGGCCCTAAAGATCTTGAGATCAAAACCCTGCTGATGGACGAGCAGGACCACGGTTACGCGCTATCAGGGGATGCGCTCAGCGAAGCGGCCATTGCCGCCGCCAATAAAAGCCACACGCCATACAGCAAATCACCAAGCGGCGTCGCCCTTCAGTGCCGCGACGGCCGCATCTTCACCGGCAGCTATGCAGAGAACGCCGCGTTTAACCCGACGCTGCCTCCGCTCCAGGGCGCCCTGAACCTGCTCAGCCTGAACGGGTATGACTACCCGGATATTCAGCGCGCGATCCTCGCTGAAAAGGCCGATGCACCGCTGATCCAGTGGGACGCGACCGCAGCCACGCTGAAAGCGCTGGGCTGTTCAACCATCGACCGCGTGCTGCTGGCATAATCTGTTCGGCGGGCAGATTTGCCCGCCAGTCTGACGAAAAACCCCTCAGTTGAATCGCTGTTTCTTGCGCTAACCAGGCGGGTACAGTAGCCTGAGGGAAATTTCATCATCGGTACGAGCCATCTGCATGTTAAAGCGCGTGTTTTACAGCCTGTCTGTCCTGGTCGGCATACTGCTGTTGATCGTGCTGGGTCTCGACCGCTGGATGAGCTGGAAAACAGCTCCCTACATTTTTGATGACCTACAGGACCTCCCCTACCGCCAGGTTGGCGTGGTGCTTGGCACCGCCAAGTATTACCGCACCGGCGTCATCAATCAGTATTACCGGTATCGTATTCAGGGCGCACTGAACGCCTATAACAGCGGCAAGGTGAACTATCTGCTGTTAAGCGGCGATAACGCCCTGCAAAGCTATAACGAGCCGGTGACGATGCGCAAAGATTTGATTGCCGCAGGCGTCGACCCGGCCGATATCGTGCTCGACTACGCCGGATTCCGCACGCTTGATTCCATCGTGCGTACCCGCAAGGTGTTCGACACCAACGATTTCATCATTATCACCCAGCGTTTCCACTGCGAGCGGGCGCTATTTATCGCCCTGCATATGGGGATCCAGGCCCAGTGCTACGCCGTGCCGTCGCCAAAAGATATGCTGAGCGTACGCGTACGTGAGTTTGGCGCCCGTTTTGGCGCGCTGGCTGACCTGTACCTGTTCAAGCGTGAACCGCGCTTTTTAGGCCCGCTGGTGCCGATCCCAACGATGCACGAAGTGCCTGAAAATGCGCAAGGTTATCCGGCGGTGACGCCGGAGCAGCTGCTGGAAATGCAGAAGAAGTAATAACTGATGTCGGGTGGCGGCTTCGCCTTACCCGACCTACGATCGCGATTTTGTAGGCCCGGTAAGCGTCGCGCCACCGGGCAAAAAAAGGCCCGCTACGTGAGCGGGCCTTTCCATTCTGAAGAACTTATTTCTTACGCGCGTACTTCAGTGAATCCAGGGCAACCGCGAAGATAATGATCGCGCCCTTGATGATGTACTGCCAGTACGGGTTCACGCCGATGTAGGTCAGGCCGTAGTTGATCACGGTGAAGATGATCACACCGGTCACCACGCCCAGCACGGTACCCACGCCGCCGCTGAAGGAGACGCCGCCGACCACGCAGGCCGCAATCGCATCCAGTTCGTACATAAAGCCGAGGTTGTTGGTGGCAGAGCCGATACGGCCTGCTTCCAGCATCCCGCCGAAGGCGTAGAACACACCGGACAGGGCATAAATCATCAGCAGGTTCAGAGCCACGTTGACGCCGGAGACTTTCGCCGCTTCCGGGTTACCCCCGATAGCAAAGATGTTTTTACCGAAGCGGGTTTTGTTCCACAGGATCCAGACGAACGCCACCGCAATCAGCGCATAGAAGGTGATATAGGAGAGACGGAAGCTGCCCAGCGCAACAAACCCCTGCGTGAAGGTCGAGAAGCCGCTTTCGAAGCCAGAGATTGGAGACGCGCCGACGAAATCGTAGTACAGGGAGTTGATACCATAAACGATGATCATCGTGCCAAGCGTGGTGATGAATGGCGTCACGTTCAGGTAAGCAATGATGATGCCGTTAATCAGGCCAATTACCGCGCCGATGGCGCATACGATCAGGATCACCACGAAAATCGGCATGGTCGCCATCTCCGGGAACACCTTGTTGGCGTTTTCCATCGACTGCAACAGGGTTGCCGCAATAACCGCCGCCAGACCCACCTGGCGCCCTGCCGAAAGGTCTGTCCCCTGGGTAACGATGAGCCCTGCCACGCCCAGTGCGATGATAATACGTACGGAAGACTGGGTCAGAATATTACTTAAGTTCAGCAGACTTAAGAACGTTGGGTCCTGGAAAATAATTATCGCCAGCAAGACTAAAAGAACAACGTAAATACCGCCTTCTTTCAGATAAGTGAGAAAACTTTTTTTATTTAACGCACTCATGAGGAGCCCCTGATCTTAAAGGTGCAAAGACGCAAGACGCAAAATTTCATTTTGCGTTGTCGTTTTGGTTTCAACAATACCGGCAACGAGACCATTGCTCATAACCAGAATACGGTCTGTGATCCCTAACAATTCCGGCATTTCGGAAGAAATAATAATGATCCCTTTATCTTTTTTCGCCAGCTCTGCGATCAGCTGGTAAATCTCGAATTTTGCACCCACGTCGATACCGCGCGTAGGTTCATCCAGCATCAGTATTTCAGGCTGGGTTAACAGCCAGCGACCAATAATGACTTTCTGCTGGTTCCCTCCCGAGAGTGAGCCAATTTGCGTGCGGTGGCCCGGCGTTTTCACGCGCATGGAGTCAATCACCCACTGGGTATCGCTCTTCATGCGGGAATTATCCAGCAACCCGACCTTGTTTTTGTAATTGCGAATATTAGAAATTAACGAGTTAAAGTTAATATCAAGATAAGCGTAAATACCGGTGGAACGCCGCTCTTCCGTCACCAGCGCAAAACCATTATTAATGGCTTCATTGGCGTTGTGGTTGTTGATTTTCTTACCGTGCAGGGTAATGGTGCCCTCGGCTTTCTCACGGATACCAAACAGGGTTTCCACGATATCGGTGCGCTTAGCGCCCACCAGCCCTGCGATACCAAGGATCTCGCCCTTGTGCAAATCGAAAGAGACATCGCGGATGGACGGCTGACGCAGTGAGGTCAGGTTACGCACCTCCAGAATCACTTCGCCCGGCTTGTTTTCTTTATCCGGGAAGCGCTGGTTCAATGAACGGCCAACCATCATGGCGATGATCTTGTCCATGTCCAGCCCTTCCAGCGGCTGGGTGGCAATCCACTGGCCATCGCGCAGGATGGTAATTTCATCGCACAGCTGGAAGATCTCTTCCATTTTATGTGAGATATAGACAATGCCGCAGCCGCGATCTTTCAGCTTACGGATGATGGTAAAAAGGTGGTTAACCTCTTTTTCCGTTAATGACGATGTCGGTTCATCCATGATCACGATTTTCGCATCATAGGAGAACGCTTTGGCAATTTCGATCATCTGCATCTGGGAAACGGATAATGTCCCGACGCGTGCGCGCGGGTCAATATCAATATCCAGCTCATCGAAAATGGCTTTGGTGTCGCGATACATTTTATCCTGATCGACAAAGACACCTTTGGTTGGATAGCGGCCCAACCACATATTATCCATAACTGAACGTTGCAGAACCAGGTTTAATTCCTGGTGTACCATCGAGATACCGTTCTCCAGCGCTTCTTTCGCTGAATGGAAGTCGATCTCTTTTCCCTGAAAAAGAATGCTGCCAGAATCTTTTTGATAGATCCCAAAAAGGCATTTTAATAATGTTGATTTACCCGCACCGTTTTCACCCATTAACGCATGAATAGAGTGAGGACGAACTTTTAAATTAACATTATCGAGCGCCTTAACACCGGGGAATGACTTGTTAACACCGGTCATTTCCAACAAGTATTCACCGGACGACTGAGTAGTTGTGCTGACCATAATTATACCTTGTTGGCCTCGCATATCGCGTTATAAAAGGGCGCAACGAATTGCGCCCAGTGAAGACAATTCAGTTAACTTATTTACCGATAAACTCAGCCAGGTTGGACTGGTCTACGCCCACGTAAGGAACGCGAACGATTTTGTTTTCAATTTTCCAGCTGGTGCCGTCAGCAGCGCCTTTACCATCAGCGAGGTTTTTCGCCAGATCGAAGGTGGCTTTCGCCTGGTTGTTAGCATCGTTCAGCACGGTACCGGCCATTGCGCCAGATTTCACCAGCGCCAGCGCTTCTGGCAGAGCATCCACACCGAATACAGGAATGGCGGATTTGTTGTGTGCTTTCAGCGCTTCAACTGCACCCATTGCCATTGCATCGTTGTTGGCGATGACCACTTCAATTTTGTTGGCGTTCGGGCCAGAGAGCCACGCATCCATCTTATCTTTCGCCTGAGCGGTGTCCCACATTGCGGTGTCTAACGCCAGCTGCTGGGTTTTCAGGCCCTTGTCGTTCAGCTCTTTAATAACGTAGGTGGTACGTGCTTCAGCATCCGGATGGCCCGGTTCGCCTTTCAGCAGAACGAACTGAATCTGACCATCTTTGTTCATATCCCAGTTTGGGTTCGCCGCCCAGTGTTTCGCAATAAGATCGCCCTGGATAATCCCGGACTCTTTGGAGTCAGTACCCACGTAATAGGCTTTATCGTAGCTGTCCAGCGCTTTACGGGAAGGCTCTTTGTTGAAGAAGACAATCGGCACGTTCTGGCCGCGTGCTTTCTCGATCACCGTACCTGCCGCAGCCGGGTCAACCAGGTTAATAGCCAGCGCTTTCACGCCTTTTGCCAGAAGAACGTCAATCTGATCGTTCTGTTTAGACTGGTCATTCTGGGAGTCATTCATCAGCAGCTGCACGTCTGGCGCTGATTTAGCATCTTTTTCAATTGCTTTACGCACAACGGACATGAAGTTGTCGTCGTATTTATAGATAGTCACGCCAATACGGGTATCCGCTGCGTGTGCTGCTGCGCCAAAAAGCATGCTTGCCATGACAGCAGACAGAGTCAACACCTTCTTATTCATGGTATCTCCGGTTTTTTTTATGCAGGGTAGTTCTTGTGAAAAACGGTCGGCGGGCAGATGTTAATAAAACGTTACTGATCGCCGAAGTTCACTTATAAAATGTCCAGCTTCCGTGTTCGGTAACGCTCCAGAAATGCGTTTTATTCGTTGTTTGAGGCATTCTGGTAACGGTAAAAGTGAATAATCACCGTTACATTGTGTTTCAGCCCCTAAAACGCTGACATCATAGACAGCGGCTTGTTAAGATACTGTGAATTTACTCACAGATTGAAAACGGTTACATCACGTGATGTTATCAGTTAGTGATCGGAGCCACAGTTTGTCGGATAGCGACCGAATGGCGGCGTACTAAAGTCGGCATAAAACAATGCGTTGCGTCAGGATCTAACAGCCCTGCCGCCCCCTGTAACGCCAGCTCTGTCGCCAGTTTCGCCATCGACGCAATGGGGTAACGCACCGTTGTCAGCTGCGGATCGGTGTAACGGGCAATCGGAATATCATCAAAACCGATCAGCGATAAATGCTGCGGCACCGCAATGCCATTATCTTTCAGCGCGGTAAGCGCACCTGCCGCCATGCTGTCGTTATAGGCAAACACGGCGGTCAGCTGAAGGTTACGCCCCAGCAGTTCAACCATTGCCGCTTCACCGCCCTGCATGTCCGGCGAACCGGTACCAACCCAGCTCTCCAGCGGCGCAATGCCCTGTTCTTTCAGGGCGTTTTGCCAGCCCTCGCGGCGCATCATGTCGTCTTCAATACCGTGGTTTGAAGCCAGATAACCAATGCGCTGATGGCCGTTGCTGATGAGCATCCGCGTCGCCATCATCGCGCCGCTGATGTTATCCAGACCGACACAGCGGTGCGCATAACCGGGGACGATACGGTTGACCAGCACCATACCGGGGATCTGCTCCATAAACCCGGCCAGCTCTTCATCGCTCAGGGCTTTTGAGTGCACGATCAGGGCGTTACAGCGCTGGCGGATCAGTACCTCAATGGCATAACGCTCTTTTTCAGCCTCGTGATAGCTGTTGCCAATCAGCACATATTTCTGGTGCTGCTGGGCAACGACGTCCACCGCTTTGACCAGCGCGCCGAAGAAGGCGTCCGACACATCCATCACCACGACACCAATGGTATCGCTGACCTGCGTCGCCAGCGCCTGATCATTGGCGTTTGGCCGGTACCCCAGCTGGGTCACGGCTTTCATTACGGTTTCACGCGTTTCAGGGCTGACCAGTGTACTGTTGTTCAGCACGCGGGAGACAGTAGCAACAGAAACACCCGCCTGGCGGGCGACGTCACGAATGGTGATCATATTCACCACCCTTAAAAGGATTGCAGCAACTCACAGACACCCCCTGTGTTTAGCAAGGTGGCTATTCTGGCAGCGAGAGAGAGGAGACTACGTGAAGAAGCTCACACAGATGAAAACGCTTACATCCGTTTTGTTAATGATTGTGATCCAGATCGTTATCTGGATGTATTACGCAATGACACGCCCGACGCAAGGGCGGTTAACCGTCGCCATACCCACTCCAGCGGGCCCTGGCGGAAAAAACGCAGCCAGATAACTGAAAACACCACGTTAACAATCCAGACCGGAATAACAAACGCCAGCAGCGTCAGGCGGTCGAATTTCATAAACAGGCCGAATCGGTAGAAAAGCGTGGTGCATATCAGCGTTTGCAGGATGTAATTGCTTAACGCCATCCGTCCAACGCAGGCCACCGCACTGACGATCCACAGGCGAGAAAGCCGGGGCCAGAAGCCATAGATCAGCGCCGCATAGCCAATGGTCTGGAACGGCGCGCTCAGCTCTCGCGGCACCTGCAACAGGAAGGCGCACCAGCGGTAATCCCACTGAAGATGCCACTGTAAGATCACCGCCGGAAGGTTAATCATCACGCCGAGCAGTACCAGGCCAGCGCCTGTGAGACGATAGTGTCGCAGGCTAAATTCTCCTTTCAGCCAGCCGGTGCGCATCAGGGCTGCGCCCATCAGCATCATCCCCGCCAGCTGCCAGCCGTATTGCGCCCCCAGCGCCAGCAGGTTATCGCCGAGCATATCGGCCCGGTTGCCGATCGCTTCCATGCCGCCTTTCAGCTTCCAGAACTGCTCATATTGCAGATTGGCCGCATCCGGGATCCACGAACGACTGGTGGAAGCATCGGCAATCATGCCAAGCAGCAATAACACGGTCAGTCCCATGACATAGAGCATCACGCCAGTATTAAAGAGGCTTTTTACACCGGGCGCGTCGCGGATCAGCCGCCAGCAAATCAGGCCCACCAGACCATACGCGAGTAGAATATCGCCGTCCCAGAAAAGCAGCCCGTGAATAAAACCGAGGATAACCAGCAGCGTTAAACGCGACTGGATCCAGCGCGTACCGCGTTTGAGGAGAAGCTGAAGTCCCGCGCCAAACAGAAGCGCAAAGAGGGTCAGAAATTTAACCTGTGCGAAGAGATCAAGGATTGCCCACGTCCAGGCGTCGCTGCGCGTGATGTCGCCATACCATGCAGGGTTCAGATAGGCGGCCTTCGGCAGACCGAAGGCGCTGATATTCAGCAGCAGGATACCGAGAATGGCGACGCCGCGAACAAAATCGAGCGTGACGTTTCGCTCCATGGTCCCTGCCCTGTCTGATTAGTTGTGGTGGCGCACGGCGCGCAGAAACTCCTGGCGGGTGTTCTGGCTCGATTTGAACAGGCCGCCCAGCGAGGTGGTGGTAGTCGCGCTGGTTGCATCACGCACGCCACGCGCTTTCACGCAGTAGTGAACCGCGTCGATAGACACCGCCACGTTGTTAGTCCCCAACAGGGTTTGCAGTGCGGTCAGGATCTGCTGCGTCAGACGCTCCTGCACCTGAGGACGCTGGGCAAAGAACTGCACGATGCGGTTGATCTTGGACAGGCCAATGACCGTATCTTTTGGAATATAGGCCACCGTCGCTTTACCATCGATGGTCACAAAGTGATGCTCGCAGGTGCTGGTCAGCGTGATATCGCGTACCGTCACCATCTCATCGACCTTCATCTTGTTTTCAATGACGGTGATTTTCGGGAAGTTCGCGTAATCCAGGCCGGAGAAAATTTCGTCGACGTACATTTTCGCGATGCGGTGCGGCGTCTCCATCAGGCTGTCGTCGCTCAGATCGAGATTCAGCAGTTGCATGATCTCCGTCATATGGCCGGCGATCAGACTCTTGCGGGTAACATTGTCCAGCTCCTGCACGGGCGGGCGCAGTGGCGTTTCAAGACCGCGCGCAACCAGCGCTTCATGGACAAGGGCTGCTTCTTTACTGAGTGATGACATTCTTTTCTCCTGCAGGTGTGGCGTCTTTTGCCCTCGTTGTGGCAAAAGTGTGCGCTCATTGTGCGTGAGGCGACGCACATAATCCAGTATTCACGTCGATAATTATTGCAATTGCTGTTGCCTTTCAGCCTGACGGTTCCAGACTAACGCTCCGCCAGCGAACAGCGCGATCCCCGCCAGCCCCAGCGCAGGTTCCAGCCGGTGCGTGAGCCAGGTCGAGAGTGCCGACGTGACCGGACCAATCAGCTGACCAATGGCATACCCGGTGGTGAGCAGTCCCGCCATATAACGCGTATGATCTGGCGCCAGCTCGCGACCGTACAAAAGAGAGAGCTGCACGGCGCAGAGGAACCCGCCGCCCACCAGCAGCCCACCCGTCAGCAAGCCGCCTATGCCCGGCAGCAGCCAGGCCGCCAGCACGCCAATCCCCTGTAACCACAGAACAATCGCCAGCCTGCGGTTAGCGCTTGATGTATGCCGCAGGGCAATGCTGAGCGCAATTCCCACCACCGAGGCGGCGCCAAATATCGGCCAGACAAACTGGGCAAACAGGCTGCCGGGGAAACGCACCGCCGCCATTTGCGATAAAAAGGTCGCCGGGAGGATATAGCCGAACCCTGCCAGGCTGTAGCTCCAGACCAGACGCTTGAGATCTGCGGTCAGCAGCAGCGGTTCAGGCGCGGTACCGGGCCGATGGAGCTGCCCGGACCGCGGCAGGTAGCGCGCCACCAGCACAATCAGCACCAGCGCCAGTACGCCGTAGATTTGCCATGCCGCGCCGGCAGACAGGGATCTCGCCTGAATATAGACCGCCAGCAGGCCACTCAGGGCGATGCCGGCCCCGGGTCCGGCAAAGACGGCTGCACTAAGCCCCGGCTTGCCCAGCTGCCCCAGCCGCTCGTTGGTCCAGGCGGCAATCAGCACCATCGACCAGCCGCTCATGCAGCCGATCACAAAGCGCAGCAGACCGTGAACGACAGCATTATCTGCCGCCGCAGAGAGCAGCGTCAGCGCCACCGCGCCAGTGATGCCAAGCCAGAGACGCGTTTCAACGAAGCGATGAGCGCGCATAGCATCCCATGCCCCCACCAGATAGCCCAGGTAGTTCATTGCCGCCACCAGCCCCGCGCTGGTGAGCGTGAGTTGCCCGGCGGCAATCATCAGCGGCACCTGAGGCGTGAAGGCGAAGCGCCCTATCCCCATCGCCACGACCAGAACCACAAATCCGCTGAGCGCGATACGCAGCGCCATGATCGCTCCAATTGTTAAAGAAAAGTAAATTTATGATGCAACATCTCGCCGTCCTGCGAAAGTGAAAGTTGCTCACATGTCAATGAAAACTCTGTATTATACATTTTATGAATAGTCTTTCGGATAAGGAGCCCTGCATGGAACTGCTCGAAGAGCATCGTTGTTTTGAAGGTCGACAGCAGCGCTGGCGGCACGACTCCACCACGCTGAACTGTGCTATGACGTTCAGCATTTTCCTGCCCCCTGCGGACAATCCACCGGTGCTGTACTGGCTTTCAGGCCTGACCTGCAACGACGAAAATTTCACCACCAAAGCGGGCGCCCAGCGTATTGCCGCCGAACTGGGCATTGCGCTGGTGATGCCAGATACCAGCCCGCGTGGCGATGACGTGGCCGACGATGCCGGATACGATTTGGGTAAAGGCGCCGGGTTCTATCTCAACGCCACGGAACAACCCTGGGCGAGCCATTACCGCATGTATGACTACATTCGCGATGAACTCCCTGCCCTGGTGCACTCTCAGTTCGCGGTCAGCGAGCGCTGCGCGATAAGCGGACATTCGATGGGTGGCCACGGGGCGCTGATAATGGCGCTGAAAAATCCGGGGAAATACACCAGCGTGTCCGCATTTGCGCCGATTGTGAACCCAACGCAGGTGCCGTGGGGGCAAAAAGCCTTCACGCACTATCTGGGTGAGGATGCAGAGAAATGGCAGGAATGGGACAGCTGTGCGCTGTTGCTGGCAAGCCAGCCAGAAGACGCTATCCCGATGCTGGTGGATCAGGGTGATGCCGATCAGTTCCTCGCCGGGCACTTACAGCCTGCGGTGCTGGCGGAAGCCGCGCGCCAGAAGGACTGGCCGCTGACTCTGCGCATACAGCCGGGATACGATCACAGCTATTACTTTATGGCGTCCTTTATTGAAGATCATCTTCGCTTCCATGCGACACATTTGTTCGCGTAAATACAGCTGTTTGCCCGATAGCCTCTCGCCTGTCGGGCCTTTCCCCTCATTTACATAATCCTATCCGCTTGAATCCAGCCTGTTTTCCGTCGCCCTCACTCAAACACAAATGATTTCAATTATCATTTGTGTTTACAATTCTACATTCTTTTGTACAATTCCAGGCTCTTCTCCATCTCAAAGAGTTCTTACAAGACAAAAACATACAGTTCTCAGGGTTATCCCGATGGAGTTTTATTCATTTTTATACGGAATGTACAAATGACAATACCGCGCATTAAGCTCCTGGCCGTCGCCATTGGCGCTGCCACATGTTCCCCCTTCGTTCACGCAGCCGATCAGGACACCGTTGTCGTCACCGCGACGGGTTTTGAACAAAAAATCCAGAATGCCCCCGCCTCCATCTCTGTGATTTCAAAACAGCAGATTGAAGATAAAGCCTACCGTGATGTTACCGATGCCCTGAGAGACGTCCCGGGCGTTGTCGTCACTGGCGGCGGGAGCAGCAGTGATATCAGTATTCGCGGCATGGCCTCTCAGTACACCCTGTTCCTGGTGAACGGCAAACGCGTCAGTACGCGAAGCACCCGCCCCAACAGCGACAACTCGGGTATTGAACAAGGCTGGCTGCCGCCGCTGGAGTCCATTGAGCGCATCGAGGTCATCCGAGGCCCGATGTCCTCGCTTTACGGCTCCGATGCTATGGGTGGCGTAATTAACGTCATTACCAAAAAAGTCTCGAACACTAAAGCCTGGACCGGTTCGTTGCATGGCGATGCGACCTTCCAGGAAAACAATGATTCCGGCGATATCTTCCAGACCAACGCCTACGCTTCTGGTCCCCTGATCGACGGACTGCTGGGCGCAAAAGTGACGGGGCTGTTGTCACGCCGCGCAGAAGATAAAATCGTGAACGGCTATAACGAGCAGAAAATGCGTAACGGTGGCATTACGCTGAACTTCACGCCGGACGAGAAGAACGATTTCGACCTCGACTTTGCTCGCGAGCTTCAGGACAGAAACAGCACCCCGGGGATGTCGAAAGCGGCTGAAACCTGCCGGGGAACAACCTGTACGCCAAATACCAAAAGCGACTCGCGCTATGAGCACACGACCTACTCCTTAACGCACAGCGGGTATTACGACGACTTCAATACCACCAGCTATATCCAGCAGGAAGAGACCAATAATCCAGGTCGCAAAATGCGCTCCTATAACACCACCTTCAACAACCAGAACCAGATTTTCCTCGGCGATCATACGTTGACCCTCGGCGGGCAGTATCGTTATGAGAAACTGCGCGACAAGGGTAATCAGCTGGAAGCTGCTGACGGACTGAACAAACTGACGCGCTGGAGCTGGGCCCTGTTTGCCGAAGATGAATGGGCAATGACGGAAAGCTTTACGTTGACCGGCGGCCTGCGTATGGACAAAGACCAAAACTACGGTACTAACTGGACGCCGCGCGGTTACGGCGTATGGCACCTGGCCGATCAGTGGACGTTGAAAGGCGGTGTTTCTGCTGGCTATCGTGCGCCGGATCTGCGTCAGTCGTCTGCCAGCTGGGGCCAGGTGACAGGTGGCGGCCGTCTTGACGGTATCATCGTCGGCAACCCGGATCTGAAACCCGAGAAGAGCCTGAGCGAAGAGCTCGCCCTGCTCTGGGATAACAACGATAACCTTAATGCCGGTGTGACGCTGTTTAATACCGACTTCAAGGATAAAATTACGGAAGTTCGCCGCTGTAACAGCAGCGCCGATCCCGCCTGTACGATTGGCGATCATAGCTATGATTTCGTCAGCGATCGCGTCAACGTGGACAAAGCCAATATGCGCGGTGTGGAGTCCTCCTTCGGCTGGAAAATCACGCGCGATGTGAACTGGACTGCAAACTACACCTATACGGAATCCGAGCAGAAGAGCGGCCAGTTCTCCGGCAAGCCACTGAACAAAATGCCAAAACACATGTTCAACACCACCCTGGACTGGCAGGCGACGCCCGACGTCGGCTTCTGGAGCCGTCTGAACCTGCGCGGTAAAACGTCTGAGTACCTGAGCCGCACGTCTATGTCTCAGGGCACACCGTCCTACACTCAGGTGGATGTCGGTATGCGCTACAACGCCAACAAAAACCTGCTGGTTACTGCCGGTGTATATAACATGCTCGATAAGCAGATTGACTACGATACGTATGACACCGTGCTAGATGGCCGTCGCTATACCGTTGGCATGACTTACAGCTTCTGATCTGCCCATAAAAAAGCCCGCTCGATTGAGCGGGCTAAAAGAGAGGAAGTGCGGTTATTGTTTAAATCGTTCCGGGAAATCCATTTCACTGTAGCGAACGAAGCGCGTTCCTTTCGTCAGTTTGTAGCCAAACCAGATGATCAGGAACAGCGGAATGCCAATATAGGTGGCCGTGACGGCGCCCCAGTCAATGGTGTCCGCAAGGAAGGCCTCATAGTTCTGGCCCAGGGTAATGATCAGGCACAGAACGAAGGCGAAGATCGGCCCCAGCGGGAAGAACCCTGACCGGTACGGCAGGTTATTCAGATCATGACCCTGCTTGACGTACCCGCGACGGAAACGGTAGTGGCTGATGGCAATGCCCAGCCAGGCAATGAAGCCCGTCATACCAGAGGTGTTAAGCAGCCACAGGTAGACCGTCTGGTTGCCGAACATGGAGGTCAGGAAACAGAGACCCGCAATCACCGTGGTCGCATACAGCGCGTTGCGTGGCACGCCACCGCGAGACAGTTTCGAGAAAATACGTGGCGCTTTACCGTCGCAGGCCAGGGTGTAAAGCATGCGGGTAGAGGCGTACATCCCGGAGTTACCCGCAGACAGTACCGCCGTCAGGATCACCGCGTTCATCACCGCCGCCGCAGAGAGCAGACCCGCGTGCTGGAAGACCAGGGTGAACGGGCTGACGCTGATGTCTTTCACATCGTTACGCAGCAGGCTTGGGTCGGTATACGGAATGATCAGGCTGATAATCAGGATCGCGAACACATAGAACAGCAGGATACGCCAGAACACCTGACGCACCGCGCGCGGGATGGTCTTCTCCGGGTTTTCGGATTCACCGGCCGCAATGCCAATCAGTTCGGTGCCCTGGAAGGAGAAGCCGACAATCATCGCCACGCCAATCATCGCCGAGAAGCCCCCGGCAAACGGCGCATCGCCTATTGTCCAGTTACTCCAGCCCGCCGGTTCAGCCCCTTTGAAAATACCAACGATCATCGCCACACCGACGACGATAAAGATGATGACGGTTGCCACTTTAATCAAAGAGAACCAGTATTCCGCTTCGCCGAAACCGCGCACGGAGATGTAGTTCAGCAGGAAGATGACCGCCAGGAACAGGGCGCTCCAGATCCAGCCGGGCGTGTCCGGGAACCACCAGGTCATCACCAGCTGTGCGGCGACGAGGTCAACGGCGATGGTCACCGCCCAGTTGTACCAGTAGTTCCAGCCCAGCGCGAAGCCGAAGCCTTCCTCAACGTATTTTTGTCCGTAGGTCGAAAACGAACCAGACACCGGCATGTATGCCGCCAGTTCGCCCAGGCTGGTCATCAGGAAGTAGACCATCAGGCCAATCAGGATATAAGAGAATAATGCCCCACCCGGGCCGGCTGCCGAAATTGTTGCGCCAGAGGCAACGAAAAGACCCGTACCGATGGAGCCGCCAATGGCGATCATCGTCAGGTGACGCGCCTTAAGTGCGCGACGTAGCGCGGGCGCTTCTGTGGTTTTAGTTTCTGAAACCATGTGAAAATGCTGTCCATTCAATAAATGAGGCGCGATTGTAGCAGACGATCTGCGTTGCTTCCGGCAGAAATGCTCAGTTATAAGAGAGCTTCATGACTCGGCCAGGATTATAAGTAAAGCATAAAAATGTGGAGTGATAAGCGCACCTGGCCCCGGTAAGCGAAGCGCCACCGGGAAACGTTAAATAGCGCAGTAGCGCAGAAAACGCTGGAGCGAGCTGGAAAGGTGTTTCTGACGATGGTGGATGCACCACAGCGTGCGCACCAGCTTCGGCAGCGGAACGGGGATCTCAACCAGAGAGCCGGTTTCCAGCTGTTCGGCGATCACCCGTCGGGAAAGACAGCTAATGCCCAGGCCATGACGTACGGCATGCTTAATGGCCTCGGAGTTACCTAACTCCATCCCTAGCTGGAACTGCGGCAGATGGGACAGCAGCAGATAATCGACAATCTCACGCGTGCCGGAGCCCTGCTCTCGCAGGATCCACTGCGCCTGCGCCAGACGCTCCAGCGTAACCTCGCCCTGGAGTAAAGAAGAGGCCGGGGAAGCAAACACCACCAGCTCATCCTCAAGCCAGGGCTCCGCAATGATATCGACGTTGTGGCACGGCCCTTCGATAAGACCGATGTCCACGCGGAAATCAATCACCGCGTTAATCACGTCCTGGCTGTTGCCGACGCTCATCTCCAGCGGCAGGGTCGGAAAATCCCGGCGGTAGCGGGCGATCACTTCCGGCAGGATGTAGTTACCGATCGTGCTGCTGGCGTAGACGCGAATAGCGCCGTTGTCCTCGCGGAACAGCTGTTCGATCTCCGTTGCCTGCTCCAGCAAGGCCAGGGCACGCGGATACAGCAGGCGGCCATGTTCGTTCACCACCAGTCGCTTTCCTACCCTGTCGAAAAGCTGGACGCCCAGTTGCCCTTCAAGATCGGTCAAGGCCGCGCTAACGGCGGACTGCGAGAGCGCCAGCATTTGTGACGCCTGGGTTGTCGAGCCGCTTTTCAGCACCTCGGCAAAAACTTCCAGCTGACGCAATGTAATGTGCATGGTTGCTTACCACTTATAAAGATTGATTATAAATATATAATCAATTTTATTTTTAAGCCAGAGCGCCGTAACCTTTAGCCAGACAAAGGAGAAGGTTATGTCAGAAATCACCTTACAACATCATCGTACAGTGTGGCACTTCGTGCCGGGTCTCGCGCTCAGCGCCGTGGTTACCGGCGTGGCCTTATGGGGTGGCAGTATACCGGCTGTTGCCGGTGCAGGGTTCAGCGCCCTGACGCTGGCCATTCTGCTCGGCATGGTGGTCGGGAACACCGTTTACCCGCATATCTGGAAATCCTGCGACGGCGGCGTGATTTTCGCCAAGCAGCATTTATTACGTCTCGGGATCATCCTTTATGGCTTCCGTCTCACCTTTTCGCAGATTGCGGATGTGGGTGTCAGCGGGATTGCCATCGACGTCCTGACCCTTTCGAGCACCTTTTTACTGGCGTGCTTTATCGGCCAGAAGATCTTTGGACTGGACAAACAGACCAGCTGGCTGATCGGTGCGGGTAGTAGCATCTGCGGCGCAGCGGCTGTACTGGCAACAGAACCCGTCGTCAAAGCCGAAGCCAGTAAAGTCACGGTTGCCGTTGCGACGGTAGTTATCTTCGGTACGCTGGCGATCTTCCTGTATCCAGCCATGTATCCGCTGGTGGCGCACTGGTTTAGCCCGGAAACCTACGGCATTTATATCGGCTCAACCATGCACGAAGTGGCGCAGGTGGTGGCGGCAGGTCACGCCATTAACCCGGAAGCGGAAAACGCGGCGGTCATTGCCAAAATGCTGCGCGTGATGATGCTGGCCCCGTTCCTGATTTTCCTCGCGGCGCGGGTTAAACAGCTGGCTCCTGCAGGCGGCAGCGAGAAAAGCAAAATCACCATTCCGTGGTTTGCGATCCTGTTCATCGTGGTCGCTATCTTCAACTCTTTCCACCTGCTGCCAAAAGCGATGGTGGATATGCTGGTCACGCTGGATACGGCCCTGCTGGCGATGGCAATGGCGGCGCTGGGCGTCACCACGCACGTCAGCGCGCTGAAAAAAGCCGGGGCGAAACCGCTGCTGATGGCGCTGGTGCTGTTCATCTGGCTGATTGTTGGCGGCGGTGCGATTAACCTTGCGGTACACAGCCTGTTGGCATAAACCATCTCGTCCTTCTCCTGTTAACCCGCTATCATAGGCATTTCGGGTTAACAGGAGTTTTTTTATGAAATATGTTGGAGCGCACGTCAGCGCTGCCGGTGGCCTTGCGAATGCCGCCATTCGCGCCGCCGAAATCGAGGCGACCGCTTTCGCCCTGTTCACCAAAAACCAGCGGCAGTGGCGCGCAGCTCCCCTCACCGCGGAAGTGATTGATGACTTCAAAGCCGCCTGCGAGAAATACCGCTATGGGCCTGGGCAGATCCTCCCGCACGACAGCTACCTGATTAACCTCGGCCACCCGGTTGCTGAGGCGCTGGAAAAATCCCGCGAAGCATTCCTGGATGAGGTTCAGCGCTGCGAACAGCTGGGGCTGACGCTGCTGAACTTCCATCCCGGTAGCCATCTGATGCAAATCGACGAAGACGCCTGTCTGGCGCGCATTGCCGAGTCCATCAACATGACGCTGGATAAAACCCAGGGCGTGACGGCGGTGATTGAGAATACCGCCGGTCAGGGCAGCAACCTCGGCTTTAAGTTTGAGCATCTGGCGGCGATCATCGACGGCGTGGAAGACAAATCCCGCGTGGGCGTGTGCATTGATACCTGCCACGCGTTTGCCGCCGGGTATGATCTGCGCACAACCGAGGCCACAAAAAATACCTTCGAGGAGTTCGAGCGTATTGTTGGCTTTAAGTATCTTCGCGGTATGCACTTAAACGATGCGAAAAGCGCGTTCGGCAGCCGCGTAGACCGTCACCACAGCCTGGGCGAAGGTAATATCGGCCACGATGCGTTCCGCTTTATCATGCAGGATCCCCGCTTCGACGGCATTCCAATGGTGCTGGAAACCATCAATCCGGATATCTGGGCAGAAGAGATTGCCTGGCTGAAGGCACAGCAGACCGCTGAACAGGCGGCATAAAAAAAGCCGGGCGCTTAACGCGACCCGGCTTTTTTGTAGGTCGGGTAAGGCGAAGCCGCCACCCGACACCTCTTTTAGGCTGCTTTTGCGACCACTTCCGCTTCCGGACGCTTCAGCACCGCGTAAGACAGACCTGCCACCAGCGTACCGGCAACAATCGCCAGCAGGTAGCCCAGCACCGGCGTGATGGCGCCAGGGATCAGCAGGACGAACAGACCGCCGTGCGGTGCCATCAGTTTCGCACCTACCGCCATGGAGATAGCTCCCGTTACCGCACCGCCGACGATACAGCATGGCAGAACACGCATTGGATCGCGCGCCGCAAACGGGATTGCGCCTTCGGTAATGAAGCACAGACCCAGCACCAGCGCCGCTTTGCCGCCTTCCTGCTGCGCTTTATCGAACTTACGACGGGCAATGATTGTCGCCAGGCCAAGCGCCAGCGGAGGCACCATACCTGCCGCCATGATCGCCGCCATAGGCGCGTAGGTCTGGGTACTCAGCAGGCCAACGCCGAACGCGTATGCCGCTTTGTTTACCGGACCGCCCATGTCGGTACACATCATACCGCCGAGGATTGCGCCCAACAGCACCGCGTTCGCCGTCCCCATGGTTTGCAGCCAGTGGGTCAGACCTTCCAGAATGCCCGCGACCGGCTTACCAATCAGGTAAATCATCGCCAGACCGACCACCAGGCTGGAAATCAGCGGGATGATCAGGATAGGTTTCAGCGCCTCCATACTCTGCGGCAGCTTCAGCTTAGAGCTGATGAGCTTCGCCACGTAACCGGCAAGGAAACCGGCAATAATACCGCCGATAAAGCCAGAACCGGTGCTCACGGCCAGCATACCGCCGATAAGACCCGGCGTCAGACCCGGACGGTCAGCGATGGAGAAGGCGATAAAGCCCGCCAGCACCGGCACCATCAGCGCAAACGCGGAGCCGCCACCAATCTGCATCAACGCTGCCGCCAGCGTGCCCTGCTCTTTAAAGGCTTCGATACCAAAGGCAAAGGAGAGCGCAATACACAGGCCGCCCGCCACCACCATCGGCAGCATGTAGGAAACCCCGGTTAACAGGTGACGATAGGCACCCGCAGACTCTTTCTTACCTTCGCCAGGCGTCTTAGCCGCACCGGTCGCCTGATAAGGTTTGGCTTCCGCCAGCGCTTTATCAAACTCCTGCGCAGTTTTCTTCAGCGCCAGGCCGGTTGAGGTGCGGTACATCGGCTTACCGGCAAACTTCGCCAGATCCACTTCGATATCGGCCGCCACGATCACCAGATCGGCTTCGGCCACCTCTTCCGGCGTGATGGCATTACCCGCGCCAACAGAGCCGCGAGTTTCAACCTTCACCCACCAGCCGCGTTTTTTCGCTTCGGTTTCAATGGCTTCAGCCGCCATAAAGGTGTGAGCCACACCTGTCGGGCAAGCCGTTACCGCAACAATGCGTTTCGGCCCAGCGGTTGCGACCGGCGCGGCCTCAACGGGTGCACTGTAAACCGTCGCATGACCTTTTGCTTCGCTCAGAAACAGTTCAGGGTGTGCCACCGCGCGGTTAATATCGCCCAGCCACACTTTTTTGCCGTTCAGGGCGCTGTCCGCGGGGATTTTGTCGCCCAGAACAATCGCCATTTCAGCATCACCCGGGTTATCAATGATATCCAGGTGCGCTTTTTGTGCCGCCGCGCCCAGCAGGGTCTTCGCCATATAGGCACGAGCCTGTCCGAGACCGGAGTCAATGATCAGCAGCGTTTTCATTATTCCTCTCCTGCTGTTAGTTAAAAGGTTTTAAGTCAACGCGCGCCATCATCGCGGCTAACTGGGTACGATCGGTAATACCGACATTGCTCTGGCTCACGGCCAGGGCCGCAACGGCGGTAGCAAGGCGTAGGGTATGTTCACTGGATTCGCGCATCAGCAGACCGTAGATCAGGCCGCCAACCATCGAATCCCCGGCACCCACGGTGCTGACCACTTCCATAGAAGGCGGTTTGGCAATCCATTCCCCGGAGGCGTTAACCCACAGGGCACCTTCTGCACCCAGCGAAATCACCACATGAGCGATACCCTGCTCGCGCAGCGCATGGGCAGCGTCAATCACATCCTTTAATTCTGGCAGCTTACGGCCCGCCCAGATTTCCAGTTCACGGCGGTTAGGCTTAACCAGCCATGGCGAGGCTTTCAGACCGGCGACCAGCGCGTCGCGGCTGCTGTCAAAAATAATGCACGGGCACTGGCTGCGCAGGCGCGTCATCCAGTCGGTGAACGCTTCCGGGCTGACGCCGGACGGCAGGCTGCCGCTGACGCACACCATGTCAAACTGGCCCAGCCAGCTCAGGGAATCGGCAACGAAGCGCTCCCAGTCAGCCGGGGTCACTTCGAAGCCGGAGAAGTTCAGATCGGTTACTTCACCGTCTTTCTCGGTCAGCTTAACGTTAATACGGGTACGGCCCTGCACAACCTGAAAACGGTTGGCGATGCCCAGTTCACTGAACAACTGCTGAAAACCGTCCTGGTTGTCTTTGCCAAGGAAGCCGCCAACGGTGACGTCGATACCGAGATCTTTCAGCACCTTCGCCACGTTAATCCCTTTCCCTGCAGCATGCAGGCCGGTGGTTCGCACCAGGTTAACTTCGCCACGCTCAATTTCCGGGCAGAAGCCCACCAGATCGTAAGCCGGGTTCAGCGTAATGGTCGCAACACGTCTGCTCATTATGCGCCCTCCCCCAGACCGGCCGCGATGGCGTCGCCAATCGCTTTCAGCGCCTGTTCAGCATCAGCACCCTGCGCGGTAAAACGCAGACGATGGCCTTTCTTCACACCCAGCGCGACAACTTTCATCAGGCTGCGCCCGTTGGCTGGTTTACCCGAACCGTCCAGATTGGTCACGGTGATCTCACTTTCAAATTGTTTAATGGTATTCACCAGCATGGTGCCCGGACGGGCATGCAGGCCGTGTTCGTTACGCACCACGTACTCTGCGCTCAGCAGGTCGTCCGTCAGCGCATCGTCGCTGGTCAGCAGGGCCAGCACCGTCGCCGCGTCTGCGTTCAGCAGTTTTTCAGCTTTATTGTTCAGCAGCAGATCGCCAAGGCGCTTCAGCACGGAAACCGGCTGATCGTCAGCCATGGCAACCGTTACCAGCATCGCGGCGCGTTCGCCGTCTGTCTCAAAGGCAACCGCAGCACGGCTGACCGCGATAGCACTGCGCAGGTTGCCTTCAGCACTGTCGTTCAGCCAGATGCCCTGACCCAGGTTTAAAGGCTTATCATTGATGGTGCGGGTCACAAAGGCGGTATCAGCCGCCCCCACCTCTTTCAGGCGAGCCGCGTTCAGCGCCTGGAGCGTCACCAGATCGGACGCAACGACGTCCAGCATCAGGGTTTCATTATCCAGCTTCAGCGCTTCGCTCTGTTTTTCGCCCATCAGCAGGGCACGCAGCTCTTCAGCAGTGGGGGCGGATTTAAGCTGTTCCGCGACGGCATCATCGCTCAGCACGTGCGTCAACTGACGCAGCAGGCCCAGGTGTTCGTCACCGCTGGCCGCGATACCGATCGCCACGTAAGCCACCTGCCCCTCGCCCCAGAGCACGCCCTGCGGGAACTGGTAAACCTGCACGCCGGTTTTCAGCACCTGATCGCGGGTGTCCGTGGTGCCGTGCGGAATTGCAATACCGTTACCGAGGAAGGTGGAGGTCTGCTGTTCACGCGCCAGCATGCCGTTGACGTAGCCGTCCGCCACGTTGCCAGCCTGCACGAGCGCAGCGGCGACCTGGCGAATAGCCTCTTCTTTATTCCCGGCCTGTTCGCCCGGGTGGATATCCTGAACAGATAACTGGAACATGATTCTCCTCTCCTGCTGAAATTGAATCGTTTCAGCTTAACTGAGAAAATATGCGCTAACCTGCTTCTACAGGACATGCAAGATAGCGCTGAAACGTTTCAAGAAGTCTTGTCTTTTCTACAAAAGGTTGCAAGAAAAGTTACATTTCTTGTTGCAGAATTTAGAAGTGCAGCACATTTCTTCTTCAATAGGGAGGTTTTTGCTGATGTTCAGCAAACAGGTTCAGCACGCTTCAGCGAAACAGCGTTAAACTGAAATGCTATTTTGATTTATTGTGGCAATCTTGATTTTGCCCTCTGTTTATTTAATGACAGGCGGCGTAAACTCCGCCTCTCTCTGTTACTCGCAAAGACTGAACATGCATAACACCCCCGCTGCCGCCTCACCAAAGCCCTTTGATTTGACGTCAACGGCGTTTTTGATTGTTGCTTTCCTCACCGGTATTGCCGGTGCGTTACAAACGCCTACGCTGAGCCTGTTTTTGACCAACGAAGTCCACGCCCGCCCGGCGATGGTTGGCTTCTTCTTCACCGGGAGCGCCATCATTGGCATCCTGGTCAGCCAGTTTCTGGCCGGGCGTTCCGACAGAAAAGGCGATCGCAAAAGCCTGATTGTTTTTTGCTGTCTGCTGGGCGTTTTCGCCTGCGTGTTGTTTGCCTGGAACCGCAACTATTTCATTCTGCTGTTTGTTGGGGTGTTCCTGAGCAGCTTCGGCTCGACCGCCAACCCGCAGATGTTCGCCCTTGCCCGCGAGCACGCCGACCGTACAGGACGGGAAGCGGTGATGTTCAGCTCGATACTGCGCGCGCAGGTGTCGCTTGCGTGGGTGATTGGCCCCCCGCTCGCCTACGCGCTGGCAATGGGTTTTGGCTTTACGGTAATGTACCTCAGCGCGGCGGTAGCCTTCGTGGTGTGTGGCGCAATGGTATGGTTCTTCCTGCCTTCCATGCGTAAAGAGCCGAAAGTGGCGACCGGTACGCTGGAAGCACCGCGGCGTAACCGGCGCGACGCACTACTGTTATTCATTATCTGTACGCTGATGTGGGGAACGAACAGCCTCTATATCATTAATATGCCGTTGTTTATTATTGATGAGCTGCATCTGCCGGAGAAGCTGGCCGGGATCATGATGGGAACCGCCGCGGGGCTTGAGATCCCCACCATGCTGATTGCGGGCTATTACGCGAAGCGCTTCGGCAAGCGCTTTTTGATGCGCATCGCCGCCGTTGCCGGGCTGCTGTTTTATATCGGTATGCTGACGGTTCATACGCCAGCGCTGCTTCTTGCTTTACAGCTGCTGAACGCCATTTATATCGGCATTCTGGCCGGTATCGGCATGCTCTACTTCCAGGATCTGATGCCGGGTCAGGCAGGCGCTGCCACCACCCTTTATACTAATACCACCCGCGTGGGCTGGATTATTGCAGGCTCACTGGCGGGCGTTGTGGCTGAAATCTGGAACTATCATACGGTGTTCTGGATTGCGCTGGTGATGTGCGTCCTGACGCTGAGCTGCCTGACGCGGATCAAAGACGTTTAAGGCGCGGTGAGCGCTTCCAGCTCAAGCAGGTAAGTGATGGCCTGCTGGCGCGTACTGCCGCACATTACGGCGTCAGGCTGGAGCCCGGAGCACACCTTCGGGCGTAAAGGCGAGCCAAAGATCATGCACAGGTTAGATTCAGAGAGCTGAACGCAGCGGGTATTGGCAGGCTTGCCTTGTGGCATGCCTGGAATGGGGCTTGAGATGGACGGTGCGGTACAGCACGCGCCACAGTCGGAACGACAATCCATACATGCTCTCTGTTGGTTGCAGATGCCCGCGCAGTCGGGCATCGCGCGCACAGTAACACCTTTTATGTATTGATAGCAAAACCCACGAATTCCGCTTGCCTGAAAGGCCGCGCGCGAGTAATTTGGCGCGATATTTTTTACCTCCCGTAAACAGGATTACTGCAATGCCAAGAGCGAACGAAATCAAGAAAGGTATGGTACTGAATTACAACGGCAAACTGCTGATTGTGAAAGATATCGACATTCAGGCACCCAGCGCCCGTGGCGCAGCAACGCTGTATAAAATGCGTTTCTCCGATGTCCGTACCGGCCTGAAAGTGGAAGAACGTTTTAAAGGCGACGATATCGTGGATACCGTGACCCTGACCCGTCGCTACGTTGATTTTTCTTATATCGACGGCAACGAATACGTGTTCATGGATAAAGAAGATTACACCCCGTATATCTTCACCAAAGATCAGATCGAAGAAGAGCTGCTGTTTATTCCTGAAGGTGGAATGCCGGACATGCAGGTGCTGACCTGGGATGGCGTGCTGCTGGCGCTGGAGCTGCCGCAGACCGTTGATCTGGAAATCGTTGAAACGGCACCGGGCATCAAAGGCGCGTCTGCAAGCGCGCGTAACAAACCGGCTACCCTGACTACCGGTCTGGTCGTACAGGTGCCAGAATACCTGTCAGCGGGCGAGAAAATCCGTATCCATATCGAAGAAAAACGCTATATGGGTCGCGCTGACTGATTGTGGCGTTTGCCGGGTGGCGGCTGCGCCTTACCCGGCCTACAAAAACACAAAAACCTGCCTCAGAGCCGGTTTTTCGTAGGCCCGGTAAGCGTAGCGCCACCGGGCAATCAGGCTTACAGAAGCTCTGGATACTTCGTCATTTTCAGCGCCAGCTCGATACCGCGCACTTCCGCCATCCCTTTCAGACGGCCAATCGCCGAATACCCTGGATTCGTTTTCTTGCGCAGATCGTCCAGCATCTGATGCCCGTGATCCGGACGGAACGGGATAGGACGTACATCCCCCGCCTGCTTACGACGTACTTCTTCAGAGAGAATGGCATCCACCACCGCAACCATGTTCACGTCGCCGCCAAGGTGGGCTGCTTCATGGAAGGTTTTTGGATTCTCTTCACGGCAGGTTGCACGCAGGTGAGTGAAATGAATGCGATCCCCGAAGGTTTCGATCATCCGCACCAGATCGTTATCCGCACGCACGCCGTAAGAGCCCGTACACATGGTAAAGCCGTTGTAGATGCTGTCCACCGTCTCTTTTAGCCACTGCATATCCTCAATGGTCGACACGATACGCGGCAGGCCAAGGATTGGACGCGGAGGATCGTCCGGATGAACCGCCAGCCGCACGCCCGCTTCTTCTGCCACCGGCACGATAGCGCGCAGGAAGTGCGCCATGTTTTCACGCAGCTGGTTTTTATCGATATCGCCATATTCCGCCAGGCGCGCGCGGAACTGATCGAGGGTATAGCCCTCTTCCGCCCCCGGCAGGCCCGCGATAATATTGCGAACCAGCTTCTCAATGTCCGCTTCACTGGCGGCACTGAACCACGCCAGCGCCTGCTGCTGCTCTTCGGCGGTGTAGTCTGCTTCCGCCCCCGGACGCTTCAGAATGTGCAGCTCGAAAGCCGCAAAAGCGATTTGATCGAAACGCAGCGCCTTCGAACCATCGGCCATTTCATATTCCAGGTCGGTACGCGTCCAGTCCAGAATTGGCATAAAGTTATAGCAGACGGTATCAATACCGCAGGCCGCCAGGTTACGAATGCTCTGCTGATAATTCGCAATCCAGGTTTCACACTCACCGGAGTGGGTTTTGATATCTTCGTGAACCGGAATACTTTCCACGACAGACCAGGTTAGACCCTTCTCTGCCAGCTGTGCCTGACGCTTTTGGATTTCCTCCACCGGCCACACCTGACCGTTCGGAATATGATGCAGCGCCGTGACCACACCCGTTGCGCCAGCCTGACGCACATCATCAAGAGAAACCGGATCGTTCGGCCCGTACCAACGCCAGGTTTGTTCCATTGCCCCACCCTCTCAAGTTGTTATACCAATATGGATTACCTCAATGACGACTACCATACATGTTTAATCGAAGTGGTCAACACAGCGCGCGACATTGATTGATCAAACTCACATAACCGGGATATTTACGGCTTACCAATTTAATTTGCTGTCATATAACTTTACACTGGCATTGTTAATTAATGGTTAATCAGGTGTGTACTACATGAAGACTATTGCCTCCACCGCGCTTCCTGCTCATGTCCAGCAGCCCCGCTACGATCGCGAGCAGTTACGCTCCCGCATCGTCCATTTCGGCTTTGGCGCGTTCCACCGGGCGCATCAGGCGTTGTTAACAAACCGGGTGCTGAACGCCAAAGGAGGCGACTGGGGTATTTGTGAGATTAGCCTCTTTAGCGGCGATGTTCTCATGCGCCAGCTCCGCGCGCAGGATCATCTGTTTACCGTGCTGGAGAAAGGTGCCGAAGGCAATCAGCCCATTATTATCGGTGCGGTAAAAGAGTGCCTGAACGCAAAACTCGACTCGCTGGCAGCCATTATTGAGAAGTTCTGCGAACCGCAGGTGGCCATTGTCTCCCTCACCATTACCGAAAAAGGCTACTGCATCGATCCGGCGACGGGGAAACTGGATATGCACAACAGCCGCATTCTGCACGATCTTGCGCATCCGTCTGAGCCGCATTCCGCGCCGGGTATTCTGGTCGAAGCGCTTCATCGCCGCCGCGAGCGCGGCCTGCCGGCGTTTACCGTGCTCTCCTGCGACAACATTCCCGACAACGGCCACGTGGTGAAAAATGCCGTTCTCGGCATGGCCGGAAAGCGATCCGCAGAGCTGGCCGGATGGATCGAGGCGCACGTGAGCTTCCCTGGCACCATGGTCGACCGAATCGTGCCCGCCGCCACTGACGCCTCACTCGCGGAAATCACCCAGGAACTTGGCGTTGAAGATCCCTGCGCCATCAGCTGTGAACCGTTCATTCAGTGGGTAGTGGAAGATAACTTTGTCGCCGGGCGTCCGGAATGGGAGGTTGCAGGCGTACAGATGGTTGAGGATGTCCTGCCCTGGGAGCAGATGAAGCTGCGGATGCTGAACGGCAGCCACTCCTTCCTGGCGTATCTGGGCTACCTTGCCGGCTACGCGCACATAAATGAATGTATGCAGGACGACAGCTTCCGCGAGGCTGCCCGCAGGCTGATGCTGAATGAGCAGGCCCCTACGCTGCGCATCACCAACGTTGATCTGACAGCCTATGCTGACAGCCTGCTTGACCGCTTCGCCAACCCGGCGCTACAGCACCGCACCTGGCAAATCGCTATGGACGGCAGTCAGAAGCTGCCTCAGCGCATGCTGGATGGGATCCGCATGCATCTTGAGTGTAACACCGCCTGGCCATTACTGGCGCTGGGCGTCGCAGGCTGGATGCGCTACGTCAGCGGGACGGACGACCAGGGCAACGCCATTGACGTGCGCGATCCGCTGAGCGACAAGTTTCAGGCCATTGTCGCTACCAGCAGTGACGCAGAACGCGTTAGCGCCCTGCTGACGCTAAAAGAAATCTTTGGCGACGACCTGCCGCAAAACCCTGTCTTTGTCGAGGCAATCACCGGCGCGTACCAGCGCCTCGTCCGGCTCGGCGCGCGTCAGGCCGTTATCGAAACGTTAAAAATTTAGCGATTATTGCGTTTAAGGCGAACGGTTTTACGCTCCGTTCGCCCTCCCTCTTCTCAATGCCCGATTTTTTCGTCAGGATGATAGATAGTTGTTACTACATCACAATTATTTATCGGAGCGCACGTGACCAAAACCAACCTGATCACCGGTTTTCTCGGCAGCGGTAAAACTACGTCCATTCTGCATTTGCTGGCCAATAAAGATCCGGCGGAAAAGTGGGCCGTGCTGGTCAACGAATTTGGCGAAGTGGGGATCGACGGCGCGTTGCTCGCCGACAGCGGCGCGATGGTGAAAGAGATCCCGGGCGGGTGTATGTGCTGCGTGAATGGTCTGCCGATGCAGGTCGGGCTGAATACGCTGCTGCGTCAGGGCAAGCCTGACCGTCTGCTGATTGAACCCACTGGGCTGGGTCATCCGAAGCAAATTCTTGATTTACTGACCGCCCCGGTCTACGAGCCGTGGCTTGAGCTGCGTGCGACGCTTTGCCTGCTCGACCCCCGCCAGCTGCTGGATGAAAAAGCGATCAATAACGACAATTTCCGCGACCAGCTCGCCTCGGCAGATATCATCGTGGCGAATAAATCCGATCGCGCGACGGCTGAGAGTCAGGCCGCGTTCAATGCCTGGTGGCAGCAGGCTGGCGGTGGACGTCAGTACGTGCAGACCACCCAGGGCAACATTGATGGCGCCCTGCTCGATCTTCCCCGCCTCAACCAGGCGCAACTGCCTGCCAGCGCAGAGCATTCGCATAGCCACGGCGCGAAGCAAGGTCTGGCTGCGCTGAGCCTGCCCGAACATCAGCGCTGGCGTCGAAATCTGAACAGCGGCCAGGGACACCAGGCCTGCGGCTGGATCTTCGATGCCGATACGGTTTTCGACACCATTGGTATACTGGAATGGGCGAGACTGGCGCCGGTTGAGCGGGTAAAAGGGATCATGCGCACCCCGGATGGTCTGGTGCGCATTAATCGTCAGGGCGAGGATTTCTTTATAGAAACCCAGAACGTCGCGCCACCTGACAGCCGGATAGAGCTAATTAGTGCGGTTAATACCGACTGGAATGCCCTCCAGTCAAGCCTGTTGAAGCTTCGTTTAAGTTTGGGCGGCTAACGTTGCCCCTGATTTCACACATTGCTGAAGACTATGACGACTCGACTTCCTGCTATTTTATTGCTCAACGCTGCCGGTCTGGCGATCTTTTTCTCCTGGTATATCCCGGCGGATCACGGATTCTGGTTCCCGCTGGATTCCGGGCTGTTCCACTTCTTTAACCAGGCGCTGGCGAAGAGTGAAGCCTTCCTGTGGCTGGTGGCGATCACCAACAACCGCGCGTTTGACGGCTGTTCGCTGCTGGCAATGGGCTGTCTGATGCTCTCCTTCTGGCTGAAGGAAGACAAAACGGGTCGTCGCCGTATTCTGATTATCGGCCTGGTCATGCTGCTGGCAGCCGTGATTATCAACCAGCTGGCGCAGCATCTGATGCCGGTTAAACGCGCCAGTCCGTCGCTCTCTTTCCCGAATATTAACCGCGTCAGCGAGCTGCTTCATATTCCAACCAAAGACGCCTCGAAGGACAGCTTCCCGGGCGACCACGGTATGATGCTGCTGATTTTTGCTGGCTTCATGCTGCGCTATTTCGGTAAAAAAGCCTTCGCCATCGCCCTGGTTATTGTGGTGGTATTTGCATTCCCGCGGGTGATGATTGGCGCTCACTGGCTGACAGATATCGCCGTAGGCTCCCTCACGGCGGTGTTAATTGGTTTACCCTGGGTGCTGATGACTCCCCTGAGCGATCGCGTAATAAGTATTTTTGATCGCTATCTTCCCGGCAAATTTAAACAAGTCTGAAACAAATAAATAACGCTAATTAACACCATTCATCAGGGATCGTTTTCGATCCCTGAGTCACTTCTTTCCGGCATCATTCAGCGCTGTCATCATTCCGTCATACAATTCGTGATAAAAATGAAGCAATTGCAGGGATTACCGGTATGAATGGCGGCATTTTGAGCAATTCCGCGCTGTAACGTTGTGTATCACATTTTCTTATAAAAAAACGGTCTTTTTTGCTCGCAATGCCCTTTGCAATCGGTTAACCTCGAACTCGTTTTGCCCCATTGAGATAATTATTATCGTGGTGAATAATTTTGTGCGTTGTGCCACAGATTTCACCATAAAGAATTGTCTCATTGTGAACAGATAATTAGTCTCGTCACGGTTGGCATTTTTATAACGATATTTTCGTTAAGGACTTCAAGGGAAAACAAACAAAATGGTCAAATCTCAACCAATTTTGAGATATATCTTGCGGGGGATCCCGGCGATTGCAGTGGCGGTTCTGCTTTCGGCATGTAGTACGACGAACACCGCGAAGAATATGCATCCTGAGACGCGTGTTGTGGGAATGGAAGATTCCTCTTCACTGCAAGCCTCTCAGGATGAATTTGAAAATATGGTACGTAATCTCGACGTTAAGTCGCGTATTATGGATCAGTATGCTGACTGGAAAGGCGTGCGTTACCGCCTGGGCGGCAGCACCAAGAAAGGCATCGATTGCTCCGCATTCGTACAGCGTACTTTCCGTGAGCAGTTTGGGTTAGATCTTCCGCGTTCTACTTATGAACAGCAGGAAATGGGCAAGTCCATTTCGCGCACTAAACTGCGTACGGGCGATTTAGTCCTGTTCAGAGCAGGTTCAACCGGTCGACACGTTGGCATCTATATCGGTAACGATCAGTTTGTCCATGCTTCCACCAGCAGTGGTGTGACGATTTCCAGCATGAACGAACCTTACTGGAAGAAGCGCTACAACGAAGCTCGCCGCGTTCTGAGCCGTAGTTAATATTGCTGTCGTATCGTTGGTTATCCCTTGGCTGGCGATACGATTAAAAAAGCACTGCTCCGGCAGTGTTTTTTTTTGCCCGTTACACTGATAGACATCCAGCGTCATTTCAGGAATCACGACATCTATGTTTACCCGCTACTTCTCCAGCAACCGCAAGATACTGTTTCTCAGTATTCTGACGGGGTTGTTTACCGCCCTGCTTCTGAGTGCGTTACAGTTTTACTGGAGTTATCACAAGCGAGAAGTCAGGTACGATACCCTCATTACGGATTTAAGCGTCTACATGGAGAGCTTTTTCGACGAGCTTAAAACCTCTATTGATACGCTCCAGCCGCTCACGCTGAACAGCTGTGAAGAGGTCAGTGCGGCGCTCACCTCACGCGCGGCCTTCAGTATTAACGTGCGCGCCTTTTTGCTGGTCCGGGATAAACAGGCCTTCTGCTCTTCGGCAACAGGTCCGATGAATACCCCAATGGAAACGCTTATCCCTCAGCTACACATCAGCAAACCTGTTGATATCGCGCTCCTGCCGGGTACGCCCATGCTGCCGGATAAACCCGCGATCGCTATCTGGTATCGCAATCCGCTGGTAAAAGACGGCGGCGTATTTACCTCCGTGAACATCAACCTGACGCCTTACCTTCTTTATACGTCACGTCAGGATGAATTTTCCGGAATATCGATCGTCATTGGCGACTCCGCGTTATCCACCCAGTCCGGAATGCTGGTTCAGGCGCGGGATTTGCCTGAGGTCCCTGCCCGCACCGCCACGCTGAAAAATATTCCTCTGACCGTTAACGTCTATGCGCAAGCCTGGAAGACCGATGAACTGCTCTACGCCGTGTTCTTCGGCCTGGTCTGCGGTATTGCGGCAGGTCTGCTGAATTTCTATATTCTCACTATCCGTCTGAATCCCGGGAAAGAGATCCTTACGGCCATCAAGCACGACCAGTTCTACGTGGTCTATCAGCCCGTCGTGGATGCGCAGTCGCTCAGAATGACCGGGCTGGAAGTCCTGATGCGCTGGAAGCACCCGGTGATGGGCGAAATTCCACCGGATGCCTTTATTAATTTTGCTGAAGCGCAGAAGCTGATTGTCCCGCTGACGCTGCATCTTTTTGACCTGATTATCCGCGATGCCCCTGTCCTGCAAACGGTGCTCCCGCCTGGGGCCAAGTTTGGGATCAACATCGCACCCGGTCATCTGCATGCGGAAAGCTTTAAGGAGGATATGCGCGCGTTTGCCGCTGCCCTTCCGCCCGATCACTTCCAGATTGTGCTGGAAATAACCGAGCGCGACATGATCAACCACCGCGAGGCAAATCAGCTGTTTGAATGGCTGCACAATGAAGGTTTTGAAATCGCCATCGATGATTTTGGCACCGGCCACAGCGCGCTGATCTATCTGGAACGCTTCACGATGGATTACCTGAAAATTGACCGTGGCTTCGTGAATGCCATCGGGACTGAAACCGTTACCTCGCCAGTGCTGGACGCGGTGCTGACGCTGGCAGAACGCCTGAATATGTTAACCGTCGCCGAGGGTGTTGAAACGCCCGAGCAGGCGGCGTGGCTGCGCGAGCATGGCGTGAACTATCTTCAGGGCTACTGGATCGGCCGACCAATGCCGCTGGAGCAGTTCAGGACGTGGCAACCCGACATCACGCTCGGGGAATAATTTCACAATCACGACGCTGTCCCTTATTATTCTCCTCAACCGAGCCTGCCTGTGAACAAAGGGATCCGCCGCACTATGATTATGCGCGTTGTATTGATGCTGTTGGCGCTGGTGAGCCTGTCGGGCCAGGCGCAGACCATCAAAGAGAGCACGGCCTTTGCCGTCATTGGCGAGCCGAAGTATGCGGTCAACTTTACTCACTACGATTATGTGAACCCCGCCGCCCCGAAAGGCGGGAACGTGACGCTTTCCGCGACCGGAACGTTTGACAACTTTAACCGCTTCGCCCTGCGCGGCGTGGCGGCAGCGCGTACCGAATCCCTCTATGACACGCTGTTCGTCACCTCCGACGACGAGCCCGGCAGCTATTATCCCCTGGTCGCTGAGAACGTGCGTTACGCCGATGATTTTAGCTGGGCAGAAATCGCGATTAATCCGCGGGCGCGTTTTCACGACGGTACGCCGGTTAGCGCCCGCGATGTGGCGTTCACCTTTCATAAATTTATGACCGAAGGCGTGCCGCAGTTTCGTCTGGTGTACAAGGGCACCACGGTGAAAGCCATCGCCCCGCTGACCGTGCGAATCGAACTCCCTGAGCCAAACAAAGAGAATATGCTGAGCCTGTTCTCCCTGCCCGTCATGCCCGAATCATTCTGGAAAAACCATAAGCTGAGCGATCCCCTCTCTTCCCCGCCGCTGGCCGGAGGACCGTATCGCATTACCGACTGGCGAATGGGCCAGTACGTGATCTATTCCCGCGTGAAAGATTACTGGGCAGCCACGCTGCCGGTAAACCGGGGCCGCTGGAACTTCGATACAATCCGCTACGACTACTACCTGGATGATAACGTGGCCTTCGAGGCGTTTAAGGCAGGCGCATTTGATTTACGTGTCGAGAACAGCGCCAAAAACTGGGCGACCCGGTATATCGGAAAAAATTTCGCGAAAGGCTATATCGTTAAAGACGAACATAAAAACGAATCCGCGCAGGACACGCGCTGGCTGGCGTTTAATATTCAGCGCCCGGTTTTTTCCGATCGTCGGGTGCGTGAAGCTATTACCCTGGCGTTTGATTTCGAATGGATGAACAAAGCGCTGTTTTACGGAGCCTACAGCCGGGCGAACAGCTATTTCCAGAATACTGAATATGCCGCCCGTGATTATCCCCACGCGGACGAGCTGGTTTTGCTGGCGCCAATGAAAGCGGAGCTCCCGCCGGAAGTGTTCACCCGCCTATTTGAACCGCCAAAATCCGACGGAAACGGGTTCGACCGGGACAACCTGCTGAAAGCCAGCAAACTGCTGGATGACGCTGGCTGGGTGTTGAAAAATCGGCTACGAGTAAATGTTAAAACTGGTAAGCCGCTCAGCTTCGAACTGCTGATTGCCTCCGGCGCAAACGATCAGTGGGTGCTGCCGTTTAAGAAGAACCTTGCCCGTCTTGGGGTGACCATGAATATCCGCCAGGTCGATATTGCCCAGCTGACCAACCGCAAGCGCAGTCGCGATTACGACATGATGCAAACCCTGTGGGCTGCCCAGCCGTGGCCGAGTTCAGACCTGCAAATCTCCTGGGCATCGGGCTATATCGACTCCTCCTACAACGCTCCGGGGGTAAAGAGTCCGGTGATTGATGCGCTGATCGCGAAAATCGTTGCCGCTCAGGGCGATAAAGAGAAACTTCTGCCGCTCGGGCGTGCGCTTGACCGGGTGTTAACCTGGAACTATTACATGCTGCCGATGTGGTACATGGGTGAAGATCGCGTGGCCCGCTGGGACAAATTCTCCCTGCCCGCCGTTCGCCCGGTTTATACGCTTGGTTTTGATACGTGGTGGTATGACGTGAATAAAGCCGCAAAACTGCCCGCAGCGCGGCGTTGAGGAGTGACGATGGGCGCTTATCTTATCCGCAGGCTGCTGCTGGTTATCCCGACGCTATGGGCCATCATTACCATTAACTTTTTTATCGTGCAGATTGCCCCCGGCGGCCCGGTGGACCAGGCGATTGCGGCCATAGAATTTGGTCACGCTGGCGGCATGCCGGGCGGCGGCGGTGAAGGAATGGGGGCCAGCCATGCCCGGACGGGCGTGGGCAATATCAGCGAAAGCCACTACCGGGGCGGTCGGGGACTGGATCCGGAGGTGATCGCCGAGATCACCCATCGCTATGGTTTTGACAGGCCGCTGCACGAGCGTTATTTCAGGATGCTCTGGGATTATGTCCGTTTCGATTTTGGCGACAGCCTGTTTCGCAGCGCCTCGGTGCTAACCCTGATCAAGCAAAGCCTGCCGGTTTCCATCACGCTCGGACTGTGGGGGACGCTGATTATTTATCTGGTCTCCATTCCGCTGGGGATCCGCAAAGCGGTCTACAACGGTAGCCGTTTTGATATCTGGAGCAGCACGTTCATTATCATCGGCTACGCTATCCCGGCGTTTCTGTTTGCCGTGCTGCTGATTGTCTTTTTCGCTGGCGGCAGTTATTTCGATCTCTTCCCGCTGCGCGGGCTGGTCTCTGCGGATTTCAGCACGCTGCCGTGGTATCAGAAAATCACCGATTACTTCTGGCACATCACGCTTCCGGTGCTGGCGACGGTTATCGGCGGTTTTGCGGCGCTTACGATGCTGACCAAAAATGCCTTTCTTGATGAGATCCGCAAACAGTACGTCGTCACCGCGCGCGCCAAAGGCGTCGGTGAAAAGCAGATTATGTGGAAGCACGTTTTTCGTAACGCCATGCTGCTGGTGATTGCCGGTTTTCCCGCCACGTTCATCAGTATGTTTTTTACCGGCTCTCTGCTGATAGAAGTGATGTTCTCTCTCAACGGTTTAGGGCTGCTCGGCTATGAGGCCACCGTCTCCCGTGATTACCCGGTGATGTTTGGCACACTGTACATTTTCACCCTGATCGGCCTGCTGCTGAATATCATCAGCGATATCAGCTATACGCTGGTCGATCCCCGTATCGATTTTGAGGGCCGCTAATGTCGCGTTTAAGCCCCGTCAATCAGGCCCGCTGGGCGCGCTTTCGCCACAACCGTCGCGGCTACTGGTCGCTCTGGATCTTCGCCGTCCTGTTTGCCTTAAGTCTGTGTTCCGAACTGATTGCCAACGATAAACCCCTGCTGGTGCATTTCAAAGATCGCTGGTACGTGCCGGTGCTTACTACCTATAGCGAAAGCGATTTTGGCGGTCCGTTTGCGACGCCAGCCGAGTATCAGGATCCCTGGTTACGTGAACAAATCGCGCAGCACGGCTGGGCGCTTTGGGCACCGATTCGCTTTGGCGCGAACAGTATTAACTACGCCACGTCCACCCCCTTCCCTTCCCCGCCTTCCTCGCAGAACTGGCTGGGAACGGACGCCAACGGCGGCGATGTGCTGGCGCGCATCCTCTATGGCACCCGCATCTCGCTCCTGTTTGGGCTGCTGCTGACGCTCTTTAGCAGCGTGATGGGCGTCGTGGCGGGCGCCATGCAGGGCTATTACGGTGGAAAAATCGATTTGTGGGGGCAGCGCGTAATTGAAGTCTGGTCCGGTATGCCGACGCTGTTTCTGATTATCCTGCTGTCCAGCGTAGTACAGCCTGGCTTCTGGTGGCTGTTAGGCATCACCGTCCTGTTCGGCTGGATGGCACTGGTCGGCGTGGTGCGCGCGGAGTTTCTGCGCACGCGAAATTACGATTATATTCGCGCCGCGCAGGCATTAGGCGTGAGCGATCGCGCAATTATCTTCCGTCACATGCTTCCCAATGCGGTGGTGGCGACCCTCACCTTCCTGCCGTTTATTTTGTGTAGCTCCATTACCACCCTGACGTCGCTTGATTTTCTTGGTTTCGGTTTGCCGCTGGGCTCACCGTCTCTTGGCGAACTGCTGTTGCAGGGCAAAAACAACCTCCAGGCCCCCTGGCTGGGCATCGCCGCATTCCTCTCCGTGGCTGTGCTGCTTTCCCTGCTGATTTTTATTGGCGAAGCCGTGCGCGATGCCTTCGATCCCAACAAGGCGGTATGACATGACCCGGCCTCTTCTGAGCATAGAAAATCTGTCGATTGAGTTTTCAAAGCAGGGCGAATCTCGCCCGGTGGTGACGGATTTATCGTTGCAGATCCAGCGCGGAGAGACGCTGGCGCTGGTCGGGGAATCCGGCTCTGGTAAGAGCGTTTCGGCACTGTCGGTGCTGCGCCTGCTCCCTTCCCCGCCGGCCAGCTATCCGCAGGGGGATATTCTGTTCCATGGACAATCCCTGCTGAACGCTGATGAGCAAACCCTGCGCGGCATTCGTGGCAATAAGATTGCCATGATTTTTCAGGAGCCGATGGTGTCGCTCAATCCATTGCATACGCTGGAAAAACAGCTCTATGAAGTGCTGTCACTTCATCGGGGAATGCGTAAAGAGGCAGCGCGGGGGGAAATTCTGGACTGCCTTGAACGCACCGGCATTCGTAATGCGGCGAAAAGGCTGAACGATTTCCCGCATCAGCTTTCCGGCGGCGAGCGCCAGCGCGTGATGATCGCGATGGCGCTGCTGACGCGCCCCGAACTGTTGATTGCGGATGAACCCACCACCGCGCTGGACGTCACGGTGCAGGCGCAAATTCTGCAACTGCTGCGTGAACTGCGCGACGAGCTGAACATGAGCCTGCTGTTTATTACCCACAACCTGAGCATCGTGAAAAAGCTCGCTGACGCGGTGGCCGTGATGCAAAATGGCCGCTGCGTCGAACAGAACAGGGCAACTGCCCTGCTGAGCGCGCCTCAGCACCCGTATACACAGCGCCTGCTCGATAGCGAACCCTCTGGCGACCCGGTTCCGCTTAACGCTGACAGCGCACCGTTGCTGAAGGTTGAGGACCTGTCGGTGTCATTCCCGATCCGCAAAGGCATTTTGCGTCGCGTGGTCGATCACAATCATGTTCTGAAAAACATGAGCTTCTCTCTGCGTCCGGGCGAGTCGCTCGGGCTTGTGGGCGAATCCGGTTCGGGCAAAAGCACCACCGGCCTGGCGCTGCTGCGCCTGATCGCCTCGCAGGGAAGCATTCTCTTTGACGGCATGCCGCTGCAAAACCTGAGCCGCCGCCAAATGCTGCCCGTCCGCCCGCGGATGCAGGTGGTCTTTCAGGATCCGAACTCTTCGCTGAACCCGCGGCTGAGCGTATTGCAGATTATTGAAGAGGGCCTGCGCGTTCATCAGCCCGCGCTGACGGCACAACAGCGTGAAATCGACGTGAAGCGGGTGATGGCGGAAGTGGGTTTAGATCCCGAGACCCGGCACCGGTATCCGGCTGAGTTTTCCGGCGGACAGCGCCAGCGTATAGCGATTGCCCGCGCGTTGATCCTGAAACCGGAGCTGATCGTGCTGGACGAGCCTACCTCTTCACTGGACCGCACCGTGCAGGCGCAAATTCTGGCGCTGCTGAAGGGGCTACAGGAAAAGCATCGGCTGGCCTATATCTTTATCAGCCACGATTTACAGGTGGTGCGTGCGCTTTGCCATCAGGTGGTGGTATTGCGGCAGGGAGAAGTCGTTGAGCAGGGAGAGTGCCAGCGCGTATTCACTGCGCCTGCGCAGGATTACACGCGCCAGCTATTGTCCGCCGACTAGCACTCAGAAAGGATATTGACCGGAGAACGGTTCGGCAATCGCCACGCCGAAGTTTTTCAGACGGCAGGTCGCAGCAAATTCATCCTGGCTGTTAACAAACAGGCACGGCTCACCTTCGCATTCCAGCACGGAGCTGTCTACTTCGATGTCCGTCAGCGCCTGGCTGAGACGTTCCATAACCGGCCACGCATTTTCATCGCTCGGGCTAAGCAGCTTGAGCGCCACCAGACAATTATCCTCCCCGGCAACGCTTTGCGGAATCGGTTCAACTTTCGAACCTGCAAAACCCGTCGACCAGCGATAGCTCTGGGGCAAGCGATGGACAATGGAGAGTTGTAATGTATTCACGTTCAGATCCCCGGAAGCAAATTTACTTCACAATTTATTTACATTTATAGTAACACATCATCGCCAACCTGCACTGTTTAGCGGATTTTATAGGCGTTGCAGGCTCGCGTCGGCGCTATATGTACCCGTTTCTGCGATCTAACTCAACCTTTTTAAATACAATGATGTGACTTTTTACATAAATAGATTTTACATAAAAGAAACAAACACCGGGTAAACGAACCGAGGGTTGGTTGATATGGGTCAACAAAAAGGCCCGTTTCGGGCCTTAAGTGCTCATTTATGCGCCGTCTTACGGGGCCGGCTGGCGTAAAGATAGAAGAGGATGGAGCAAGTCGCGCAGAGGGCAATCGCCCACAGCATCGGCCAGGCAGTATTAAACGTCGCCATTGAGAGCAGCGCCCCGACAATCGCGCCAATCCCGAAACGGAACGTCCCTGCCAGCGACGAGGCGGTGCCCGCCATATGCGGGAATTCGTCGAGGATCACCGCCATCGCGTTGGATGAGACCATCGAAACGCAGCCAACAAACGCCGCCACGCCCACCACCAGCGCCCAAAAACCGACGCCCAGCAACGCGCTCAATACCAGCCAGATAGCCATCACGAACTGGATCCACAGCCCGGCGCGGAACATATTCAGCGCCCCGACCCGCCGGACAAAGCGGCTGTTGATAATGGTCATCACAAACAGGAACACGATATTCAGCGCGAAGTAGTAACCAAAGTGCTGGGGTGACACATGGTTCAGTTCGATGTACACAAACGGCCCCGCGCTCAGGAACGAAAACATCCCGGCAAAGCTAAAGCCGCTGGCAAGCATATAGCTCAGCACGCGCTTATGGCGAAACAGCGAGGCAAAGTTGCCAAGCGTGGTGCGGACGTGAAACTTCTGACGGCGCTCGACCGGCAGCGTTTCATCGATAAAGACGAAGATCATCACCGAGGCCAGCAGCGCGGCAATCGCCAGGATCCAGAAAATCGCATGCCAGCTGAACCACACCAGCACCGCCCCGCCCACCATGGGGGCGACCAGCGGCGCAATTGTTGTGACCAGCATGACGAACGACATCATGCGTGAGAACTCTTCCTTCGGGTAGATGTCGCGCATCAGCGCGTTAATCACCACGCTTGCCGCAGCCGCAGCCAGGCCATGGAAGAAACGCATCACGATCAGCTGATCGATACTCTGCGCCAGCGCGCAGGCCACCGCCGCTGCGGCAAATATCAACGTCCCGCCCAGAATAACGGGTTTGCGCCCCAGGCTGTCTGCCATTGGGCCATAAAAGAGCTGGCCGAGCGCAAAACCAAGAATGTAGGTGCTGAGCGTCATCTGTGCGCTGCCTGCCGGTACGCCAAACTGCGCGGAAATCACCGGCAGCGCGGGCAGATACATATCGATAGACAGCGGCATCAGCATGGCCAACAGGCCAAGGATAAATACGATTTTAAACGACGAGTGTGGCCTGGTGGTCACAGGGTTCTCCTGAATTTAGCGTGAAAGCAGCCCGACGCTGGCAATCTCTTCTTCCGTCAGCGGGCGATATTCCCCTGGCGCCAGGTCTGGATCGAGTTCAATCGCGCCGATACGTTCACGATGCAGCCCCACAACGTGGTTGCCCACGGCGGCAAACATCCGTTTCACCTGGTGGTAACGGCCTTCACTGATGGTCAGACGGACGTCCGTTGGGGTAATGACTTCCAGCACCGCCGGTTTGGTCAGATCTTTTTCATTATGTAGCTGAACGCCTTTCGCGAATTGCTCTGCCGTGTCATCCGAGACCGGCGACTCAAGTGTCACCCGATAGGTTTTCTCACAGTGATGGCGCGGGGAGGTGATGCGGTGCGACCACTGACCGTCATCGGTCATCAGCACCAGGCCGGTGGTATCAATATCCAGTCGCCCTGCCGCATGCAGCTTGTGCGCCACAGGTTCGTCGAGGAAGTAGAGCACCGTCGGGTGATCCGGATCGTCCGTTGAACAGACGTAACCTTCCGGTTTGTTGAGCATGAAGTAGCGCGGGCCATTCTGCTGGGTCAGCGGGTTGCCGTCATACTCCACCTGGTGGTCAGGCTGGAGTTTAAAAGCGCTGTCTTTCACAATGTCGCCGTCCACGGTTACGCGGCTGGCGCGAATTTCACGCCCGGCAATAGCGCGGCTTACGCCGAGTTGCTGAGCGATAAACTTATCAAGTCGCATGAAATCTTTTTAGCCTTAATGGTGCTGGAAGTCGGACTACGCGTCCGAAAAAGAAGCAGTCAGAAACAGTTCAGTATAATGGTCTGGTTGCGCCACTCAAGGGAAAAAGTTTCGTGGCATACTATATGCGAGTTAACTGAATAGAGAAGCCATGACGTTCACACTACGCCCCTATCAGCAAGAAGCCGTTGATGCCACCCTCGCCTGGTTTCGCAAGCACCGGGAACCCGCTGCCATCGTGCTCCCGACCGGAGCCGGTAAAAGCCTGGTGATTGCCGAACTGGCGCGCCTGGCTCGCGGGCGCGTGCTGGTGCTGGCGCACGTAAAAGAGCTGGTGGCGCAAAACCACGCCAAATATTGCGCGCTCGGCCTGGAGGCCGATATTTTTGCCGCCGGGCTGAAGCGCAAAGAGAGCCACGGGAAAGTGGTGTTTGGCAGCGTACAGTCCGTTGCGCGCAACCTGGACCTGTTTCGCAGCGAGTTTTCCCTGCTGATTGTCGATGAGTGTCACCGCATCAGCGATGACGACGACAGCCAGTATCAGCAAATCCTCACTCATCTGAGAGAGGTGAACCCTCACTTACGCCTGCTTGGCCTGACCGCCACGCCATTTCGTCTGGGCAAGGGCTGGATTTATCAGTTTCATTATCACGGCATGGTGCGTGGCGATGAAAAGGCCCTGTTCCGCGACTGTATCTATGAGCTTCCGCTGCGCTACATGATCAAGCATGGCTATCTGACGCCACCGGAGCGGCTGGATATGCCGGTCGTGCAGTACGATTTCAGCCGCTTACAGGCGCAGAGCAACGGGCTGTTCAGCGAGGCGGATCTTAACCATGAGCTGAAAAAACAGAAGCGGATCACGCCGCATATCATCAGCCAGATTGAAGAGTTTGCGCAAACGCGCAAAGGGGTGATGATTTTTGCTGCTACCGTCGAACACGCGCGTGAAATCACGGGGCTTATGCCCACCAACGACGCGGCGTTAATTACCGGTGAAACCCCCGGGCCGGAGCGCGACAGCCTGATTGAGGCTTTCAAAGCCCAGCAGTTCCGCTACCTGGTGAATGTCTCCGTATTAACCACCGGGTTTGACGCACCGCACGTTGACCTGATTGCGATTCTTCGCCCGACCGAATCCGTCAGCCTGTACCAGCAGATTGTCGGCCGTGGCCTGCGCCTGGCACCGGGCAAAACCGACTGTCTGATCCTCGATTATGCCGGTAATCCGCACGATCTCTACTCCCCGGAAGTGGGCACGCCAAAAGGCAAGAGCGACAACGTGCCGGTACAGGTGTTTTGTCCGGCCTGCGGGTTTGCCAACACTTTCTGGGGCAAAACTACCGCCGACGGCACGCTGATCGAACATTTTGGCCGCCGCTGTCAGGGCTGGTTTGAAGACGATGAAGGCCATCGCGAACAGTGTGATTTCCGCTTCCGCTTCAAAAACTGCCCGCAGTGCAACGCCGAGAACGATATCGCTGCCCGCCGCTGTCGGGAGTGTGACACGGTGTTGGTCGACCCGGATGACATGCTGAAAGCGGCGCTGAAACTGAAAGATGCGCTGGTGCTGCGCTGTTCCGGCATGGTCTTACAGCCCGGTGCGGATGAAAAAGGCGAGTGGCTAAAGATTACCTATTACGACGAGGACGGCGCAGACGTCAGCGAGCGGTTCAGGGTCCAGACGCCCGCCCAGCGCACCGCGTTCGAACAGCTCTTTATCCGCCCGCATACCCGCACGCCCGGCGTGCCGCTGCGCTGGATAACCGTGGCCGATATCGTGCGCCAGCAGGCGCTGCTGCGCCATCCTGATTTTGTTGTCGCCCGTAAAAAAGGGCAGTTCTGGCAGGTGCGTGAGAAGGTCTTTGACTATGAAGGACGCTTTCGCCGGGCAAACGAATTGCGCGGTTAACGGGACTTTTCGTTGATGCGCGAGCCATTTGAGTATAAAATGCCGCCCGCTTCACATCCGTGAGGCAGAACACTCACCTGCTGCTGGGTCGCCTGTAGCAGGGTTTTAAATACAGAGAGAAATCAATGTTCACTATCGAAGCAGAAGTACGTAACGTGCAGGGTAAGGGTGCGAGCCGCCGCCTGCGTAACGCTAACAAGTTCCCGGCTATCGTTTACGGTGGCGAAGCTGCTCCAGTTGCAATCGAACTGGATCACGACAAAGTGTGGAACATGCAGAACAAAGCTGAATTCTACAGCGAAGTTCTGACCATCGTTGTTGGCGGTAAAGAAGAAAAAGTGAAAGTTCAGGCTGTTCAGCGTCACCCGTTCAAGCCAAAACTGTCTCACATCGACTTCGTTCGCGCGTAATCGCAAACCTGTCGAGAAAAACCCCGCTTCTGCGGGGTTTTTTTATGGCCGCTACTTACCGCCTGAGGTGCGACGCTGGAGCTGATCGCGCAGATTCGGCGGCGTGCCTTTAATGGTCAGCGTGTCGGTCGCCGGATCCCAGAAGATACGTTCCCCGAGCAGCATGGCATCAAAGTTAATGGTTAACCCACCGCCGCTACCGGCAAATTTCGTCAGCTGACGCAGCGTACTGCGATCCGCCGGGAAGCTCTCTTCCAGCTCATAGCCTTTTTCTGCGGTAAATTCCTGGAAGCTGACTTCGCTGACGCCCGCCAGCTCTTTGGACAGCGACTCCAGCTCAATCTCTTCCCCGGCCTGTAACTGCTCGTTACAGTAGCTATAAACCTGCTGACGCACGGTCTGACGCTCAGATTTATCCAGCTGCGCCTCAGCGGTAAAGTCATCCACCGCCTGGAGCAGACCTTTGTTCTGCGCTTTGGCGTTCAGCCCTTCACTGGCACCGAGGAAGTCCATAAAGAAATCGGCCACTTTGCGGCCCACGCGGCCTTTAAGGAAGGTCAGGTAGCGCGTCGATTCCGGATTGGTTTCCCATTCGGTTAAATCAATACGCGCCACAATATCCGCATGGTTGATATCCAGATAGTGCGTTGAGCTGATATCCAACTGCTCGTTCACACGCATGCTGCTTAAATTATTCAGCACGGTGACCAGCAGATACTCTACCGCCAGATAGCGGTAGTGGCAGAACAGGACGATACCGCCATCGGCGAAGGGATATTTCGCCAGTTCGTCACGAAGACGGCCGGTTGCAGCGCGGCTGAATGCCAGGAAATCCTCTTCGCCCTGACGTTGCAGGCGCAGGCTATCCGCCAGTTCGCTCTCTTCGCTGAACAAGCCATAGGCTTTATTTTTCGCGCTGTAGACGCGATGCAACTCCGCCATCATCTCGACAACGGTAGGCGTTGGTTCCAGTAACGAATCGCGCAGCACCACTTCAAGGGTTTGCTCATCACGCTTGATAAGCTGGTGCAAGGCAATCTGGTTGATTTCCAGACTCATGATAAACTCTCCTTTTAGACCGGGCGGTATTCAACCACCACCAACGCATGTGTGCAACAGAAGATAAAAAAGGGGAAAAAAAGCTGTTGCTACGGTAATATGTCGCCCTTCTCTCAACAAACTGATTTTGATTTATGCCACAACATTCCCGCTACAGTGACGAACACGTTGAACAACTGCTCAGTGAGCTGGTCAACGTACTGGAAAAACATAAAACGCCAACCGATCTCTCCCTGATGGTTTTGGGAAATATGGTTACCAACCTGATCAATACCAGCGTTGCTCCGGCTCAGCGTCAGGCGATCGCCAAATCTTTCGCCCAGGCTTTGCAGTCATCCGTTAGCGACGACCAGGCACACTAAGGGAAACGAACAACAGTTTATGGTGACGAATCGTCAGCGCTACCGTGAAAAAGTCTCCCAGATGGTCAGCTGGGGGCACTGGTTTGCCCTGTTCAACATTCTGTTGGCGATGGTGCTCGGCTGCCGTTATCTGTTTGTGGCGGACTGGCCAACCACGTTAACCGGGCGTATCTACTCGTGGATGAGCCTTGTTGGTCACTTTAGCTTTCTGGTCTTCGCCACCTATCTGCTGATCCTGTTCCCACTGACGTTTATCGTCATGTCGCAGCGGCTGATGCGCTTCCTGTCCGCCATTCTTGCGACGGCGGGCATGACGCTGTTGCTTATCGACAGCGAAGTCTTTACCCGGTTCCACCTGCACCTGAATCCTGTCGTCTGGGAGCTGGTGATTAACCCGGATCAGAACGAGACCGCCCGCGACTGGCAGCTGATGTTTATCAGCGTGCCGATTATCCTGCTGATCGAAATGTTGTTCGCGACGTGGAGCTGGCAAAAGCTCCGCAGCCTGACCCGACGCCGACATTATGCGAAGCCCGTCGCGGCGCTCTTTTTCGCCTCATTTATCGGTTCGCACCTGATGTATATCTGGGCAGATGCGAACTTCTACCGCCCTATTACCATGCAGCGCGCGAATCTGCCGCTCTCCTATCCGATGACGGCACGTCGTTTCCTTGAAAAACACGGTCTGCTGGACGCGCAGGAGTATCAGCGTCGTCTGGTCGAACAGGGTAATCCGGAAGCGGTCAGCGTGCAGTATCCCCTGAGCGATCTGAAATATCGCGACATGGGGCGCGGTCAGAACGTGCTGCTGATTACCGTCGATGGCCTGAACTATTCTCGCTATGAGAAGCAAATGCCTGCCCTGGCTGAATTCGCTGAGAACAACATCGTATTCACTCAGCATATGAGTTCCGGTAATTCGACCGACGCGGGTATTTTCGGTCTGTTCTACGGCATTTCACCGAGTTATATGGACGGCGTGCTGTCGGCCCGTATTCCGGCTGCATTGATTACCGGGCTTAATCAGCAGGGCTACCAGCTGGGGCTGTTCGCCTCTGATGGTTTCAACAGCTCGCTGTACCGCCAGGCGCTGCTGTCTGATTTCTCACTGCCAGCCGCGCAGAGCCAGTCTGACGATCGGACTGCTGACCAGTGGATAGACTGGCTGAAGCGCTATGCACAGGAAGATAACCGCTGGTTCTCCTGGGTTGCGTTTAACGGCACAAATCTTGATGACAGCAATCAGAAAGGCTTCGCGCGCCGCTATAGCCGTGCGGCGGGTGATGTCGATGCGCAGATCGCTCGCGTGCTGACCGCCCTGCGCGACGCGGGCAAGCTGGACAATACGGTCGTCATTATCACGGCGGGGCATGGCGTGCCGCTCGGCGACGAAGCGAAGGGCATGGACTGGTCGCGTCCGAACCTGCATGTCCCGCTGGTGATCCACTGGCCGGGCACTCCCGCGCAACGCATCAATATGCTGACCGACCATAAAGACGTCATGACCACGTTAATGCAGCGGCTGCTGCACGTTAGCACGCCGGCAATTGAATACTCGCAGGGACAAGACCTCTTTAGCGCCACGCGGCGTCATAACTGGGTCACGGCTGCTGGCGAAAACACGCTGGTGGTGACCACGCCGACGCTGTCCCTTGTGCTGAACAGCAACGGCAATTACCAGACGTACAGCCTCGAAGGTGAGAAGCTGAAAGACCAGAAACCGCAGCTCAGCTTGCTGTTGCAGGTGCTGACAGACGAGAAGCGCTTTATCGCTAACTGATTATTTATGAATCAGTTAGCGTTGCTTCCCCCTTGCAATCAAAAAGGAATCGAGTAGTATTCCTTTTATGCGTCGGCACGTAGCGCAGCCTGGTAGCGCACCGTCATGGGGTGTCGGGGGTCGGAGGTTCAAATCCTCTCGTGCCGACCAAAACTACACAAAAAAACCAGCCGCTTATGGCTGGTTTTTTATTGCCTGTCTTCGCATGCACAATGCTTAGTGCTTCTCACGCCCACCGAGAAAGAAAATCCCCAGCGGAATCGCCAGCAGAACGGTGAACACCAGACTGTAAACAAAGATCATCGCTGATTGCAGGACAAACATGCTGGTTGTCCACGCAGAGAGCGGGATGTTGTACTGCTCGATCACGCCGACAATGGTTGCTCGCCCCACGCATGCAGCAGCAATCATAAACACAACCAGTAACGCCAGCAGGAACTTGCGGCCTTCAGGTGTCTTCAGTTTTTCCCGTACCATCTCTTCTCCCTTTACAGATGAATAACAATAATTAACGCGTAAAATAACACGATCTCTGCACCGACTCCACCACAGCATTAAACACCAATAAAAGAGCATAAAAGCAGTGCTTTAATCCGTTTAAAATGAAAATGTGAGTAAATTACGCCAACCATTCACATACATTATGTTAGTCTTTCCGGGATCGTTTTAACAAAAAGGAATGACAGTGAAAAACGCACCTAAATTTGCCATCGCCCTTATCGCCGCTGCGTGCGCGAGCACCAGCGCTTTCGCCAGCGAAACCCCAAAAGAGCAGCCGCTGGAAAAAGTTGCCCCGTATCCGCAAGCGGACAAAGGGATGAAGCGCCAGGTAATTCAGCTCCCGGCTCAGCAGAATGAAGGGAATTTCAAAGTCGAGCTGTTAATCGGCCAGACGCTGGAAGTGGACTGCAACCAGCATCGTCTGGGCGGCCAACTGGAAAGCAAAACGCTGGAAGGCTGGGGTTATGACTACTATGTCTTCGACAAAGTAACCTCGCCAGTCTCCACCATGATGGCGTGCCCGGACGGCAAGAAAGAGAAGAAATTTATCACCGCCTATCTGGGTGATAACAGCCTGCTGCGCTATAACAGCAAGCTGCCGATTGTCGTTTATACGCCGGAAAACGTGGATGTGAAATATCGCGTATGGAAGGCGGATGAGACGGTAGGACAAGCAGTAGTTCGTTAAAAATAAGTCGGGTGGCGCTCACGCTTACCCGACCTGGAAAGGGTGCGTTCTGGTGCCCTCACCCCAACCCTCTCCCGGTGGGAGAGGGAGAAAACACGAAAAACGGTAACGGATGTTACCGTTTTGCGTTTACCTTACAGCGCGATATCCGCAACCGGCTTGTTTTCCGCCTGAGGCTTCAGCTCTGCCTGTGGCGCAGCATCCGCAGCCTGCGGTTTGACGTATTGCAGTTGCAGAACGCGACTGGTGTATTCCAGCTCTTGTTCCGTGGCGTCAACGTTACCGTTCAGCTTCGTACCGTAGGATGGAATAATGGCTTTCAGCTTCGCCTGCCATTCCGGGCTGGATACTTTGTCCTTAAACACTTTTTCCATCAGGTGTAGCATGATTGGCGCAGCGGTAGACGCCCCCGGGGATGCTCCCAGCAGCGCGGCAATAGTGCCATCCTTATCGCTCACTACTTCGGTACCCAGACGCAGCACGCCGCCCTCTTTCGGATCGCGTTTGATGATCTGCACGCGCTGACCCGCCTGCCACAGACGCCAGTCTTCTTTCTTCGCCTGCGGATAGTACTCTTTCAGCGCCTCGAAGCGTTCTTCATCAGAGAGCATCACCTGGCTAATCAGGTATTTCACCAGATCGAAGTTATCCAGTCCCACGTCCATCATTGGCTTGACGTTCGACGTCGTGGTCGCGCTCAGCAGATCCCAAAGGGAACCGTTTTTCAGGAACTTGGTAGAGAATGTAGCAAACGGCCCAAACAGCACCACGCGCTTACCGTCCAGCATACGGGTGTCGATATGGGGAACGGACATCGGTGGCGCACCAACAGAAGCCTGACCGTACACTTTAGCCAGATGACGGTTAACCACTTCAGGGTTTTCCGACACCAGGAACTGGCCGCCAACCGGGAAGCCGGCGTAGTCGTCCGCTTCCGGAATACCGGACTCCTGCAACAGTTTCAGCGCCGCGCCGCCAGCACCGATAAACACGAACTTCGCCTTAATCACATGCTCGGCTTCGTTGTTTTTCAGATCGGCAACGGTCACGCTCCAGCTGTTATCCGCGTTGCGCTTGAAACCACGTACTTCGGAGCTGAGTTGCAGGTTAAAGTTCTCTTTTTTCTTCAGAGAGGCCACCAGCTGACGGGTGATTTCACCGTAGTTAACGTCAGTACCAATTTCAGTGCGGGTCGCCGCCACTTTCTGGTTCGGATCGCGGCCTTCCATAACCAGCGGCGCCCACTCTTTGATTTGAGCGTGATCTTCAGAGTATTTCATCCCGCGGAAAAGCGTGCTCTGTTGCAGGGCAGCGTAGCGCGCACGCAGGAAGTTGACGTTTTGATCGCCCCACACAAAGCTCATGTGCGGTACGGTGTTGATGAAGGAGTGCGGATTGTGCAACACGCCGCTGTTCACCTGGTGAGACCAGAACTGGCGTGAGATCTGGAACGCTTCGTTGATCTCTACCGCCTTCTCGATACTAATGGAACCGTCCTTTTTCTGCGGCGTATAGTTCAGTTCCATAAGTGCCGAGTGCCCCGTCCCGGCGTTATTCCAGCCGTTAGAGCTTTCCTGCGCCACGCCATCAAGGCGCTCGACCATCGTCATGGACCAGTTCGGCTCTAATTCCTGAAGATATGTGCCCAGCGTGGCGCTCATGATGCCGCCACCAATTAAAAGGACATCCGTTTCCTGCTCTTTTGGTGCGTCAGCCTTCGCCGCCAGCGAGACGGCGTTCAGCCCCACGGCCAGAGAAAAGAGCACGGCAGTCATTTTTTTCATCATTTATGCCTTAGTTGAATAGTGCTTGATGCGTGGAAATTACAGGTGAAACACGCTGCGGTGGCACGGTAGCAACTTTTAAATATTGTTTAAAGGTTACGAAATTATTGTAATTGTGAAATTTAATGATGGATTGTTTGTAGGGTTTTGGCATACAGGCTGGCACCCGATGATTTTCCTGGCTATGATGCTGCACTTTGTGATCGCGCGCACGGAAGCCTGCCCCTACCAGCGAATTGTTATGTCATTACCTCACTCGTCTGTACCCCAAGAAGGCCATGTCGCCACCGTTTTACGTTCGCCTCAACGTCTGATGCGCGAAACCCTGGCCGGCGTGATTACCGCGCTGGCGCTGATCCCGGAAGTGATTTCGTTTTCCGTGGTCGCGGGCGTGGATCCGAAAGTGAGCCTTATCGCCTCCGTGGTGCTCTGTTTCGCCCTTTCCCTGCTCGGCGGGCGTCCGGCCATGGTGACGGCGGCGGCCGGTTCCGTCGCGCTGGTGATTGGCCCGATGGTCCATCAACACGGCGTACAGTACATTCTGCCCGCGGTGGTGATGGCTGGCGTGATTCAGATCCTGTTCGGCGCGCTGGGAATGGCGCGGCTGATGCGCTTTATTCCCCAGTCGGTGATGACCGGGTTTGTTAACGCCCTTGGCATTTTGATTTTCTTTGCCCAGGTGCCCCATTTCTGGAGCCGAAGCCCGCTGATAGTGGGCCTGTTCGTGCTGACGCTGCTGATTGTGCTGTGGGTGCCACGCTATATCAAAAGCGTGCCCTCCCCGCTGATTGCCATTGTGCTGCTGACTTTGTTCACCGTCACCAGCGGGCAAATCCTGCCAACGGTAGGGGATGAAGGCTCCATGAGCGGCGGTTTGCCGGGCTTTACGCAACTGCTGGTGCCGCTCAATCTGGAAACCCTGAGCATTATCTGGCCGTGTGCGCTAAGTATCGCTTTTGTTGGCCTGCTGGAATCCTTGCTGACGGCAAAACTGGTGGATGAACTGACCGTTACCCCTTCAAGCAAGCGCCGCGAGAGCATCGGTCTGGGCGTGGGGAATATTATGGCCGGGTTCTACGGCGGCATTGCGGGCTGCGCGATGATTGGGCAGACCATCGTTAACGTGGAGATGGGGAAAGGCAGAAGCCGTATCTCCACCCTTGCGGCGGGTATCGTACTGCTTGTGCTGGTTACGGCGCTCAGCGAGGTGATGGCCAAAATCCCGATGGCGGTACTGGCGGGTATTATGGCCATTGTGGCCGTCAAGACCTTTAGCTGGCATAGCGTTCAGCCCGGAACGCTGAAAAACGCGCCGGTGGCTGAAACCGTCGTGATGCTGGTGACGGTTGTGGCAACGGTTTACACCGGCAACCTGGCGATTGGCGTGCTGGGCGGGATTGTGATGATGTTCATCCTCCCTGCCCGACTTAAGCAAAAAGCACTGGCTACAGAAGAAAAATCGTCGCCAGTCCAAGAAAAATAAAGAAACCGCCAGTATCGGTAATGGCGGTGATCATCACGCTCGACCCCACCGCGGGGTCGCGCCCCAGCCGGGTCATCGTCAATGGGATAATCACGCCCATCATCGCCGCCACCAGCAGGTTCAGCACCATCGCCAGCATCATGACCCCGCCCAGCGCCATATCATCGTACAGCCACCAGGTAATGCCGCCCATGATGCCGCCCCAGACAAGGCCGTTAATCAGCGCGACGCCCATCTCCCTGAAAATCAGCCACGAAAAATTACCCGGCTGAATGTTTTCCAGCGCCAGGGCGCGAACGATCATGGTGATTGTCTGGTTGCCGGTGTTCCCGCCGATCCCCGCCACAATCGGCATCAACGACGCCAGGGCCACCAGCTGGGAAATGGTATGTTCGAAGCCGTCAATAACGCGGGACGCCACGAACGCGGTGCATAAATTGATGGCGAGCCACGCCCAGCGGGTTTTGACGGCCTTGCCGACGGAGGCATGAACATCGTCTTCGGCACTGATACCGCCAAGGGCACGCAGGTCGTTATCGGTCTCTTCATAGACCACGTCAACGATCTCATCAATGGTCAGACGCCCCATCAGCTTGCCCACCGAATCCACCACCGCCGCGCTCACCAGGTCATCACGTTCGAAGGTACGCGCCGCTTTTTCGGCATCGTCTTCCGGCGAGAAGACCATCGGCTCGGTTTCCATGACCTCACTTACCCGCTGCTGGGTGCTGTTCAGCAGGATCGTTTTCAGCTCCAGCTCCCCGAGCAGGGTTTTATCCCGCGAGGTGACGAACAGTTTATCGGTGTTGTCCGGCATACTGCCCAGGCGACGAAGATAGCGCTGCACCGTACCCAGGGTGACGTCCGGACGCACGGTGATGACGCCAAACTCCATGATCGCGCCGACGCTGTTTTTCTCGTAGTGCATCACCTGACGCACGCGCGCCCGCTCCTCGGCAGGCAGGGAAGCCAGCAGGCGTCCGGTCAGGTTGCGCGGAAGATGCTGAACGAGGTAAATCTGCTCATCGATATCCAGCGTTTGCAGGGCGTCAAGAATGTCCCGGTCGCTCATCTCATCGATAAGGTCATCCCAGACGTTTTCCGAGGCTTCAAGCAGCACCTGACCGCGCTCATGATCCTGCACCAGCCTCCACAGGGCGTGGCGCTCCTCGGAAGGCAATGCCTCCAGGGTGTCCGCCAGATCCGGAGGTGGTAAATGTGCAACCAGCGCACCTACCTCAGCAATATCGTCGGCCAGCGTGCCGACATCATATTGCTCAGCCAGGGTTAGCTTACCCAATAACGTTGACGTGACCGCTTTATCGGTCGTCAGGAGCCAGATGAGCCGCGCACGCTCCTGGTCACGCTGCCTGGCGCTGTTTTTCTTTAATACCGACATCAATCATAAATCCATTAAATGAGTTGGCGTTAAGCATAGCGCGGGGATATGTAAATAAGAATAAACGGCGGGTCGGGATGGAGAAAAAAACGGCATATATGAAAAATTAGTGTGCCGGGGGCCACCCGGCACAATTGCAATCAGGCCGTGCGCGCCACCGCGTCCCGTGACGCCGCATCGCGCTCATCGCCGGTCAGCTCGCTCAGTTTGCCGTCGCGCATCTCCAAAAGACGGTCGGCGTGAATGAAGTAGTGATCGTCATGGCTGATGGCAAAAATGGTTTTCCCCATCGCCTGCATCAGCGGCAGCAGGACCTGATAGAACTCGCGACGGAAGTGCGGGTCCTGATCGGCGGCCCATTCATCCAGCAGGATAATGTCGCGCTCTTCGGCCAGCGCCAGCAGCAGCGCCACGCGCTTCTTCTGCCCTTTCGACAGCTTGAGATTCAGGATTTTGCCATCCTGTAGCTCCAGCTTGTGTGACATTTGCAGATGCGCAAGCCACTTCTCCACCAGCGCCGGATCCGCCTGCTGCCCTTCCGGGCCCAGCAGCCGGTCGAACAGCCAGACGTCGGTAAATACCGCCGAAAAGAGCTTGCGGTAGTCCTCCGGTTTCTCCGCGCTCAGCGCTTTGCCATCCAGCAAAATTTCGCCTGACTGCGGCTGGTAGAGGCCGGTCAGCAGCATCGCCAGCGTGGATTTGCCGCTGCCATTACCGCCGATCAGGAACAGCAGTTCGCCGCGGTGAATGGTCAGATTTATCGGCCCCACGGAGAAGGCGTTATCCTGATAGCGGAAGGTCACGTTACGCAGCTCAAGCGTTTGCCAGTTCGGGAAGGCCTGCGGGCGCGGGAACTCAGCCTTAAACGGCGCAAGGTCGAACTTCTTCAGCTTGTTGAAGGCCACCTGTGCGCTCAGCAGCGTCGGCAGTGCGCCAACGGCCGACAGCAGCGGCGTGCGTAAAAACAGCAGCGTCAGGGAGTAGGTTGCCGCCACGTTGGTATCCGCCCACCCCAGGCTGTTCGCCATCCAGAACACCAGACCAATGGCACCCAGCATCATGATGTTGGACCAGTTCACGGCGCTCAGGTGGAACGTATCGGCGCGAATAATGTGATGACGATATTCGTGCGCATCCGGGATATAGAGATGATTGAAGATATGTTCGGCGCGCTCGCGGTTCAGCGTCAGCTCTTTGCGCCCTTCCAGCACTGTCTGATAATCGTTATAGAGCTTGTCTTCCGTTTCGCGCAGCACCGCCATGTGCTTATAGACGCGTGATACCAGCAGGAACCCGCCCCAGATGGTAATAACAATCCACAGCGCCGTTACCGCCAGCATTTTGCTGGAGAGCCAGGCGAGATAGGCTGCCGAGCCAAAGGTCAGGATGATCCCCTGCACCAGCTCCGGCAGGCGCACAAAGGCGATGGTAATGGCGCGCACATCGCTGGTCAGCCCCGCCAGCAGCGAAGCACTTCCCAGCTGTTCGATGCGTTCCACTTGAGTATCAAGGATCCGTTTGATGAACTCGCTGCGCAGACGGAAAACGAAGTGGTGGCCGAGCGCGGTCAGCGCCAGCTGTGACCCGAGCGTGACTGCCATCAGCAGCAGCAGTAAACCCAGAAATTCCGGCAGGACGGAGAGTGACGTGTCGACCATTTCGATCAAACGCACGTTAATGAAGGCAATCAGGCCGATCCCCAGCGCCGCGCTGGCAAGGCTTAGCGCCATCACCGCGATAAAAGGCCAGCGATACTGCCGCCAGACAAGAAGAAGTAGTTGCATGCAGAGCAATCCGGACAAGAAAAATCAGCCAGCAGTGTAAACTGCCTTTCACACACATCAAGAATAATTCTTATTTTTATTCTCTGTACGCTGCCTGGCGGAACGTGAGGTTGTAGCGAAACGCCCCCGCCACCGGGTGATCGCCATTTTTAAGCGGCTGAATACCGTGATAAAAAAGCCGTGATTCACCGCCCCAGACCACCACATCGCCATGCTCCAGCATCAGCCGTTTAAGCGGGTCGTTGCGCCGCAGGCCGCCAAACTGAAAGACAGCGGGCAGCCCAAGGGATACCGAGACAATCGGCGCGCGCAGGTCAGGCTCGTCCTTATCCTGATGCAGGGAGAGTTTTGCGCCGACGGCATAGCGGTTGATCAGACAGGCATCGGGACGAAAATCAGGATAGCCGGCCGCCACGGCGGCATCGTGACACAGCGCCTGAAACGCCTCCGGCATCGGCGGCCACGGCCTATCCGTCAGCGGGTCGTTCGCGGCATATACATAGCCCCGCTCATTCGTCGCCCATCCCAGTTCGCCGCAGTTGGTCATCGCCACGGACATGGTATACCCACCCGGCGTGACCATATGGCGAAACGGCGAACGGGCGGTGACGGTATCAATACCGTCGAACAGCGCCGCCGCGCGGGAAAGCGCAAAACGTCTCAGGATCGTCGCCCCCGGCGCGAGCGGCTCCTGCCAGGGTTCAGCATCAGCAAAAAGATCGAGCATTATCCCTCCGGGTTGTTCGCCTCACGTTTCAACAATAGCACCTTACGCGCTGCGCCCCAGCGATAACCCGACAGCGCACCGTCGTTACGCACCACGCGGTGACAGGGGATAACTATCGCCAGTTTGTTGGCTCCGCAGGCCCCCGCCACGGCACGTACGGCATTGGGTTTACCAATGGCCTTCGCCACCTGCTGATAGCTTGCCGTTTCACCGCAGGGGATAGCCCGCAGCGCCTGCCAGACCTGCTGCTGGAAGGCGGTACCCCGGATATCCAGCGGCAGCGTCAACGGCGTCGCGCGGCTGTCGACAGAGGCAATCACCTGACGAACACGCCCGGCAAATGCGCCTTCCATCGGTTCACGGACGGCAAGCGGAAACAGTGACAGCAGCTCAGCCGTCAGCCCGGCGTCGTCATCACCCAGCAGTATTGCGCAGATCCCGCGCTCGCTTTCCGCCACCAGACAGTGGCCCAGCGAGCAGTCGCTGATGGCATAGCGGACCGCAGCCTCTCCGTTACGGTACTGTTTCGCCGTCATGCCCAGCGCGCCGTTGGCTTTACGGTAGTAGCTGCTGCCGTCCGGGAAGCCAGCGGCCAGTACGGCGTCGGTGATTTTACCGCCCTGTGCAAGCAGGCTACGCAGGCGTTGTTCACGCGCAGCCTGCTGCCATGCTTTCGGCGTCATGCCGGTGACGGATTTAAACAAGCGGTGGAGATGGAACGGACTCATGCCAACCTGCTGCGCCAGGGCCTCCAGGTTCAGCGCGGCATCCTGCTCAAGCAGTCGGCAGGCCAGCGCAACGTTGGCCTTTTTCTGCGCCATAGGGTCGACCTGGTCCGGCCTACAGCGCTTACAGGGGCGGAAACCCGCCTGCGCGGCCTGGTGAGCATCAGGATAAAAGCAGACATTTTTACGCAGCGCGTGGCGGGCACGGCAGGACGGACGACAATAAATGCCGGTCGTCTGCACGGCAAAGACAAACTGGTTATCCGCACGCGGATCGCGGGCCAGAACAGCCTGCCAGCGATCCTCATCGGTAAGATAGGTTGTGTTTTTCATCATCGGCTCCTCTTACAAGCATACGCTCAGCTTGCCTGAACGCCACCGAACAAAAACCCGCAACCTTGCTTTTTAATTTTTTTCGCTCACCAGGAAGCTGTTGAACTGCGGTGAACTCCAGGTTTTAAACCCGTCAGCCTCTTTGGTGATCATATAAACGGCCAGCCCTTCCTGACGCACCACCTCTTTGGCCTTCTCCGTGCCGAGCACCATCAATCCGGTATCCCAGGCGTCGGCTTCCAGCGCAGTTGGCGCTATCACCGTCACGGACACCAGGTTGTGGGTAATCGGGCGTCCGGTTTGCGGATCAATCACATGCGAGATACGTTTGCCATCCAGCTCGTAATAGTTGCGGTAGCTTCCGGAGGTGCTGATACCGTGCCCGTTGATGTCGACAATCGCCTGCACCGCGTTCTGCTGATCGGTTGGTTTTTGGATGGCCACTCGCCACGGCCTGCCGCTGGCGTTCATGCCCCGGCTGACGAGCGCGCCCCCGACGGAAACCAGATAACGGGGAATACCTTCCTGCGCCATCAGGGCCGCGAGATGATCCGCAGCATACCCCTCGCCTACCGTGGAGAGATCCACAAACAGGTCGGGAATGTCTTTTTGCAGGTATTGCTGACCGTACTGGGAGATCACCGCCAGATGCTGTAACCCTGTACGCGCGCGGGCGTCGTCGATGGCGGCTTGATCTGGTGTGGTCACCGGCTGCTTGTTGGGGCCAAATCCCCACAGGTTCACCAGCGGCCCAACGGTCACATCCATTGCGCCGTTGGTTTTGTAGCCCACGCGCATGGCTTCCGTGACGATATCGGCCATTGCTTCGCTCACCGGCCACAGCGAGGTGCTGCTGGAGCGATTGAAACGCATCAGCGCTGAGTCATTTTTATAGGTAGAGAGTAGCTGATCGTCGGCATCCAGCTGCGCCTGAATTTTACCGCGTAGTTCTTCAGCGCGGGATTTATCGATATTCATCACGCTGACGCGCCAGAAGGTCCCCATGGTTTTCCCTTCCAGCACCGTCGCGGCGGGTGCGTCGATTTTTGCGGGCTGTGTAGAAGAGTCACACGCGGTCAGGAGTAAAAAAGTCGCCAGAACGCTGGCGCGTAAAAAAGTCATATCCATTGGTTATTATCCTCATGCCAGGGCGGCAAGAGTACACTAAAACAGCGTATTTGAAGACCCTAAAAAAGCATGAAAAAAGGGGCCTGATGGCCCCTTTGTTGCAGTATGAGCAATTAGAACTGGTAAACCAGACCCAGCGCGACGATATCGTCAGTACCGATACCTGTCTGACGGGTGAAGTCATTTTCATCCAGCAGGTTGATTTTGTAATCAACATAGGTGGACATGTTTTTGTTGAAGTAGTAAGTCGCACCCACGTCAACATACTTCAGGATATCCTGATCGCCATAGTTTTCGATGTCTTTACCTTTAGACTGCAGGTAAGCCACGGATGGACGCAGGCCGAAGTCGAACTGATACTGAGCAACCACTTCGAAGTTCTGCGCTTTGTTAGCCCAGCCCTGATCGCCAACGCGGGTCGCGTTGTAAGTCTGAGTATACTGTGCAGCCAGGTAGATGTTGTTCGCGTCGTATTTCAGACCACCGGTGTAGGTCTCTGCGCGATCGCCTTCACCGTAGTAGCCCGCAGCGTTCTGGTCAGCAGTACGTTTAGAACTGGTGACTGCCGTACCGAGTGCGAAGCCTTCGCCCAGATCGTAAGTCAGAGAGCCGCCGTAGCCGTCACCGTTCTGACGCAGCGCGTCACGACCGTTGTTGGTCTGGCCTTCGCCGCTTGGGCTGCCGTTTTTACCCTGGTACTGCAACGCGAAGTTCAGACCATCAACCAGACCGAAGAAGTCCTGGTTACGGTAGGTCGCGAAGCCGTTACCACGCTGCTGCATGAAGTTGTCAGAACCGTAGGTATCGCCGCCGAACTCCGGCAGAACGTCGGTCCAGGAAGTCACATCGTAAACAACGCCGTAGTTACGACCGTAGTCGAATGAACCCGCATCAGCGAATTTCAGACCTGCGAACGCCACACGCGTCCATGAGTTGTTTTCGTTCTCACCAGAGTTACCCTGGATCTGGTATTCCCACTGGCCGTAACCGGTCAGCTGGTCGTTAACCTGAGTTTCGCCTTTGAAGCCCAGACGCATGTAGGTCTGGTCGCCGTCTGCACTGTCGTCATCAGAGAAATAGTGCAGGCCATCCACTTTACCGTACAGATCTAATTTGTTGCCGTCTTTGTTATAAATTTCAGCCGCATTTGCTGCGCCTGCCACCAGCAGAGCTGGTACCAGGAGGGACAGTACTTTAACTTTCATTTTATTAACCCTCTGTTATATGCCTTATTATTTACCACTGCTTACTGGTCAACCCTCTTAACCAGTCGGCAAGTTCATTCTCCTCAAAAATGCAGAATAATCCAACAGGAATATGATACGAAAACTTTGAAGATGTTTCACTTTACCATCAAGATGTTTCAATATGTAAATTTCAAGGAACTTTCACAAAGCATCAAAAGTTTAAAAATATAGCACGGATAATCAAAACAAAAATATATCCTATAAAATTCAAAAGACTAACTTAAAAAAGAGTACAGCACTGAATGACAAAAAAATTCCCGTCAACACCACTAAAATAACCCTCGCTATCATCATTAACTTTATTTATTACCGTCATTCAGTTCTGAATGTCTGTTTATCCCTAATTGAACCGGATGCTCCGCATTCGGTTTTTTTTTACCTTTCTTTACGTCAACAGACATTTTATGTGCTACCCGTCTGTAATGATAACGACTATTAACTAAATCCATCGCCCGGCGATTACAGATTTTCCTTTTCACTTTCAAAATTAATTTCTTGTTAATTCGTGCTATTTTACTGCCGTTGTAACAGCATATTTGTACATTTCACTGGGTTTTGTACATCTTTCACACGGATGACGTTGAAGCGGGTTGCGACAGATAAAAAGTCAAGGTCATACCGATAACGACGCTGGAAATTCAGTTATTACCCTTTATACTGCCCTATCCCATTACCGCGCGGCCATTACGGGTTAAACACATCGATGAGTCAGACTGAAACTACCGCCCCGAGCAAATTCTCCCTTCTACCGGGCAGCATCACCCGTTTCTTTCTTCTGTTGATCGTTGTGCTGTTAGTCACAATGGGAGTGATGGTTCAGAGCGCCGTGAATACCTGGCTTAAAGATAAAAGCTATCAAATTGTCGATATCACCCATGCGGTGCATAAGCGCATTGATACGTGGCGCTACGCGACCTGGCAAATCTACGACAATATCGCCGCCGCACCTGCCACCTCATCAGGCGAAGGGTTGCAGGAAACGCGCCTTAAGCAGGATGTGTATTACCTTGAAAAACCGCAGCGTAAGACGGAAGCCCTGATTTTCGGCTCGCACGACAGCGCAACGCTTGAGATGACGCAGCGGATCTCCTCCTATCTGGACACCTTGTGGGGCGCCGAGACCGTACCGTGGTCCATGTATTACCTGAACGGTCAGGACAACAGCATGATCCTGATCTCGACCCTGCCGCTTAAGGATCTCTCGTCGGGCTTTAAAGAGACCACCGTTGGCAGCATTGTCGATTCCCGTCGGGCAGAAATGCTGCAACAGGCCAACGCGCTGGACGAGCGCGAAAGTTTCTCGTCATTACGCCGTCTTGCCTGGCAGAATGGCCACTACTTTACGCTGCGAACCACCTTTAACCAGCCGGGCCATCTGGCGACCGTGGTTGCCTTCGATCTGCCAATTAACGATCTTATCCCGCCGGATATGCCGCTGGACAGTTTCCGACTGGAGCCAGACAACAGCACCCAAAATATGCGCACGCCGTCGGATAAAGAAGGCCCGGACAGCGTAGCGATCTCATTTAATGGCTCGAAGATTGAGATTGCCTCATCGCTCAACTCAACCGGTATGCGGCTGGTGTGGCAGGTGCCTTTTGGCACCCTGATGCTTGATACCCTGCAAAACATTATGCTGCCGCTGCTGTTGAATATCGGCCTGCTGGCGCTGGCGCTGTTTGGCTACAGCACCTTCCGTTTCCAGTCGGGCCGCCAGAGCGACTCGACGTCGGTATCAGCCGGGACCAGCAACGAGTTGCGTGTTCTTCGTGCCCTGAATGAAGAGATTATTTCCGTGCTGCCGCTTGGGGTGCTTGTTCACGATCAGGAGGCAAACCGGACGGTGATGAGCAACAAAATTGCCGATCACCTTCTGCCGCATCTTAACCTGCAAAATATTACGGCCATGGCGGACCAGCATCAGGGCGTCATTCAGGCCACCATTAATAATGAACTGTATGAGATCCGTCAGTTCCGCAGTCAGGTCGCCTCGCGCACGCAAATCTTCATCATCCGCGATCAGGATCGCGAAGTGCTGGTGAATAAAAAGCTCAAGCAGGCGCAAAGGCTGTATGAGAAAAACCAGCATGGCCGCGCGGCGTTTATGCAAAACATTGGCGATGCCTTTAAACAGCCGCTGAAGTCACTCGCCACGCAGATTGCTGATTTAAGCACGCCGGAAAGCCGACAGCTTAGCAGCCAGGCCGACTCGCTGGTTCGTCTGGTGGACGAAATCCAGCTTGCGAACATGCTGGAGAATGACATCTGGAAGGGCACCCCTACGCTCTTCTCCATTCAGGATCTGATTGATGAGGTGGTTCCGGAAGTCCTGCCGGTGATCAAGCGCAAAGGGCTCCAGCTGCTGATCAACAACCATTTACCGGCCAATGACGAGCGTCACGGCGATCGCGATGCCCTGCGTCGCATCCTGATGATGTTGATTCAGTATGCCGTCACCACGACACAGATCGGCAAGATCACCCTTGAAGTCAGCACCGATGAGTCCACCGACGATCGTCTGACGTTCCGTATTCTGGATACGGGCGAAGGCGTCACCGTGAGCGAAATCGATAACCTGCACTTCCCGTTCCTGAACGATACCCAGCGCGACCACTACGGTAAGGCGAATGCCCTCACCTTCTGGCTCTGCGATCAGCTGGCGCGTAAGCTGGGCGGTCATCTGAACATTAAGGCGCGCGAATCCCTCGGCACCCGCTACTCCTTGCATGTTAAAATGGCGGCGAATCCTCAGGAAGAGGATGAAGAGCGTCTGCTGGATGATGTGGTGGTGATGGTGGACGTGACCTCCAGTGAGATCCGTAATATCGTCGTTCGTCAGCTGGAAAACTGGGGCGCGTCCTGCATTACCCCGGACGAAAGGCTCGCGAGTCAAGAATTTGATCTATTTTTAACTGATAATCCGTCTAATCTTACTGCCTCCGGCTTGCTTTTAAGCGATGATGAGCCAGGCGTGCGGAAAATCGGCCCTGGGCAGCTGCGCGTCAACTTTAATATGAGCAATGCAATGCAGGAAGCTGTATTACAACTGATTGAAGAGAATCTGGCGCAGGAAGAGATCCTGGAGTCACCGTTAGGCGGCGATGAAAATGCCGAACTCCATGCCAGCGGATATTATTCGCTCTTCGTTGATACAGTACCAGATGATGTTAAGCGGTTGTATACTGAGTCCGCTGCGCAGGATTTTGCAGCGCTGGCACAGACAGCACACCGGCTTAAAGGGGTGTTTGCCATGCTTAATCTGGTTCCCGGCAAGCAGTTATGTGAAACGCTGGAACATCTAATTCGTGAGAAAGATGCCTCTGGCATTGAAAAATACATCAGCGACATTGACGCTTACGTCAAGAGCTTGCTGTAGCAAGGTAGCCTTATACATGAACAATATGAACGTAATTATTGCCGATGACCATCCGATTGTACTGTTCGGTATTCGCAAATCACTTGAACAGATCGAGTGGGTGGATGTAGTCGGTGAATTTGAAGATTCCACAGCCCTTATTAACAACCTGCCTAAACTTGATGCGCACGTGCTCATTACCGATCTCTCCATGCCTGGGGATAAATACGGTGATGGGATTACGCTCATCAAATACATTAAACGCCACTTCCCGGACATTTCGATCATTGTTCTGACCATGAACAATAACCCGGCGATCCTGAGCGCCGTTCTGGATCTTGATATTGAAGGGATTGTGCTGAAACAAGGCGCACCTACCGATCTGCCTAAAGCGCTGGCGGCGCTACAGAAAGGGAAGAAATTCACGCCTGAGAGCGTCTCACGCCTGCTTGAAAAAATCAGCGCAGGTGGCTATGGCGACAAGCGTCTCTCGCCTAAAGAGAGTGAAGTTCTGCGTCTGTTCGCTGAAGGTTTCCTGGTTACTGAAATCGCCAAGAAGCTGAACCGCAGTATCAAAACCATCAGTAGCCAGAAAAAATCCGCGATGATGAAGCTGGGTGTGGATAACGATATCGCCCTGCTGAACTATCTCTCTTCCGTGACGCTGAGCGCAACGGACAAAGATTGATCGTCGCTGTCTACGCCGGGTGACCCTCGCGGTTACCCGGTCTAAAGACCCCGTAGGCCCGCGCAAGCGCAGTGCCGTCGGACACATAAAAAAGGCCCTTTCGGGCCTTTTTTATTGTCTTGCTTTTCGCACCCGCTCCGCATACACGGATAGCGTCTGCTTCAGTACATCCAGTGTGACCGGCTTCGACAGACAGCTGTCCATTCCCGACTCCAGACAGCGCTGCTTCTCCTCCGCCAGTGCGTTGGCTGTCACCCCCACCACCGGCAGCGTCAGCCCCAGCTGTCGGATACGCTGCGTCAGACGATAGCCGTCCATGTTAGGCATGTTCACATCACTGAGCACAATATCAATATGATTCTTACTTAAGACATTCAGGGCATCCACGCCATCATTGGCCGTTTTACACTGATAGCCCAGAGAGCCAAGCTGGTCTGCGAGCAGACGACGGTTAATCGGATGATCGTCGACGACCAGAATCATCATATCGTCATTCACCGATGCCAGCTCATCAGGGGAAGCCAGCACGGTAGCGCCATCGCTGTCCTCAAGCTGTACGCTGTAAATACGCGCCAGCAAGCCCAACATTTCGTGCGGTGTCGCCACACTGTGCACCCATACCCCGGGCGAACGCTCAATCGGAATACCGATATGACGGCGGCAGAACATCACCACGCCCCGCCCCGCCCACGCCTTGTCTGGCTCAACGTCAGTAATCAGCATGTCATCTGCGTCCGGCGTCTGGCCTTCATAGCGTGAGACCCGCACGCCGCTGCTGGTCAGCATCGAGGTCAGGAAATCATGTAAGGAGGCGTTGTGCACCGCCAGCCAGCAGTGCTTTTCGCTCAGCCCGTCGACCGTGGTTTTCACCGGATAGTGTGCCGAGTAGAGCGGGATACGGATGGTGAACTGGCTGCCCATACCCGGCTCGGTATCGACGGAGATATCCCCGTCCATCATGCTGATAAGCTTCTCGCAAATCGCCAGACCCAGCCCGGTCCCCTGGAAATTACGCTGGACGCCCGTCCCCACCTGGAAGAACGGATCGAACAGGCGAACGACCTCTTTCGCCGGAATGCCAACACCCGTGTCGCGTACGCGAATAGTCAGGTACTCCCCTGCACGGCAGACATGCAGCACAATACAGCCGATATCGGTGAATTTGATGGCGTTGCTTAGCAGGTTCGAGATGACCTGTTGCAGACGCATCGGATCGCCATGCAGCGTCAGCGGCACATCCGGCTCGATAAAGCAGTACAGCCCCAGCTGTTTGCGCACCACCAGCGGCAGATAGTTGGCGCTGATATGGTTCATCACCTCGCGCGGGGAGAACTCACGCGGTTCTATTTTCAACTGCTCGGATTCAATTTTAGAGAAGTCGAGAATATCGCTGATAATTTTCAGCAGCAGGCTGGACGAGTTGTTCATCGCCGTCACCAGGCGGTCGACCCCTTTCGGCAGCTCTTTGGTCTGGAGAAGATCGAGGTTACCGATAATGCCGTACAGCGGCGTACGCAGCTCATGGCTGACGGTCGCGAGGAACATCGATTTCGACTGGCTGGCCTGCTCCGCCGCCTGCGCCATATCCTGCAATGACTCTTCCATCTTAACGCGCGCGGAGACGTCCACCAGCACGCAAATCGCCACGTTTTCATTGCGGTAGCGCGAATGGACGAAGCTGATTTGCAGATTGGTGTGCGTGCTGGTCAGCACATCCACAAAGTTAACCTGTTGCCCACAGATGATCTGCGTTAACCGCTGGCGGTCTTCATGCGTGAGCATGTTCAGGTAGTTATGGGCAAGCTCGTTACTGAGGATATTTGTCCCGTCCTGAGTACGCAGGATACAGATCCCTACCGGCGCCGAGGCGACAATCTTACGGTTAAACTGCTCGTGCTCCTCCAGACGCTGAGCATCCGCTTCCGCCGGAATAAAGATCCGCCGCTCATACATTCTCGCCAGCATAAACAGCGCGACGCCTACCGCGATGTTCAACAAAATGGCGTTAAGGATCAGGATGCGAATGCGCTCCAGCACCTTGTCCACCGGCAGCGAATAGACAATGCTCAGCGACGATGGCGGTAAACTTTTCTTCAGCACCAGCTCGCGGAACCCGGAGGTATAGCCAAACCATGACCGCTCCTGCATCCAGCTGGGCTCCACTTTCAGGCGGTTTTCAGGCCCGGTAAGGGAGATGAGTGGGTGGCCGTTCTCATCCAGAATGGTCACGCCCATCGGCAGACTGCCCGGCGTGAAGAAGTTTTCCATGCGGATGGTTTGTTCAATCCCCAGCAGCGCTTGCAGGCGGTTTCCGAGGTAAACCGGAGTCAGGGCATAGAAATAGCCGACGCCCATACGCGGCCCCTGGCTTATCCAGAAGATGTTGTTCCCGCGCTCTTCCTGAGGCGCATTGCGGTATTTCACTATGCGCTCATGCAGGCTTTTCAGCGCGTCTTCGCGTTCGACGGGCATATCTCGCAGACCGAAGTCCGCCATGCAAAGATTTTCGTTGCCAATCAGGTAGACGCGGTTTAGATCGTAAGCGGCCGAAAAATTATCGCGCCAGTAGCGCATAAACCATGACAGGGACTCCAGTGAGCCACGCCAGGCTTTGCCCATCGCGGAACAATCGGAGTCCGGGAAGAGCGGTTCGAAATCAGGTACTTCGGTTTTTTCATCCCGACCGCGGAGGGCAAGAATGCCGTTCTCCGCCGTCAGTCGATTCTCAGCGATATACTTAAGCTCTTTCATCACATCAGACGTGCGCTGGATATAGCGCTGGGCCTGATCCGAGCTTAAGTTAAACTCCTGGCGGATCTCCGCTTCTTTCTGGTGTAACGCGTTAACGATGTAAAACACCGAGAGCAGTGCCACCAGCAACCATAGCAGTAGCGCAAGCGCCCGAAACAGATAGCGAGAGACTTTTAACGTGGTACGAAAGGAGACGAGGTATTTCAAAGGGGCGAGGCTCCGCCATCGGGGAAAAAAGAATGTGGTTAAGGTAGCGGTAAACGCGGCTTGTCGCAACGTTCACTTGTCTGCTTGCGCAAAACAAAAGGGCCGGAAACCGGCCCTTTATGCGTCAGGAGACGTTACTCGTCAGCGTCATCCGCTGCTTCATCATCGGTGTCCGCTTCCGGGACGATTTCATCATCCCCTTCCGCGACGCTGCCGTCGATAGAGTCGAGCTCTTCGTCATCCACCGGCTCAGCAACGCGTTGCAGACCGACGACATTTTCATCTTCCGCAGTACGGATGAGGATAACGCCCTGGGTGTTACGACCCACCACGCTGATCTCTGACACGCGGGTACGCACCAGCGTACCGGCATCGGTGATCATCATGATCTGGTCCGCGTCGTCCACCTGTACCGCGCCAACAACGGAACCGTTGCGCTCGGTCACTTTGATGGAGATAACGCCCTGCGTGCCGCGAGACTTGGTCGGGTATTCGCTTTCCGCCGTACGTTTACCGTAGCCGTTCTGAGTGACGGTCAGGATTGCGCCTTCGCCACGCGGAACGATCAGGGAAACCACGCTGTCTTCACCCGCCAGCTTGATACCACGCACGCCGGTCGCCGTACGACCCATTGCGCGCACGGCGTTCTCTTTAAAGCGCACCACTTTACCGGCCGCAGAGAACAGCATCACTTCATCAGAACCGGAGGTCAGATCCACGCCGATCAGCTCGTCGCCTTCGTTCAGGTTCACCGCGATGATCCCGGCGGAACGTGGACGGCTGAATTCGGTCAGCGCGGTTTTCTTCACGGTACCGCTCGCGGTTGCCATAAAGACGTTCACGCCCTCTTCGTACTCGCGTACCGGCAGAATGGCGGTGATACGTTCGTTCGCTTCCAGCGGCAGCAGGTTAACGATAGGTCGACCCCGCGCGCCACGGCTCGCTTCCGGCAGCTGATAGACTTTCATCCAGTACAGACGGCCCCGGCTGGAGAAGCAGAGGATCGTGTCGTGGGTGTTGGCCACCAGCAGACGGTCAATGAAGTCTTCTTCTTTAATACGCGCCGCAGATTTACCTTTACCGCCACGACGCTGTGCTTCGTAGTCGGTCAACGGCTGATACTTCACGTAACCCTGGTGAGACAGCGTCACGACCACGTCTTCGCGGTTGATCAGATCTTCAATGTTGATATCAGAGCTGTTGGCCGTGATTTCGGTGCGACGCTCGTCGCCGAACTGATCGCGAACCAGCTCCAGCTCTTCACGGATCACTTCCATCAGGCGCTCTGCGCTACCCAGGATATGCAGCAGCTCGGCAATCTGCTCCAGCAGCTCTTTGTACTCGTCGAGCAGTTTTTCATGCTCAAGGCCGGTCAGTTTCTGCAAACGCAGATCCAGAATCGCCTGGGCCTGCTGTTCAGTCAGATAGTACTGACCGTCACGCACGCCGAATTCCGGCTCCAGCCACTCAGGACGCGCGGCATCATCGCCGGCACGTTCCAGCATCGCCGCCACGTTGCCCAGATCCCATGGACGCGCAACCAGCGACGCCTTCGCTTCTGCCGGCGTCGGCGCACGGCGAATCAGCTCGATGATCGGGTCGATGTTCGCCAGCGCAACGGCCAGTGCTTCAAGGATATGGGCACGATCGCGCGCTTTGCGCAGTTCAAAGATGGTACGGCGAGTCACCACTTCACGGCGGTGACGCACAAACGCGCTCAGGATCTCTTTCAGGTTCATGATCTTCGGCTGGCCATGGTGCAGCGCAACCATGTTGATACCGAAGGAGACCTGAAGCTGAGTCTGGGAGTAAAGGTTGTTCAGCACAACTTCACCCACCGCGTCGCGCTTGATTTCAATCACGATGCGCATACCGTCTTTGTCAGACTCGTCGCGCAGCGCGCTGATGCCTTCAACGCGTTTTTCTTTTACCAGCTCGGCGATTTTTTCAATCAGACGCGCTTTGTTCACCTGATACGGGATCTCGTGAACAATAATGGTTTCACGGCCGGTTTTGGCATCCGCTTCCACTTCGGCGCGGGCACGGATGTAAATCTTGCCGCGACCGGTACGGTACGCTTCTTCAATACCGCGACGGCCGTTGATGATTGCCGCCGTCGGGAAGTCCGGGCCCGGGATGTGTTCCATCAGCCCTTCAATGCTGATGTCTTCATCGTCGATGTAGGCCAGGCAGCCGTTAATCACTTCCGTGATGTTGTGCGGCGGAATGTTGGTTGCCATACCCACTGCGATACCGGACGAACCGTTCACCAGCAGGTTTGGGATCTTCGTTGGCATAACGTCAGGAATTTTTTCCGTGCCGTCGTAGTTATCAACGAAATCAACCGTCTCTTTTTCCAGGTCAGCCATCAGCTCATGGGCAATCTTCGCCAGACGGATTTCCGTATAACGCATTGCCGCGGCGGAGTCGCCGTCGATAGAACCAAAGTTACCCTGACCATCTACCAGCATGTAACGCAGCGAGAAAGGCTGCGCCATACGGACAATGGTGTCGTACACCGCGGAATCACCATGGGGATGGTATTTACCGATTACGTCACCAACGACACGGGCAGATTTTTTGTAGGCTTTATTCCAGTCATTGCCCAATACGTTCATGGCGTATAGTACGCGACGGTGTACCGGCTTAAGGCCATCGCGGACGTCCGGCAGCGCACGGCCAACAATGACCGACATCGCATAGTCCAGATAGGAGCTTTTCAGCTCTTCCTCGATGTTAACCGGTGTAATTTCTCTCGCAAGGTCGCTCATCTAACCGCTATCCCTCTACTGTATCCCGGATTCAAAGGTCGCAAATTATAACACAGCCGCGGTGATACAGGTAAACCTATACGCTTTATTCACAGGGATTGCCTGATATACTCATTTGTCTTGCTAAATAAGGAGTAAAAGCGCCCATGAATGCCGAAAAATCCCCGGTGGCTCACAACGTTGACCACGAAGAGATTGCCAAATTTGAAGCGGTGGCGTCCCGCTGGTGGGATCTCGAAGGTGAGTTCAAACCTCTGCATCGTATTAACCCGCTACGTCTGGGCTATATCGCGGAGCGTTCCGGCGGTCTGTTCGGTAAGAAAGTGCTCGACGTCGGCTGCGGCGGCGGCATCCTGGCGGAAAGCATGGCGCGCGAAGGGGCCACCGTCACCGGTCTGGACATGGGCTTCGAACCTCTACAGGTTGCGCGTCTTCATGCGCTGGAGTCCGGCGTACAGGTAGAATATGTCCAGGAAACCGTGGAAGAGCACGCGGCTAAACATGCGCACCAGTATGACGTGGTGACCTGCATGGAGATGCTGGAGCACGTTCCCGATCCGCAGTCGGTCGTCAGCGCCTGTGCACAACTGGTGAAACCGGGTGGACAGGTCTTCTTCTCGACCATCAACCGCAACGGCAAAGCCTGGCTGATGGCCGTGGTAGGCGCGGAATATGTGCTGCGCATGGTGCCGAAAGGGACGCACGACGTGAAGAAGTTCATCAAGCCTGCCGAACTGCTGGGCTGGGTTGACCAGACATGGCTTAAGGAGCAGCACATGACGGGTCTGCACTACAATCCTCTGACGGATAAATTCAAACTTGCCCCGGGCGTGGATGTTAACTATATGTTGCACACAACCGCCAAAAACGACTAACGTCATTCGTTATTCTTATAAAGATTGCGCGACATCATGTTGCGCAATTCTGACCTCCCGTTGAAGAAATCAGCACTCGATCAAATTTTGAATTTTTTTTCTGGAATATTGACATCTCTTCCAGGCCTTACGGTACGAGGACTTAGCCTTTTTTACCCTTTCACAACCTCAATTTAACGTCAAAATCAACCCTTGTGCTGAAAAGATTCGATACTAGAATACTCACCATATAGCGTTCTTCTTATCGCAAAACCCCTATATGTAGTATTTATCCACAGAGTTAGTCACAAGACGGTTCTGTGGATAAGCGGGGGATATTTTTTTATTTCACGGACAGGTAAAAACCCACATGAATCAGAGTCTGCTGGTGACAAAGCGCGACGGTACTACCGAGCGTATCAATCTGGACAAAATCCATCGAGTTCTCGACTGGGCAGCAGAAGGACTGAACAACGTATCTATATCCCAGGTCGAACTGCGTTCTCACATTCAGTTCTACGACGGCATCAAAACGTCTGATATCCACGAAACCATTATCAAAGCAGCGGCAGATCTGATCTCCCGCGACGCACCGGATTATCAGTACCTCGCTGCGCGTCTGGCGATTTTCCACCTGCGTAAGAAAGCCTACGGCCAGTTCGAGCCGCCAAAGCTTTACGATCACGTAGTGAAAATGGTTGAGCTGGGCAAATACGACACGCATCTGCTGGAAGACTATACGGAAGAAGAGTTCGAGCAGATGAACGGGTTTATCGATCACTGGCGCGACATGAACTTCTCCTACGCGGCGGTGAAGCAGCTCGAAGGCAAATACCTGGTTCAGAACCGTGTGACGGGCGAAATCTACGAGAGCGCTCAGTTCCTCTATATTCTGGTGGCCGCCTGCCTGTTCTCTAATTATCCACGTGAAACCCGTCTGGACTACGTGAAGCGTTTCTACGATGCGGTCTCTACGTTCAAGATTTCTCTGCCTACGCCAATCATGTCTGGCGTGCGTACCCCTACCCGTCAGTTCAGCTCCTGCGTACTGATCGAGTGTGGTGACAGCCTGGATTCCATCAACGCGACCTCCAGCGCCATCGTGAAATACGTCTCCCAGCGTGCTGGTATCGGCATCAACGCTGGTCGTATCCGTGCGCTTGGCAGCCCGATCCGCGGCGGTGAAGCGTTCCACACCGGCTGTATCCCGTTCTACAAGCACTTCCAGACGGCAGTAAAATCCTGCTCTCAGGGCGGCGTGCGCGGTGGCGCTGCGACCCTGTTCTACCCAATGTGGCACCTGGAAGTGGAAAGCCTGCTGGTTCTGAAGAACAACCGCGGCGTGGAAGGCAACCGCGTGCGTCACATGGACTACGGCGTGCAGATCAACAAGCTGATGTACACCCGCCTGCTGAAAGGTGAAGATATCACCCTGTTCAGCCCATCCGACGTGCCGGGCCTGTACGACGCGTTCTTCGCCGATCAGGACGAATTCGAGCGTCTGTACACCAAATACGAAAAAGACGACAGCATCCGCAAGCAGCGCGTGAAGGCGGTCGATCTGTTCTCCCTGATGATGCAGGAACGTGCCTCTACCGGCCGTATCTACATCCAGAACGTTGACCACTGCAACACCCACAGCCCGTTCGATCCGGTGGTTGCGCCAGTGCGCCAGTCCAACCTGTGCCTGGAGATCGCCCTGCCGACCAAACCGCTGGACGATGTGAACGATGAAAACGGTGAAATCGCCCTGTGTACGCTCTCTGCGTTCAACCTGGGTGCGATTAAGAGCCTGGACGAGCTGGAAGAGCTGGCCGTGCTGGCGGTTCGTGCGCTCGACGCCCTGCTGGACTACCAGGATTACCCAATCCCGGCGGCAAAACGCGGCGCAATGGGCCGTCGCACTTTAGGTATCGGCGTGATCAACTTCGCCTACTGGCTGGCGAAAAACGGCAAGCGTTACTCCGACGGCAGCGCCAACAATCTGACGCACCAGACGTTCGAAGCCATTCAGTACTACCTGATGAAAGCCTCCAACGAGCTGGCGAAAGAACAAGGCGCGTGCCCGTGGTTCAATGAAACCACCTACGCGAAAGGCATTTTGCCGATCGACACCTACAAAAAAGACCTGGATGCGATCGTCAGCGAGCCGCTGCACCTCGACTGGGAAGGCCTGCGCGAGTCCATTAAAACTCACGGCCTGCGTAACTCCACGCTCTCTGCCCTGATGCCGTCCGAGACCTCTTCGCAGATCTCCAACGCCACCAACGGTATTGAGCCACCGCGCGGCCACGTCAGCATCAAAGCGTCGAAAGACGGCGTGCTGCGTCAGGTGGTACCGGATTACGAAACGCTGGGCAACAACTACGAGCTGCTGTGGGAAATGCCAAACAACGATGGCTACCTGCAACTGGTGGGTATCATGCAGAAGTTTATCGACCAGTCGATCTCTGCCAATACCAACTACGACCCGACGCGCTTCCCGTCAGGCAAGGTTCCGATGCAGCAACTGCTGAAAGACCTGCTCACCGCCTACAAATTTGGCGTGAAGACCCTGTACTATCACAACACCCGTGATGGTGCGGAAGACGCCCAGGACGACCTGGCGCCGTCAATTCAGGATGATGGCTGCGAAAGCGGCGCATGTAAGATCTAATAAATTCCCTCACCCTAACCCTCTCCCACAGGGAGAGGGAACTCTTTCCCCCTCTCCCTGTGGGAGAGGGCCGGGGTGAGGGGAAATAACACCACAGGACTCACCGCAATGGCATATACCACCTTTTCACAGACGAAAAACGACCAGCTCAAAGAGCCGATGTTCTTCGGCCAGCCGGTCAACGTGGCACGCTACGATCAGCAAAAATATGACATCTTCGAAAAGCTGATTGAAAAGCAACTCTCTTTCTTCTGGCGTCCGGAAGAAGTTGACGTTTCCCGCGACCGTATCGATTTCCAGGCGCTGCCGGAACACGAAAAGCACATCTTCCTCAGCAACCTGAAATACCAGACGCTGCTGGACTCCATTCAGGGTCGTAGTCCGAACGTGGCGCTGCTGCCGCTGATCTCGATTCCTGAGCTGGAAACCTGGGTTGAGACCTGGGCGTTCTCCGAGACGATCCACTCCCGCTCTTACACCCACATCATCCGCAACATCGTTAACGATCCGGCGGTGGTGTTTGATGATATCGTCACCAACGAACAGATCCAGAAGCGCGCCGAAGGCATTGCGCACTACTATGACGAACTGATCGAGATGACCAGCTACTGGCATCTGCTGGGCGAAGGTACGCACAACGTGAACGGTAAAACCGTCACCGTAAACCTGCGGACCCTGAAAAAACAGCTCTATCTGTGCCTGATGAGCGTCAACGCCCTGGAAGCAATCCGCTTCTACGTGAGCTTCGCCTGCTCCTTCGCGTTTGCCGAGCGCAAACTGATGGAAGGCAACGCCAAAATTATCCGTCTGATTGCCCGTGACGAAGCCCTGCACCTGACCGGGACTCAGCATATGCTGAACCTGCTGCGCAGCGGTGCAGACGATCCGGAGATGGCGGAAATTGCGGAAGAGTGCAAACAGGAATGCTACGACCTGTTCGTGCTGGCGGCCCAGCAGGAGAAAGAGTGGGCAGACTACCTGTTCCGCGACGGCTCCATGATTGGCCTGAACAAAGACATTCTGTGCCAGTACGTTGAGTACATCACCAACATCCGCATGCAGGCCGTCGGTCTCGACCTGCCGTTCCAGACGCGCTCTAACCCAATCCCGTGGATCAACACCTGGCTGGTGTCCGATAACGTGCAGGTCGCGCCGCAGGAAGTGGAAGTGAGTTCTTACCTGGTCGGTCAGATTGATTCTGAAGTCAACACCGACGACCTGAGCGATTTCCAGCTCTGATGAGCCGCGTAACGCTGAGCCTTTCGGGTACAGAGGTGTTGTGCCAGGAAGAGCACCCTTCTCTGCTGGTGGCGCTTGAAGCACATCAGGTAGAAGTCGAGTACCAGTGTCGTGAAGGCTACTGCGGCTCCTGCCGCTGCCGTCTGGTCGCAGGCCAGGTAGACTGGCTGACCGAACCGCTAGCCTTTATCAGTGAAGGGGAAATTTTGCCCTGCTGCTGCCGGGCAAAAGGCGATATAGAGATCGAGATGTGATGTTGTCCTTATCCCCTCTCCCGGTGGGCTGAGGGTTAGGGTGAGGGCATCAGGCCGCAGAGCCTGATTGTCGGGTGGCGGCTTCGCCTTACCCGACCTACAAAACCTACTTCCGGTGAATGAATTCGACCGCTTTATCCGGGAAATCCGTAAACAATCCGTCCACATCCGCCTGGTTATACAGCACGTCGTAAAGCTGATCCACGTCCGTCGCATACTCCGGCAACTGGTCTGCACGCACGGTATACGGATGCACCTGCATCTTGCTCGCATGCGCCTCTTTCACCATCGCCGTCAGCTTCACGTGGCCCGGCGTTGAGCCTTCCGCCACCAGCATGTGGTAATCCGGCCCGATGCCGTCGGCGTACTGCGCAATCTGCTTCATCGCGCCCGGCTTAAACATCCAGTCGTAGCTGTAGTTCACCCACTTCCCGTCCGGCTGTTTTTCCTGAGTTTCATTCCAGTCGGTATAGGCAATCAGCTGCACCAGATTGAGATCCATCCCCATCTTCGGCTCCAGCTCAGTTTTGATGCGCTTCAGTTCCGCGGCATCGAAACATTGCAGGAAAACCTTATCCTGCTTGCTGGTGTAGCCGTACTTTTTCAGTACCTCCAGCGTCTTCGCGGCAATGTCTTTTCCTTCCTGATGGTGGAACCACGGCGCTTTGATTTCCGGGTAGATACCGATATTTTTGCCCGTCGAGTGGTTCAGCCCCTGAACAAACTCGATCTCCTCTTCGAAGGTGTGAATACGGAAGTCAGACTTGCCCATCGGGAAACGCCCCGGATAGACCTGCACCTTCTTGCCGTTTTCAATCTCGAAGCCCTCGGTAAACTTCAGCGAGCGGATCTCCGCCAGCGTGAAGTCGATGGCGTAGTAGCGGCCATCTTTACGGGCGCGGTTCGGGAAACGCTCCGCCACGTCCGTCACGCGGTCAAGATAGTGGTCATGCAGAACGACCAGCTGGTCGTCCTTCGTCATCACCAGATCCTGCTCCAGATAATCCGCGCCCTGGGCATAGGCCATCGCTTTTGCCGGCAGCGTATGCTCTGGCAGATAACCGCTGGCGCCACGGTGGGCGATCACGATTTTATCCGCCGCCAGCGCGGAGCCTGTCATCAGGCCCGCCAGCAGCAGGCCTGTCGCTAACTGAGTTAATTTCATCGCAATGCTCCTTACTGACGACGCGCCAGCACCTCGGCATGGTGACGTTTTTCACCAATCATCACGACGATCAACAGCAGAACCGCCAGCACGCTGCCGCCAATCATCACCATAAAGCCACCGTCCCAGCCGAAGAAATCGACGGTGTAACCGACGATGGCACTTGCCGCCACTGAACCGCCGAGGTAGCCAAACAGACCGGTAAAGCCTGCCGCCGTGCCTGCCGCTTTCTTCGGCGCCAGCTCCAGCGCGTGCAGGCCGATCAGCATAACCGGACCATAAATCAGGAAGCCGATTACGATCATACAGGCCATATCCACACCCGGATTACCCGGCGGGTTAAGCCAGTAAACGACCGTCGCGATGGTCACCAGCGTCATAAAGAACACGCCTGTCGCCCCACGGTTACCCTTAAACACTTTGTCCGACATCCAGCCGCAGATCAGCGTGCCGGGAATGCCCGCGTATTCATACAGGAAATAGGCCCAGGAGGATTTATCCAGCGCGAAGTGCTTCACCTCTTTCAGGTAAGTCGGGGACCAGTCGAGGATGCCGTAGCGCAGCAGGTAGACAAACACGTTCGCCACCGCGATGTACCACAGCAGCTTATTTGGCAGCACATACTTCATGAAGATCTGTTTCGCGGTCAGCTCTTCTTCGTGCTTCTCGCTGTAATCATCCGGGTAGTCGTTTTTGTACTCTTCAATCGGCGGCAGGCCGCAGGACTGCGGCGTGTCGCGCATCAGGGCGAAGGCGATAATCGCCACCAGAATGGCGCCAAAGGCAGGCATATAGAGCGCCGCGTGCCAGTCGTTGAACCAGGCCATCCCCAGCAGGAACAGCAGCGGCGGAAGCCCGCCCCCGACGTTATGCGCGCAGTTCCAGACCGATACAATCCCACCGCGCTCTTTCTGTGACCACCAGTGCACCATGGTACGTCCGCATGGCGGCCACCCCATCCCCTGGAACCAGCCGCAGAGGAACAGCAGTACGAACATGACGGCAATGCTGGAGGTCGCCCATGGCACAAAGCCCATGAACAGCATCACCGCTGCCGCGAGGATCAGACCGGCGGGCAGGAACACGCGCGGATTCGAGCGATCCGACACCGACCCCATAATGAACTTCGAAAAACCGTACGCGATGGAGATCCCCGACAGCGCAAAGCCCAGATCGCCGCGGGAGAAGCCTTGTTCCACCAGGTACGGCATGGCGAGCGCAAAGTTTTTACGTACCAGATAGTACGCCGCATATCCGAAGAAGATCCCGAGGAAGATTTGCCAACGCAGACGGCGGTAGAGAGGATCAATCTCTGCCTCTGGCAGTCGCGCCCGGTGTGGCGCAGGTTTAAAGATACTGAGCATAACAGCCTCCGTGGCCTTTCAAAAATGACCGGGCATCTCGCGCCCGGCTACAGAGGCGGCGATGTTAAGAAATCACGGTGAATGTTACTGTGAATCAACGCACAGATTGTTACAGAAATATGACAGAATGCGCAAAAAAGCGCATGAAATCACGTTTCACTTTCGAATTTCGCGCGTTTATGTTCGAAATCAAACAAACCACACGATCAATGTGGCTAAATGCTAAAAAACGAACATAGAGGAAAGGCAATGACTATTCACGATCCACGCTTCAGCGATGTGATTATCATTGGCGGTGGCGCGACGGGTGCCGGCATCGCACGCGACTGCGCCCTGCGGGGATTGAGCGTCACGCTTCTGGAACGCCACGACATCGCCACCGGCGCAACGGGGCGTAACCACGGTCTGTTGCACAGCGGTGCCCGCTATGCGGTTACTGACGCTGAGTCAGCACGCGAGTGTATCGCTGAAAACCAGATCCTCAGGCGCATCGCCCGCCACTGCGTTGAACCGACCAACGGTCTTTTTATCACCCTTCCAGAAGATGACCTCGGCTTTCAGCAAACCTTTATCACCGCCTGCACGGCGGCAGGCATTCAGGCCGAGGCGCTCGATCCTGCACAGGCGCGCCGTCTTGAACCCTCGGTAAACCCGGCGTTACTGGGCGCGGTAAAAGTGCCTGACGGAACCGTTGATCCTTTCCGCCTGACCGCCGCCAATATGCTCGACGCGCGGGAACACGGCGCACAGATCCTGACCGGGCATCACGTCACCGGGCTTATTCGTGAAGGTAATACCGTACGCGGGGTGCGCGTGTGTGATACGCAGTACAATGAACACCGCGAGCTGTATGCCACCGTCGTGGTCAACGCGGCGGGGATCTGGGGCCAGCGCATCGCGGAATACGCCGATTTATCCGTCCGCATGTTCCCGGCCAAAGGCTCGCTGCTGATCCTCGACCATCGCATCAATAACCATGTCATCAACCGCTGCCGTAAACCGTCTGACGCCGACATCCTCGTGCCGGGGGACACCATTTCGTTGATCGGCACGACCTCAATGCATGTGGACTACAGCGAAATCGATTACAACCGCGTTACCGCCGAAGAGGTGGATATTCTGCTGCGCGAAGGGGAAAAGCTGGCCCCGGTGATGGCGCAGACGCGTATTCTGCGTGCCTACGCGGGCGTGCGTCCCCTCGTCGCCAGCGACAACGATCCGAGCGGGCGTAACGTCAGCCGCGGCATCGTGCTGCTCGATCACGCCGAACGCGACGGCATGGACGGGTTTATCACCATTACCGGCGGCAAGCTGATGACCTACCGGCTGATGGCGGAGTGGGCCACCGATGCCGTCTGCCGTAAGCTCGGCAACACCGCGCCGTGCGTGACGGCGGAACAGGCTCTGCCCGGCTCGCAGCAATCGACAGAAAAAACGCTGCACAAAATCATTTCACTTCCTGCCCCGCTTCGCGGTTCGGCGATTTACCGCCACGGCGACCGCACCCCGACCTGGCTTGGTGAAGGGCGACTCAGCCGCAGCCTGGTGTGCGAATGCGAAGCCGTGACCGCAGGCGAGGTGCAATATGCCGTGGAAAACCTGACGGTGAACAACCTGCTTGATTTACGCCGCCGCACGCGAGTCGGGATGGGCACCTGTCAGGGGGAACTGTGCGCCTGCCGTGCCGCCGGGCTGCTACAACGTTTTCATGCCACCTCCTCAACCCAGTCGCTCGCCCAGCTCAGCGATTTTTTAAATGAGCGCTGGAAAGGCATTCAGCCCGTCGCCTGGGGCGATGCCCTGCGCGAAAGTGAGTTTACCCGCTGGGTCTATCAGGGACTTTGCGGTCTGGAGAAGGAGCACAACCATGAAATTTGATACCGTGATTGTGGGTGGAGGGCTGGCGGGCCTGCTGTGCGGTCTCAAACTGACGCAGCGGGGTCTGCGCTGCGCCATTGTCACTCGCGGTCAAAGTGCCCTGCACTTCTCTTCCGGCTCGCTGGATTTACTGGGCGCGCTATCGTTCGCCGATCTGCCGCCTGAACATCCCTACCGCCTGACGGGCGCAGAGAATATGGCCCGCTTTGCCTGCGAAACCGAACACCTGCTGACCGCCTGCGGCGCACGCATGCAGGGTGACGCCGAGCAAAATCATCAGCGCGTCACGCCGCTCGGCACTCTGCGCGCCGCCTGGCTTAGCCCGGAAGAGGTGCCTGTCGCCCCCATCGCTGCCGGGCGCGTGCGGGTGGTGGGGATCAGCGGTTTCCTCGATTTCCAGCCGCATCTTGCCGCCGCGTCTCTCAGACAGCAAGGGATTCAGGTGGATACGGCGGAGATTGATCTCCCCGAGCTCGACGTGCTGCGCGAAAACCCCAGCGAGTTTCGTGCGGTGAACATTGCCCGCCTGCTGGATAATGAACGCTACTGGCCGCAGCTGTACGCGGCGCTTCAACCGCTCGGCGAGAGCTGCGACGCCCTGTTTATGCCCGCCTGTTTTGGCTTAACGGACAACCGGCTCTGGCGCTGGCTCTCGGCGCGCCTGCCCTGTACGCTCGGTTTACTGCCGACGCTCCCCCCTTCCGTGCCCGGCATTCGTCTGCATACCCAGCTTCAGCGTCAGTTTGTCGCCCAGGGTGGCGTCTGGATGGCAGGCGACGAGGTGAAAAAAATCACCCTGGCAGAGGGCGCGGTATGCGAAATCTGGACCCGCAACCACGGCGACATCCCGCTTCGTGCACGCTATACGGTGCTGGCAAGCGGCAGCTTCTTCAGTAACGGTCTGCTGAGCAGCCGGGATGGCGTGCGTGAGGCAATTCTCGGGCTGGACGTCCGGCAAAGCGCTTCCCGCGCGGACTGGTATCAAAGCGATTTCTTCACCCCGCAGCCCTGGCAGCAGTTCGGCGTGATCGTCGATACCCAGCTGCGCCCGCAGCTGGGCGGGGAACCGGTTGAAAATCTTTACGCCATCGGCTCGGTTCTGGGCGGGTACGATCCCGTGGCACAGGGCTGCGGTGGCGGCGTCTGCGCCGTCACCGCACTGCATGTCGCGGAGCAGATTATCCAGCGCAGGGAGGGAGCACAATGAACGACACCCGATTTGAAAGCTGTATCAAATGCACTGTCTGCACCACGGTTTGCCCGGTCAGCGGCGTCGATCCGCGCTATCCCGGCCCGAAACAGGCCGGCCCCGACGGGGAGCGTCTGCGCCTGAAGGACGGCGCGCTCTACGACGAGGCGCTGAAATACTGCATAAACTGCAAACGCTGCGAAGTTGCCTGCCCGTCGGACGTGAAAATAGGCGATATCATCCAGCGCGCCCGCGCCCGCTACAGTACGCAAAAACCGACGCTGCGCGACGCGATACTGAGCCACACCGATCTGATGGGCAGCCTCTCGACGCCTTTCGCGCCGGTCGTCAATGCCGCCACCGCCCTGAAGCCGGTGCGCAGGCTGCTGGATGCGACGCTCAAAATCGACCATCACCGCAGTCTGCCGAAATATTCTCACGGCACCTTCCGCCGCTGGTATAAATCCGTGGCGGCAGAACAGGCGCAGTTCGCTGAGCAGGTTGCCTTCTTCCACGGCTGCTACGTGAACTACAACCATCCGCAGCTGGGGAAAGACCTGCTGAAAGTGCTGAACGCCATGGGGACGGGCGTTCAGCTGCTGAGCAAAGAGAAGTGCTGCGGCGTTCCGCTGATTGCCAACGGTTTTACTGACAAAGCGCGCAGGCAGGCGAAAAGCAACGTCACCTCTTTGCGCGAGGCGATCGTCGACAACGGGATCCCGGTACTGGCGACGTCGTCAACCTGTACCTTCACGCTGCGCGATGAATATCCGCATCTGCTGGATGTGGATAACACCGGCTTGCGCGAGCACATTGAGCTGGCGACTCGCTTTCTCTGGCGCAAGCTTGACAGCGGGCAGACGTTACCGCTGGGCAAATTGCCGCTGAAGGTGGTGTATCACACGCCATGTCATATGGAGAAGATGGGCTGGTCGATCTATACGCTGGAGCTGCTGCGGCTGATCCCGGGGCTGGAGCTGACGGTGCTGGACTCACGCTGCTGCGGCATCGCTGGCACCTACGGATTCAAGCGTGAAAACTACCCAACGTCACAGGCCATTGGCGCGCCGCTGTTCCGGCAGATTGAAGAGAGCGGCGCAGATATCGTGGTGACGGACTGTGAAACCTGCAAGTGGCAGATCGAGATGTCCACCAGCAAACGCTGTGAACATCCCATTACCTTGCTGGCAAACGCACTGGCGTAACCGTTGCCGGGGACACTCCCCCGGCACATTCTCACTCTACAAACAGCGATTCCACGACGTTGATCCAGCCGTGCTCGCTGGCGACCTCTTTCCCGTTCAGCCAGCGGCGCAGCATGTTCAGCGCCATCATCGCGCACATCTCCTGACGCACGGCCAGGCTGTGGCGGGTAATACTCATCTTCACCCGCAGGGCGTGGGTCCCTTCCGGCGTTGCCAGGGCGAAGTTGAGATGCTCCTCATCCAGCCCGCCCACAAACAGCGCCAGCCCCGCGAAATGCTTCACTCTGCGCTCGGACGCCCAGCGCGCCGTCTGCGCCAGCGTCTCCTGCTGGAACGGCACCACTTCACTGGCCAGCAGCGGCGCACCCGCCCGGGTAAGCTGAAGCGCCAGAAGCCCACCGGTAAACTGCTCGCTTAGCGTCACGCTCAGCTGGCGGGACTGCAAATGCGCTGCGATCTGCGCCGGCAGCCCTTCCGTTCCTTCGAAAATCAGGCTTTCGCCAGCGACGCGCTGCACTTCCGGCCACAGTGCCAGCATAGCGGCTTTCTCTGACGCCGGTCCGGTCAGCTTCAGTTCAATAATCGGCATGGAGGAGCGATAGCCCATCGACACGCCGGGAGGCAGTTGCAGGTGATCGAGGCTCTGGGCCAGGTCGCTTTCCGAGCGGCCAAAGGTGGTCAGACGCAGGCACAGCGGCGGTTCAGGCAGCGTGAAGCGCGCGCGCAGGCGCGGCAGGATCTGCTGCTCGACCATCACTTTAAATTCCGACGGCACGCCCGGAGTGAAGAACATCAGGCAGCGGTTCAACTGAACGGCAAACCCGCAGGCGGTGCCGACCGGGTTATCAATCAGTTCCGCGCTGGCGGGAATTTCAGCCTGCTTGCGGTTGCTGGGGGCCATCACGCGGCCACGCTCAGAGAAAAATCGCTCCATCTGTGCCAGCCACGCCTCGTGCAGGACCAGGCCTTCACCTCTGGCCGTGGCGGCGGCCAGCGCGCTGAGATCGTCGCTGGTGGGCCCAAGCCCGCCGTTCACAATCAGCACGTCGCAGCGTTCGCTGCGCTCGCGCAGAACGTTGACCAGCGACTCAAGATTGTCACCCACGGTGTTGCGGCGCGTTAACGGTAATCCTTGCTCAAAGAAGAGATCGGCGAGCCAGGCGGCATTGGTATCAATGATTTGCCCATGCAGCACTTCGTCGCCAGTGGATAACATTTCCACGTTTATCATTGTGTTCTCCCATTTCAATGGTCAAAACACTATAGCGCAATCGAAGACCGGGGGAAGAGAGAAACTGGCGCGACTGAACGCCGCGCCGAAAGGATTAGAAACCTGCGCTCACACCGATGTAGGGACCATCTGCCAGCGCGTTGTCGCGGTGGCCGTCTTTACCTGCCAGGTTCAGATAACGATAACCCGCTTCGATGGTGACAGGACGGATGATGGTCCAGCGTCCACCCACGTTGGCTTCCTCATAGCTATCGATACCGCTGGAGAGGGAATCCGGAGAGTAGTAGTACTCACCGAACAGGCCAAAGCTGTCGCCGATTTTCCATTGCAAACCGCCGCCCACTGCCGCCGCGTAACCTTCGTCACCGTCGTTCGGGTTGGTGTAAATCCCTTTACCGCCGACTGTCGCCAGGAAAGGACCCAAAGGTACGTTGAAGCCCAGCCCCAGGCTTGCCGCATCCCCATCGTCGTCGTTATGCGTCCAGCCGCCGGTCATCGCCAGGCCTGCGCTATCCGTGCCAAGACCAAAGCCCAGGTGGGTATAATCTTCGCCCGCCGAGCCGTTGAAGGAAATAGCGTTGGCTGCTGCCGATACAAACATCAGGCCTAAGCCCATTAATGCCACTTTTTTCATTGTCGTGATCCCGCACAATATATTCAGAGATGTCCAAAAACCGCGAGATTTTAACCTGACTGTCTGTGGGATCAATGCGCTCAGTGGACATCGGGCAATTAGTTTGTAACGATTTGATAATATCGGTATTTATATCATCAATAAAAAACGCATTTTTACGCACAGGCCGCCCAGATTTTCACTGGGCATCAGCTGAAGATGGCTGCGGTGCAGGCGGGCAATATCGTTGGCCAGCGCCAGGCCAATGCCGGACCCGGCGGCATCGCCCACGTTATCCAGCCGATGAAACGGCAGCATGGCCTGGGAGATCTGGTCTTCGGCAATACCCGGTCCGCTGTCCTCCACGCTCAGCTCAACGGCATCGTTATCCATGCGCAGGTACACCGTCACGATGCCCTGCTCCGGCGTGTATTTGATCGCGTTCTCCAGCAGGTTAGCGCAGAGTTCGCCCAGCAAAACGTCATCCCCCTCAATCATTACCGGCTGCTGTACGCCGTCATAACCGAGATCGATACCCTTGCTGCGCGCCTGCGCCAGCCGCGAAAAGCAGCAGTTTTGCACCACCTGTACCAGATCGACAGGGGCAAACTGTCGCTCCCCCTGCTCTTTCCGCTTCACCGCCGAAAGCTGTAAAAGCCTTTCCGTCAGCACGATGGTGTTATCCAGCGTAACGTTCATTGCCCGTAAGCTTTCCTGCCACAGCGCCGGATCGTTACGCGTCAGAGCAACGGATACCTGCGTTTTTAGCACCGCCAGCGGCGTTTTGAGCTGGTGTGAGGCATCGGCATTGAAGCGCTCCTGCCGCGAAAGTACGCCGCGCAACCGGTCGATGTAACGGTTAAACGCCACAATCAGCAGCCGCGTTTCCGACCAGGGCAGCAGCTCCGGCAGCGGGGCCAGCAGCCCGGGCTCACGGCGCACCATCAGCGAAGAGAGTTGCCGCATTGGGCGCAGCACGCGGCGCAGCAGCCAGGCGGTCAGGACCAGCGTCAGCAGCACCAGCAGCCCCTGCGACACGAGTGAGGAAAACAGCAGCTGTGTGGCCAGATAGCGCCGCGACTGCAACGTTTCTGCGACGTAAATTTCCGCCATCCCGAACACGTTATCTTCGTTAACCGGCTGGAGCAGCTTCGCCACGCGGATCGCCTGCCCGCGATACTCGGTATGATAAAACCACGCCAGCGCCGGATAGTGAGTGGTGCGCGACGTGGAGGGAGGCATATTTGGCAGATCGTCATAGCCGGAGATCGTCCGCCCGTCAGGGTCAACCACCTTGTAGTAGAGGCGATCGTTCATGTTCAGCTCAAAGCTGTCGAGCACGACCCAGGGCACGTTCACCAGCAGCTTGCCCTTGTGCACCACCAGCCGCTCAGACACGGTGCGCGCCGAGGATAACAGCGTACGGTCATAGGCCTGCGTCGCCGCCTGTAGCGCGCTAACGTAGCTGTTAAAGGCTGACAGCCCCCATAACAGCAGCAGCGGCAAACCCAGAAAGAGCAAAAGTTGCAGGTAAAGCGACTGCGGCTTAACCCACTTCATCGCCGCACTCCAGCACGTAGCCCAGTCCCCGGAGGGTGGTGATCCGCACGCCGCTGCCGGTCAGCTTCTTACGCAGGCGGTGAATATAGAGATCGATACTCTCGGGGCTGACGTCGTCGTTCAGGCTGAACACCTGGTCGAAGAGCTGTTGCCGGGAGACGGGACGGGTCCGGCGGTGCATCAGCACCTTCAGTAAAGAGAGCTCGCGCGGCGTGAGGGAAAGGGGTTCATCGCGCAGCAGAAAAAAGCCTTCATCATCGTACTCCAGCTCTCCCAGCCGCTGGCGCTCCTGAGTTCGTCCTTCACTGCGGCGCAGCAACGCGCGCAGGCGGGCATCAAGCTCCTCCAGCTCGAACGGCTTCGGCAGATAGTCATCCGCCCCGGCATTCAGCCCTTTCACCCTGTCTGCCACGTTGCTGCGGGCGGTAAGAAACAGCACCGGCAGCGTCTGCCCGCGCTTTCTCAGACGATGCACCACTTCCAGCCCGTCGAAGCCGGGCATGCCGATATCAAGGATCGCGACGGCATAGTTTTCCCCCTGTAAAAGGTGATCGGCCGCCCGTCCATCGTTGACGCAATCCACGGCAAATCCGTTTTGTACCAGCGCTTTCTCCAGCCAGTGAGCCAGCTCACGATTATCTTCCGCCAGTAAGAGACGCATATCACATCCTGTAAAGTTGGTGTCGCAGTGAAAGGGAAATGAAAGGTTATTGTTTTAACAATCACGCAACGGAACCGCTACACGGTGGTTCACATAATCAGAAAAAAGACACCCGTACTCGTACTCCCGGTTCTCCGGCGTGAGGATAAACGATGAAAAAACAATTACTTTCTACCCTTGCTGCAAGCGCATTGCTGTTGAGTGCCTCTGTCGTCCAGGCGCAGGACACCCCGTCCCGCACCGAGTGTATCGCCCCGGCCAAACCCGGCGGCGGCTTCGACCTGACCTGTAAGCTGATTCAGGTCAGCCTGCTGGAGACGAAGGCCATTGAGAAACCGATGCGCGTCACCTACATGCCCGGCGGCGTGGGCGCGGTAGCCTATAACGCCATCGTCGCCCAGCGCCCTGCTGAACCCGGCACCGTGGTGGCCTTCTCCGGCGGCTCGCTGCTGAACCTGTCGCAGGGGAAATTTGGTCGTTATGACGTGAATGACGTGCGCTGGCTCGCCACCGTGGGCACCGATTACGGCATGATCGCCGTTCGCGCCGACTCCCCGTGGAAATCCCTGAAAGATCTGCTGACCGCCATGGAAAAAGATCCGAACAGCGTGGTGATTGGCGCAGGCGCCTCTATCGGCAGCCAGGACTGGATGAAAGCCGCGCTGCTGGCGCAGCAGGCCAAAGTAGATCCGCACAAAATGCGTTACGTGGCCTTTGAAGGCGGCGGTGAGCCGGTGACGGCGCTGATGGGCAATCACGTGCAGGCAGTATCGGGCGATCTCAGCGAAATGGTGCCCTACCTGAGCGGGGATAAGATCCGCGTGCTGGCGGTCTTCTCGGAAAACCGTCTGCCGGGCCAGCTGGCAGACGTCCCAACCGCCAAAGAGCAGGGTTATAACCTGGTCTGGCCGATCATCCGTGGCTTCTTCGTCGGGCCAAAAGTGACCGACGCCGAGTACCAGTGGTGGGTGGATACCTTCGCAAAACTTCAGCAAACCGAGGAGTTCAAAAAACAGCGCGATCTGCGCGGGCTGTTTGAGTTCAACCTGAACGGCAAGCAGCTGGACGAGTACGTGAAAAAACAGGTGAATGACTATCGCGAACAGGCGAAAGCCTTTGGTCTTGCGAAATAACCGGAGGCGCTATGAGCGATCGCATTTTTGCCGGGATATGGCTGCTGCTCTGCATTGGCGGCCTGTTCGTCGCCTGGCAGATCCACAGCGAATACAGCTATGAACCCGTGGGGCCACGCCCCTTTCCCGTCGGCATTGTTGGCCTGATGCTGCTCTGTTCGGTGGCCCTGCTGCTGCGCCATCCGGACACCGTGGAGTGGCCGCCACGCCGCACGCTGCAACGTCTGCTGGTAATGGTGATTGTTCTGCTGATGTACGCGTGGGGCTTTGAGTGGCTCGGCTTCCCGATCGCCACCGCCCTGCTGACGATGGTGATTGGCATACTGTTTAACGCCTCGCTGCCTGCGGCGGGGATCTCCGGGGTCGTACTGGGCATTTTACTCTGGTACGCCTTCGACCGCCTGCTGGACGTGACCCTGCCGCTCGGCGCATGGTTTAACTAACGGAGCACGCTATGGATACCTGGATCTATCTCTCTCAGGGGTTCGCGGTAGCGATGACCCCGGAAAACCTGGTGATCGCCCTGATCGGCTGTTTCGTCGGGACGATCGTTGGCCTGCTGCCGGGCCTTGGGCCTATCAACGGCGTGGCGATTTTACTGCCGCTGGCCTTTGCGCTGCACCTGCCTGCGGAATCGGCGTTGATCCTGCTGGCGACGGTTTATATCGGCTGCGAATACGGGGGGCGTATTTCCTCGATACTGCTTAACGTTCCTGGCGATGCCGCCGCCATTATGACCGCGCTGGATGGCTATCCGATGGCACAGCAGGGACGCGGCGGCGTGGCGCTCTCTATTTCCGCCGTCAGCTCGTTCTTTGGCTCCCTGATCGCCATTGGCGGCATCATCCTCTTCGCCCCGGCGCTGGCCCAGTGGTCGCTGGCGTTTGGTCCGGCCGAGTATTTTGCCCTGATGGTATTCGCCATCGCCTGTCTCGGCAGCATGATGGCGCAGAATCCGCTGAAGTCGTTTTTGTCTGCGTTGATTGGCCTCAGTCTGGCCACCGTCGGCGTGGATGCCAACACCGGGGTTTATCGCTTTACCTTCGACAGCGTTCACCTGTCCGACGGCGTGCAGTTCATTGTCGTCGTGATTGGCCTGTTCTCTGTCTCAGAAATCTTACTGATGCTGGAACATACCAGCAGCGGGCAGACGCTGGTGCGCAAAACCGGCCGCATGCTCTTTAATGCCAAAGAGGGGGCACAGTGTGTGGGTGCTACCCTGCGTTCGTCGGTGATTGGTTTCTTTGTCGGCATCCTGCCCGGCGCGGGGGCGACCATCGCCAGCGCCATCACCTACATGACCGAGAAAAAGCTGAGCGGCAACAGCGACAGCTTCGGTAAGGGCGATATACGCGGCGTGGCGGCGCCAGAGGCAGCCAATAACGCCTCGGCCTGCGGCTCGTTTATCCCGATGCTGACCCTCGGCGTGCCGGGCTCCGGCACCACGGCGGTGATGATGGGCGCGCTGACGCTCTATAACATCACCCCGGGTCCGGCGATGTTTACCGAGCAGCCCGATATCGTCTGGGGCTTGATTGCGGCGCTGCTGATCGCCAACGTGATGCTGCTGGTGATGAACATCCCGCTGATCGGGCTGTTCACCCGCATGCTGACCATTCCCCTGTGGTTCCTGGTCCCGGCCATCGCCGCCGTCTCTGCGGTTGGGGTGTACGCGGTGCACAGCACCACCTTCGACCTGGTGTTAATGGTGCTGCTCGGCGTGCTGGGCTACATTCTGCGCAAGATGCACTTCCCGATGTCGCCGCTGATTTTAGGGTTTGTATTGGGGGAAATGCTGGAGCAGAACCTGCGCCGCGCCCTCTCCATCAGCAATGGCAACATGGCGATCCTGTGGGAGAGCAGCGTGACGAAGATCCTGCTGGCGATGGCGATCATGGTGATTGTCGTGCCGCCGGTGCTGCGCTGGATGCGTCGACGCCAGCAGAAACCGCAGCCGGATATCGGCTGATTAGCCCCTCAACAGGGCATTGACCCACTGCCTTAACGCCTGGCGGGAAATCTTTATCCCGCCATTTTTCAGTTCTGACGGCAGCGCCAGCCAGTGTACCGGCTGCTCAAAGCGTGCCAGCCTGCCCTGAACCCACTCCGGCAACAACGTGATATCCGTGCCCGGCTCACATTCCACTACCGCCACCGGGCGTTGCCCGTATTCGGCGTCATCCAGCGGGACGATAAACACCTGGCTAACCTGCGGATGTGAGACGATAACGCGCTCCAGCGCTTCCGGCTGGATCCCTTCTCCGCCGCTGAAAAAGAGATTGTCCATTCGGCCCAAAATGGTCAGGCGTCCGTCATGCCACTCGCCGCGATCGCGGGTGGCGAACCAGCCCTGCTCGTTGACCAGCGGCAGTAAGGCGCCGTCTCGCCAGTAGCCCGCCGCCATGCTTTCCGCCCGGATCCAGACTTCACCGTTCACCACCTGAAGGTCTCTGCCCGGCAGCGCGCTGCCCACGTCCGGCGCGCCGTCGGCCTCTTTGGCGCAGACGGTGGAGGCGAACTCGGTCAGACCGTAGCCGCAGAACGTGCGGATCCCCTGCTTGCGCGCCTGTTCGGTCAGCTCAACGGGGATTTCCGCCCCGCCGAGCAGCACGGCTTTCAGCGCAACGGGATGGTGTGAATTGAGCAGCCGCCACAGCTGCGTCGGCACCAGCGAGGCGTGGGTACAGCCCTGCAGGGCCTGCTCCAGCGGCTGTTTTTCACGCACGGTGAGACGGCCTCCGCCCTGCAACCAGCGCCACAAAATCCCCTGACCGGAGACGTGAAACAGCGGCAAGGACAGCAGCCAGTCGTCATCACCGCCATAAGGCATCAGCGACAACACGCCTTTTGCGCTGGCAAGGTGGGCGGCACAGGTGTGCACCGCCGCTTTTGGCAAGCCGGTGGAGCCGGAGGTGAGCGTCATCGAGGCCAGCCGTTCTGCCTGCCACGTCACGCCGCCCTGCCCCTCACCCTCTCTTAATGCCAGCGCGGGCAGACCGTCATACTCACCGTTAAGCACCAGCGCAAAGCGCAGGGTCATCTGCGGCAGGAGGACGTCCAGCAGCGGACGGGGAAGCTGAGGGTTCACCGGCAAAATGCGGGCGCCGCACTGAAGCAGCGCCAGCCAGGCCAGCAGGGTCTGCGGATGGTTGTGGGCGAGGAGCATCACGCCGTCCCCGTCCCTGACACCCTGAGACTGAAAACCGGCTGCCAGACGATCGATACGCTCGCCCAACTGTGACCAGTTGAGCGTTATATCGTCTAAACGCAGCGCGGGTGTATCGGCACTCCTGGAGCGCCAGTGCCGCCACGGCCAGTCGGTAAAAGTCATTGCAGCGGCTCCAGCGTCCCGACATCGAGGCACGGCAAGGTGCTGTCCGGCCACTGGCGAATCAGCTGGGCCTGCATCAGGTTTAGCGTATCAAGACCGGGAACGGTGTCCGGCGTTAACCATGCAGCGATGCGCGCCAGTTGCGTCAGCCCGAGGCTGGATTCGATGGATGAACTGATCACCGCCGTCAGCCCTGCGGCATGGGCCGCCGCAACCTGCTCGCGCACCTTGTCGAGGCTGCCGGTCAGCGTTGGCTTAATGACCACGGCACCGACGCCCGGCTCGGCGGCAAACGTAAAACCGGCTTCGCGCAGGCTCTCATCCCAGGCAATGGCAATGCCGGTTTCCCGGGCGAAGGCGCGAGAGTCGTCGCGCGTTTTGCACGGCTCTTCGAGAAACGCGATGCGGTTGCGGTACGCCGGGTTGACGTACTTCGCAAACTGCTGCGCCCTGAGCGGCGTCCAGGCGCGGTTGGCGTCCAGGCGCAGGTGCAGATCGGGAATGGCTTCCAGTAACAGGTTAACCACCATCCCGTCGCGCACCGCTTCGTACAGGCCGACCTTAATTTTCGCCACCTTCTCGCCAGGCATCCCGGAGAGCAGCGCGAAAAGTTCATCCGGATCGCCGGAACAGAGCGGCGCGGCGCGATAATTCGCCGCATCCGGCAAACGGCCGTCCAGCTCTGCCAGCGCGCAGCTGATGCCGAACGCGACGGAAGGAACGTCCGGCAGCGACGGATCTGCCCCCTCACGCCATTCGTGCGTCCAGGCCATCAGCGCCGCCTGCGCCTCATCCAGCGTTTCCAGGCTAAAGCCCGGAAGCGGGGCGATTTCACCCCACCCTTCCCGCTCGCCCTGCCGGAGATGCACGAAAAAGCCATCACGGGTTTTTAACCGCCTTTCACGCAGTACCACGCCCGCGTCCATCGGTATCTGCCAGCGGTAAACCTGCGCGCGACGCATTACGGGTTCCGTTTGTATTTGCTGAAGTCTGGCTGGCGTTTTTCGTTGAACGCGTTGCGCCCTTCCTGACCCTCTTCGGTCATATAGAACAGCATGGTGGCGTTACCCGCCAGCTCCTGAAGTCCCGCCTGACCGTCACAGTCGGCGTTGAGGGCCGCTTTCAGGCAGCGCAGCGCCATTGGGCTGTTTTGCAGCATTTCGCGACACCAGCGCACGGTCTCTTTTTCCAGATCGGCGATCGGCACCACGGTGTTAACCAGCCCCATGTCCAGCGCTTCCTGGGCGTTGTACTGACGGCACAGGAACCAGATTTCGCGGGCTTTTTTCTGGCCGACAATGCGCGCCATGTAGGACGCCCCCCAGCCGCCGTCGAAGGAGCCAACTTTCGGGCCAGTCTGGCCGAAAATGGCATTTTCCGCCGCGATAGTCAGGTCACACATCATGTGCAGCACGTGACCGCCGCCGATGGAATAACCTGCCACCATCGCAACCACTGGTTTTGGACAGGTGCGGATCTGGCGCTGGAAATCCAGCACGTTCAGGTGGTGCGTGCCGGCATCATCCTGGTATCCGCCGTAGTCGCCGCGGACTTTCTGATCGCCGCCCGAGCAGAAGGCTTTCTCCCCTTCCCCGGTGAGGACGATGACGCCGATGTTGTCGTCGTAGCGTGCATCCGCCAGCGCCTGGATCATCTCTTTTACGGTCAGCGGACGAAACGCGTTGCGTACCTGTGGACGATTGATGGTGATTTTGGCGATACCATCGGTGGATTTGTGGTAGCGAATGTCGGTGTAGCCTTCGGAGCAGTCCTGCCATTCAACCGGCGCGTAAAGCATGTTTTCATCAGGATAGATCATAGCGTGTCCTTTGTTCGATAACGTAGTATCTGAGCCAGACTCGCGGCAACCGCTTCCGGGTTGTCCCGGTGGGCGTTGTGTCCGGCATGAGGGATAGCATGACGCATGGCGTTAAGTTCAGCAGCGATGGCTGCAAACTTCCCGTCACGTTCGCCATAGAGATAGTCGAAAGAAAAATCACGCGCGGTGAGCGCGGGACGTAAATCAGGCTGAACGGCAAGCGAGGTGGCTTCCAGCATCTCAGCCAGCCTCGGGCCGTTGTTCCGGCTACGCAGCGCGATCAGCGCGTTGCGCTGTTCATCCGTAAGGGAGGTAAAGACCGGCTGTTGATACCAGTCGGCAAAGACGGCTTCAAGCGGCTCACTGCGAAAACGTGACGCCCAGCGGCGGTCCGAGGTCAGCCGCGCCTGGCGCGCCTCGACGTCTTGCAGCCCAGGGTGTCCACCTTCCACAATCACCCCGTCTAATCCCGCAGGATGCTGGCAGGCATGGAACATCGCAATGCGGCCACCGAGAGAGTACCCTACCAGCCAGTAATTTAGTATGTTGTAACTAATTAAGGTATACGTGAGCAATTCACTTACCTCTGCAAACCCCGTCACGCCCGTATCCGCTGAACCACCGTGCCCGGGCAGGTCAAGGTAGAGCCTGGGGTAGTCATGCAGCGACGCCCCAACGGTCTGCCACTCACGACAGTCGCCGGAAAAACCGTGCAGGAAAACCAGCCAGGGGTAGCCTGGTTTTCCGGGCTGAGTGACGCCAGCGAGGATCACAGGTGACTCACCTGCGCCAGCAGATGTTGCAGCTTCTGCGCGCCGTCAGAATCGTTTACCACCAGCTCAATCAGCGTCGCGCCAGGCTGCCGCCAGGCGGTGTTCAGCGCCGTCTCCAGCGCGTCCCAGTTTTCCGGGCGATGGTACTTCAGGCTGAACATGGCGGCGGCGTGTTCGAACTGCACGTTTTGCGGCATCAGATAGAAGCGCTCACGTTCGCTTTGCGGCGTCGGCAGCAGGGAGAAAATCTGTCCGCCGTTATTGTTAACAACAATCAGTACGAACGGAGCCGATGCCTGACGCAGGAGCGCCAGCGCGTTGAGATCGTAGAGGGCTGAGAGATCCCCCACAATCGCCAGCGTGGATTTTGCGCTGGCCCGCTGTACGCCAGCGGCGGTGGAGATCAGCCCGTCAATGCCGCTCGCGCCCCGGTTGCTGTATACCGGATAACCCGCGGGCAGCTGCGAAAAGGCGTCAATCAGGCGCACCACCAGGCTGTTACCGACAAAAAGTTGCCCCTGCTCGGGAAGATATTTGCGGATACGGTGCGCCAGCCCGGCTTCACTGAACTCCTCGCACTGCGCTTTGGTGAGTTCCCACGCCTGACGCGACAGCGCCGGGATCTCCACCGCCCAGGGTTTGCGTTTTTCCGCCGGATGCAATTCCAGCCAGCTGTCAATATCGCTCACCAGGCGGCGACCGCGATGGTGCGCCGGGTCAAGGCGTCCTTCGAGCGGATCCACCAGCCAGTACTCTTCTGGCGTACAGGTGGCCTGCCACTGGAGCAGTCGCTTGCCCGTCAGGCTCGAGCCCAGCTGGACGACAATTTGCGCCTGCGCCAGCTCGGTGACCGCTTTCGCGTTCCCCAGCCAGAGGTCAGCGCAGGGCAGCGGCTGGCCCGTCTGGGAAAGCACGTCACCAATCAGCGGCCAGCCAAGCGTTTGTGCCCACTCCGCCGCCAGCTTGCCTTCCGCCGCACTCATCCGCCCGGCAATCACCACCCCGCGCTTCTGGCGCCAGAAGAACCAGTCGCGCTGCTTAGCGCTTTCCAGATGCGTCTGCTCACGCAGCCAGGGCTTTTCGCTCTCCCACCATTCTCCCAGCTGCTGTTGCCAGGCTAGGCCGGTCTCGTTCATTTCGCCGTACAGCGGTTCGGCAAACGGGCAGTTAATGTGCAGCCCGCCGCTGCGCAGTGCGTTCATGGCGTGGTCGAGAGTTGAGACCAGCCAGCTGGCGGGAATATCCTGGGTGGGGCGCGGCAACGAGACCGTCTGTGAAGGATGCGAGGCAAAAATGCCAGGCTGACGAATCGCCTGGTTCGCGCCGCAGTCAATAAGTTCCGGAGGACGATCGGCGGTGAGTAAAATCAGCTTTTCGCCGGTTAACCCCGCTTCAATCAGCGCCGGATAGAGGTTTGCCACCGCCGTGCCGGAAGTCACTATCACCGCCACGGGCGCGTTGCTGACTTTCGCCAGCCCGAGCGCCAGGTGGCCGAGACCACGCTCGTCAAAATGGGTGTGATGAATAAAAGCCCTGTTTTCCGCCGCAGCAAGGGTGAGCGGCGTGGAGCGAGAGCCCGGAGCAATACACACATGCCTGACACCATGGCGGGTCAGGGCTTCAAGGATCACCGTCGCCCAGCGTCGGTTAAAAGAACTTACTGACATGAGATTGTCCAGTATCAAGAATGCGACACAGTATAAATAATAGAAAAAGTCAGAATTTTGATATGAATCGGGATTGCACGAATCAGTATTAATCCCTCAGGAGGAGGGAACGCAGCCCGGCGGCCTTATTTTCGATCTCCTGCCACTCCTGCTCTGGATCGGAGCCGCTGACGATGCCCGCCCCCGCATAAAGACGCAGCGCGGCGTCATGAACGCGGGCGGAGCGTAATGCCACGCAGAACTCGCTTTGATCGCGCGATAAATAGCCCGCCGATCCGGCGTACCACTCCCGGTCGAACGGCTCCACTTTCGCAATAAATTCTCGCGCTGCCTGACGCGGCAGCCCGGCCACCGCGGCCGTCGGTTGCAGAATATGCAGACACTGCTCGTCATCAGACTGTTTGAGTTCGGTCCAGATACAGCGGCGTAAATGCTGCACCTTGCGCAGACGCAGCACCTGCGCTGGGAGGATCTCCAGCGTCCGGGTATGGTGCTGAAGACGCTGGCAGATATCTTCCACCACCAGCATATTTTCCCGCTGATTTTTGTCGTCGTTCATCAGCCAGTCGCCCAGACGCTGGGCCTGCTTATCGTCAGAATGGCTGGCGACGGTGCCTGCCAGCGCTTCAGTGCGCAGCAGCATGCCGCGTCGCCGCCAAAGTCGCTCGGGCGTCGAGCCGAGGAACGCGTTGCTGGCGTCAAAGACCATACAAAAATGATAGCAGTTGAGGTTTAGCGCGCGGCTGGCGGCCATTAGCGCGATGGCGTTCACGGGCTGCTGGCACTGCACGTCTGTAGCACGTGCGAGCACCACTTTCTCAAAATCGCCGCGAGCAAGGGTATCCGTCGCCTGACGAATCAACGCCAGCCATTCCGGTTTTTCCGGATGATGGGTTTCCTGCACAATCTGCACGGACAACGGGCGGATCGGCGCGGCGTCGCGCAGGTTATCAATAAACTTCAGTGCGTCACCGGCATCATCACACAGCGACGTTTCGCTCCACAGTTGCAGGCGCAGCGTGGCGACCCCGCCAGACCGTCGCCAGAGAAGGCGCGGTAAAAACAGATTTCCCTGTGCCGGGTTGAAGGCGTTCAGGCCGCAGATACGGGTATCATTGGCTACGTCATGGGTGTGCAAAAACCGGGAGGCCGAGGCCAGAGAGTCAAAATGGGCGAGGCTTCCGAGCGCGGCAAGTTCTTCATCACCGCTCCGCTGTTGCCAGTAAAACTGGGGATAGCATCGCTGCACACCCAGCCAGGCCAGCGGATCGAAGGCGTCGTTTAACGGGAAAGAGACATCGAAATGGCGTAAACCGGGTGTAGCGGGTAACGCTTGCGCAAGCTGAGTGCGCAGGCGTTCCAGCGCGATGGAAATCGAATGCACGCGAACCTCTCCCTGTTAAAACCTTACATTATACGGGGTACTGATGATAAATAGCAGTACCCACGTGTAGGGAGGGGTTTACCGGCTTAACGACGGGCTAACAGCAGGCCCAGCACCAGCCCTACGGCCGCACCGACCCCAATGCCCTGCCACGGCTTTTCGTGCACATAATCGTCGGCACGATAAACCGCCTGTTTGGCGCGGTAGTAGTAATTGTCGGATGCGTTGCTGACGCGGTTTTTCACGTCATGCAGCGCCTGCTCGGCGCGGGCTTTGAGCTCAATGTACTTCTGATCGGCAGGATCGCCTGAAGAGCGCAGTACTTCTTCCAGCGTTTCGCTTAACAGCGTTAGATCGTCGTCTGCTCGGGTATCCCAGGATTGAAATGACATATTTTTCTCCATGTTAGTACACCAGTCCGATAACTATAGACAACGTCTCGCTATTGCGCCTGTTTCGCTTCGCGCGCCATACCAATATGTGGGATGCCATCTTCATCGTAAATGTCCGTGACTGGGGTAAAACCAAAATGGCCATAGAATGATTGCAAATGCGCCTGCGCACCCAGGTATAACGCCTTGTCTGGCCACCGTTTCAGGCATGCGTCCAGCGTTTTTTCCATCAGCTGATAGCCCAGCTTTTCACCGCGCGCGCTTCCGCTGATAATGACGCGGCCAATGACGACAGGGTCAAAATCCTCTTCGCTTTTCAGAATCCTCGCATACGCCACCAGCTCGTTATCGCGCCAGCCGAGGATGTGCCGGTTCTCGCCGACCAGGTCATCGCCGTCGATATCCTGATACGGGCAGGTTTGTTCAACCACAAAAACTTCGCAGCGCAGTTTGAGCAGGGCGTAGAGTGACTGAATAGTCAGTTCGCTGTGGTGTAGATCTTGCCACTGGATCATGTGTTTCTCCTTCCTGGGGTTCATCACGTTATACTAAACCCCTTCCCATTCGGCAAAGGGCTGATTGCGTTATGGAACTGATTTTTCTGGGTACGTCCGCGGGCGTACCAACCCGCTCACGCAACGTGACGGCGATTCTGCTGGATCTTAAGCATCCTACCCGCGGCGGGCTGTGGCTGTTTGACTGCGGCGAAGGTACGCAGCATCAGTTGCTGCATACCTCATACCACCCGGGGAAAGTGGATAAAATATTTATCACCCATCTGCACGGCGACCATCTGTTTGGCCTGCCGGGCCTGCTGTGTAGCCGTTCGATGGCCGGTAACGCTAACCCGCTGACCATTTATGGCCCTGCGGGTATTCAGGCATTCGTTGAGACCACGCTGCGCCTGAGCGGCTCGTGGACCGATTATCCGCTGGAGGTGGTTGAGATCGGCGAAGGTCTGGTGTTCGACGACGGAGAATACCAGGTGCGCGCTTACCCGCTTAACCATCCGGTGGAATGCTACGGCTATCGCGTTGAGGAGCATGACAAGCCCGGGGCGCTGAACGCCGCCGCGTTGCAGGCCGATGGGGTGAAACCTGGCCCGCTGTTCCAGCGTCTGAAGCACGGCGAGACCGTCACGCTGGAAGACGGGCGCGTTATCAACGGTCAGGATTACCTTGCGCCGCCGCAGCCGGGCAAAAAACTGGCTATTTTTGGGGATACCGCCCCCTGCCCTTCGGCGCTCCGGCTTGCCGGGGGTGTGGATGTGATGGTGCATGAGGCAACGCTGGAAGCGGCGATGGAAGAAAAAGCCAATAGCCGGGGGCACAGCTCAACGCGTCAGGCCGCGCAGCTGGCGCGCGAGGCTGGCGTCCGGAAACTGATTGTCACTCACGTCAGCTCACGCTATGACGTCCGCGGCTGTGAAAGCCTGCTGGCAGAGTGTCGGGAGGTGTTCCCGGCATGCGAGCTGGCGGAAGATTTTGCTCAGGTCAGCGTTTAGTCCTTCATTTTTCCCTCAGGGTGCCGATAACGATTAAAAGGCCAGCATTTCTCTTGAGGGTAGAATGGATAATTTCCAGAAAGATATTGATGACAGGGCGAACCTGACCCAGTCCAACCGTTTTGAACTGTTGCTGTTCCGTCTTGGCACCTCTCTGAACGAAAATAAATCCGAGCTGTTCGGCATCAACGTGTTCAAACTGCGCGAAATTGTGCCGATGCCGACCTTCACCAAACCAGCGGGAATGAAGTCTCCGCTGATGGGGATGGTAAATATTCGCGACCAGGTGATCCCGGTGATCGATCTGGCCGCCGTCGCCGGCTGCAAGCCAGCCACCGGGCTAAACATTTTGCTGATCACCGAATATGCCCGCAGCGTGCAGGCGTTTGCCGTGGAATCGGTGGAGAACATCATGCGTCTCGACTGGAAGCAGGTGCACGCCGCGGAAACCGCCGTCAGCGGTCGCTACATCACCAGCATTGCCTGTCTGGACGAAAAGACCGATACCAACGATCTGGCAATGGTGCTCGACGTGGAGCAGATCCTGTATGACATCACCCCGGCGAACCACGATCTGCACGCCACCCATCTGGAAACCACCAAATTCAACATCAAGCCTGGCTCTGTCGCAATTGTTGCTGAAGACTCGAAAGTAGCGCGCTCAATGCTGGAGAAGGGATTGCAGGCAATGGAGATCCCGGCTCAGCTGCATATCACCGGCAAAGACGCATGGGAGAAAATCACTCAGCTGGCCGCGCAGGCTCAGGCAGAGGGCGTCCCCGTTACCGATAAGATTGCCCTGGTATTAACCGACCTCGAAATGCCGGAGATGGACGGCTTTACGCTGACGCGCAAAATCAAAACTGACCCGGTACTGAAAGATATTCCGGTGGTGATCCACTCGTCTCTTTCCGGCAACGCGAACGAAGATCATATACGCAAAGTGAAGGCTGACGGCTATGTGGCGAAGTTTGAGCTGAATGAGCTGTCGTCGGTGATTGAAGAGGTGCTGGACCGCTCGATGAAGAAGATTGACGGGCCGCTTATAAGCAGGAAGCAGTTAGCTTAGTCGGGTGGCGCTTCGCTTACCCGACCTACAAGACCTGTAGGCCCTGCAAGCGTAGCGCCGCTGGGCAATAAAAAACCCGCCGAGGCGGGTTTTTTGCTTTTACATCAGCGGCATCGCGCGCTGCACAATCTCAATCAGCGGCTGCGGATAGATACCGAAGATTAGCACCAGAAGCGCGGAGATCAGCACCACGATCCCCCCGGCGCTGTACTGCCAGTTGGACGGCGCATCACGGTTGAGCTGCTGAGGCGCGCTCAGGTACAGGCTCACAGCCACACGCAGGTAGTAGTAAAGACCAATCGCGGAGCCGATAACGACACCGGCAGTCAGCCACCACAGACCCGCCTGCACACCGACGGCCAGCACGTAGAACTTACCGATAAAGCCCAGCGTCATCGGGATACCCGCCAGAGAGAGCATCATCACGGTCATTACCGCAGACAGAATCGGACGGTGCCAGAACAGACCACGGTAGGAGAACAGGGAATCTGCATCCGGGCCACGGTACGGGCTGGACATCAGGCTCACCACGCCGAACGCGCCGAGGCTGCTGAACAGGTAACCGGCCAGATACACACCCACGGTTTCCATCGACATCTCACCGCTTTGCAGCGCAATCAGCGCCACCAGCAGGTAGCCCAGATGGGAGATAGAGGAGTAGCCCAGCAGACGCTTAATGTTGGTCTGGCTCAGCGCCATCAGGTTACCGAAGATGATGGAAACGAACGCGATAATGCCCAGCACCACGCGAACCGCTTCGCTGTCACCCACCGGGGCGTACAGGAACAGACGCATGACCACGCCAAAGATAGCGATTTTACTCGCCGTCGCCAGGAAGGTAGAGACCGGCGCTGGCGCACCCTGATAAACGTCTGGCGTCCACAGGTGGAACGGCACCAGAGAGAGTTTAAAGCCAAGGCCTACAATCATCATGCCCAGACCCGCCAGCAGCAGCGGCTCGTGCATCATACCGTCGCCGAGGCTCTTACCGAGCGCCAGGAAGGAGAGGTTACCCGTCTGTGCATACAGCAGCGCGATACCGAACAGCAGGAACGACGACGCAGCAGCGGACAAGATGGTGTACTTGATCGCCGCTTCCAGAGAGCGCTTCTGACGGAAAGCGTAACCAATCAGGCCGAACAGCGGCAGTGAGATCAGCTCAATACCGAGGAACAGCGCGGCCATGTGGTTCGCGTTCGCCAGCAGAATGCCGCCGAGCGCGGCAATCAGTACCAGCAGGTAAAACTCTTCTTTGTTGTCGTTATACCCTTCGAGCCACGGGTACGCAAAGGTACAGGTTGCCAGGCTCGCCAGCAGCACCAGACCGGTGTAGAGCATGGCGTAGCCGTCAACGCGCATCAGCGGCGTGACGTCCATTGCGCCCGCCTGGCCAACAAACCAGAGGGAGACTAACGCAGCGTTCAGACCCAGAACGGACAGGGTCGCATTCAGGAAGTGATTGCGTCGCCACGCAATGGAGAGCATCACAACCACCACCGTCAATCCGACGATCAGCAGCGGTAGCAGCGCGATCAGTTGTTGTGGAGTTATTGTCATGGCGAATTACGGCCTTGTAGTAGAAGCAGAATTAACAAACCACTGCTGGATGTTACCCATCGCGGAGTGCGAGGTATCCAGAATCGGCTGCGGATAGAAGCCCAGCAGCACCAGCAGTACGACCAGCAGCAGGATGATGGACAGCTCACGCAGCGACATCCCCGGCAGTTCTTTAGCAGCAATTTCGCTCTTCGCTTTACCGAAGTAGGCGCGGTGCAGCATCGCCAGCGAGTACACGGAGGCGAACACCAGACCAAAGGTGGAGATGACGGTAATCATCGGAACCACTTTGAAGCTGCCGAACAGAATCATAAATTCGCCAACGAAGTTACCGGTACCTGGCATACCCAGGGTGGCAACCGCGAAGAACATGGAGAGTGCAGGCAGCCATTTCATTTTGCCCCACAGGCCGCCCATCATACGCATGTCACGGGTATGCAGACGTTCGTACAGCTGACCACACAGGATGAAGAGACCGGCAGCGGACAAGCCGTGCGCAATCATCTGGATCACCGCGCCCTGGTACGCCAGCTGGCTACCAGTGTAGATGGCAATCAGTACGAAGCCCATGTGGGAAACGGAGGTGTAAGCAATCAGACGTTTGATGTCGTACTGCGTGAAGGCCATCCATGCACCGTAGAAGATACCGATCACGCCAAGCCACATGGCAATCGGCGCGAACTCTGCGGAGGCGTTCGGGAACAGCGGCAGGGAGAAACGCAGCAGACCGTAGGCCGCCGTTTTCAGCAAGATACCCGCCAGGTCAACGGAACCCGCCGTTGGCGCCTGAGAGTGCGCGTCCGGCAGCCAGCCGTGCAGCGGAACTACCGGCATTTTCACCGCGAAGGCGATGAAGAAGCCCAGCATCAGCAGATATTCCACACCGTGGGACATCGGGGTCTTCAGCAGATCTTCATAGTTGAAGGTCCAGACGCCGGTGGCGTTGTAATGCACAAACACCAGCGCCAGGATGGCAATCAACATCACCAGACCGCTCGCCTGGGTGTAGATGAAGAACTTGGTGGCCGCCGTGATACGCGTTTTACCGTCGGATGCCTTGTGGCCCCACAGCGCGATCAGGAAGTACATCGGCACCAGCATCATCTCCCAGAAGAAGAAGAACAGGAACATGTCGATGGCCAGGAACACGCCGATAACGCCGCCCAGGATCCACATCAGGTTCAGGTGGAAGAAGCCCTGGTATTTTTCGATTTCTCGCCAGGAGCAGAGTACCGCCAGAACGCCGAGCAGACCGGTCAGCACGACCATCAGCAGCGACAGACCGTCAATCGCAAGGTGGATCGTGATACCGAAACGTGGGATCCACGGCAGAATGAACTCAGACTGCCACTGCGGAAGGCCCGCAGACTGGGTCAATGAGTAGCCACCCTGCAACCACAGTTGCAGGCCAAGCGCGAGCGTCAATCCCATGGTGATCAGCGCGATCCAGCGCGGCATCTTCACGCCAAAGCGTTCAGTCTGCCAGCACAGGAAGCCGCCGATGAAGGGAATTAATATTAGCCAGGGTAATAACATGGCGATTTTTATTCCTTGTTAAAGTCCCTCAGGGACCGATTTTCAACGAATTCGACAAAATTCACGTGTTAGTGCGGTTTGTGGTGTCGGGTGACGCTCACGCTTACCCGACCTACGGTCTCGTAGGCCCGGTAAGCGCAGCGCCACCGGGCAAAAACCACTATCGCAACACCATCAGCAGCGCCAGCACGACAACCGCACCGATGCTCATGGATGCCACATACCAGCGCAGATAGCCGTTCTCGCTGTACAGCAGGCCTTTACCTGCAAAGCGAGAGAGGATCGCCGGGATATTCATCAGGCTGTTCAGCGGATCGCGCTTCAACAGCCACGCAATGCCCAGGAACGGCTTCACGAAGATCAGGTCGTACAGCCAGTCGAAGCCCCATGCGTTGTACCACCAGGTGCCCAGCAGACGGCCCGGCGCGCTGTTGGCAACGGCAGTCACCAGCGTGCGTTTGCCCAGCCACAGCCATGCGGCAATCAGGATGCCCGCGATAGCCACAACGCCGGAGGTGATTTCAAGCGTCAGAACGCGACCGTGCTCAAGCTCGGTTGTTGCCGGCAGTACGCCCTGCAACGGTGGCACAATCATCGCGCCAACGAAGGTGGAGAGTACCAGCAGCACAATCAGCGGCAGGTGGTGGGTAATCCCCTTCCCTGCGTGAGCGTGAATTTGTTCTTTACCGTGGAAGACGATGAAAATCATACGGAAGGTGTACAGGGAGGTCATAAACGCACCGACCAGACCCGCAACCATCAGATTGATATGACCATTCGCCATGGCGCCCGCCAGGATTTCATCCTTACTGAAGAAGCCTGCGGTAATCAGCGGCAGTGCCGCCAGCGCCGCGCCGCCTACCAGGAAGCAGACATAGACCAGCGGGATGGACTTACGCAGTCCGCCCATTTTGAAGATATTCTGCTCGTGGTGGCAGGCCAGGATCACCGAACCGGATGAGAGGAACAGCAGCGCTTTAAAGAACGCGTGCGTCATCAGGTGGAAAATGGCTGCGTCCCACGCCTGCACGCCCAGCGCCAGGAACATGTAACCAATCTGGCTCATGGTGGAGTACGCGAGAACGCGTTTGATGTCGGTCTGCACCAGCGCGGCAAAGCCTGCCAGCACCAGCGTAACCGCACCGACGATACCCACCAGATGCAGAATTTCCGGGGTCATCAGGAACAGGCCATGGGTACGCGCAATCAGGTAGACACCGGCGGTGACCATGGTCGCGGCGTGGATCAGCGCGGAGACAGGGGTTGGACCCGCCATCGCGTCGGCAAGCCATGTCTGCAACGGCAGCTGTGCGGATTTACCCACAGCACCACCCAGCAGCATCAGCGTTGCCCACCACAGCATGTTGTTGCCTGCTTCGAAGTGCGCTGGCGCCAGTTCCACCATTTCGCGGAAGTTCAGCGTGCCCAGTTCGTTGTAGAGAATGAACAGCGCGAAAGCGAGGAAGACGTCACCCACACGGGTCACGACGAACGCTTTCATGGCCGCTGCGCCATTCTTCGGATCGGTGTAGTAGAAACCGATCAGCAGGTAAGAGCACAGACCCACGCCTTCCCAGCCCAGATACATCAGCAGCAGGTTATCGGCCAGTACCAGAACCACCATGCTGGCGATAAACAGGTTGGTATAGGCGAAGAAGCGGGAGTAACCCTCTTCGCCGCGCATATACCAGGAGGCGAACATGTGGATCAGGAAGCCGACGCCGGTGACCACGGAGAGCATGGTCAGAGACAGACCATCCAGCACCAGGTTGAAACCGATGTTGAAGTTACCGACCGACATCCAGTTCCACAGCGGCACGCTGTAGGCCTGACGTCCATTGTTAAAGAAATCGATACCCGCATACGCTGTCACCAGCGCAGCCAGACCGATTGAGCCAATGCCCACGGTGGCAGACAGATTCTCAGACCAGCGGCCGCGAGAAAATGCCAGCAGCACGAAGCCAATCAGCGGAAAAATAATGGTTAAGGCAAGCATGTTCATCCACGCAACTCACTTACTGAATCGATGTTCAGGTTCTGGCGGCGACGATGGAGCTGCAGCAACAGCGCCAGGCCAATACTCGCTTCGGCAGCCGCGAGGCTGATGGCGAGAATGTACATCACCTGACCGTCGGCCTGGCCCCAGTAGCTGCCGGCGACCACAAAGGCCAGCGCGGAAGCGTTGATCATGATTTCCAGACCGATCAGCATAAACAGCAGATTGCGGCGGATAACCAGACCGGTTAAGCCCAGAACGAACAAAATCGCAGCGAGGATCAGTCCATGTGTTAAGGGGATCATGCGCGCTCCTCCGTTTTTCTTTTCGCACGGTCATCAGTGCGGTTGCTCAGCACCTCACCAACACGTTCTTCGCGACCGACGTGGAAGGCAACAACCAGGCCCGCCAGCAGCAGCATAGAGGCCAGTTCAACCGCCAGAACGTACGGACCAAACAGCGCAATACCAACAGCCTTGGCGCTGATTGGCGTGCCGTCAATGCCCTGGTCGTTAACGCCCAGAATAGCGTAAACAATCACCACCAGCATGATGGCCGACAAAATTGCCGGACCAATCCACACCTGCGGTTTTAACCATTGACGTTCCTGTTCAATTTCAGAGCCGCCCAGGTTGAGCATCATCACCACGAACACGAACAGCACCATAATGGCACCCGCGTAGACGATAATTTCCAGCGCACCGGCGAAGTGCGCGCCCAGCGCAAAGAACACCCCGGAAATAGCCAGCAGCGAAATGATTAAATACAGCAACGCATGCACCGGATTGGTGTGCGTGATCACTCGCAGCGTAGCCAGGATGGCGATAAGGCCACAGATATAAAAAGCGAATTCCATTGCCCTCTCCTTACGGTAACAGGCTCTTGACGTCGATAGGCTTAGCTTCGTTCTCTGCTTCGCCCTTATCTTTGCCGTCGATTGCCATACCCGCCATCCGGTAGAAGTTATATTCCGGGTATTTGCCCGGACCGGAAATCAGCAGATCCTCTTTCTCGTACACCAGGTCCTGACGCTTGTACTCACCCAGCTCGAAGTCTGGAGTCAGCTGAATCGCCGTGGTTGGGCACGCTTCTTCACACAGACCGCAGAAAATGCAGCGTGAGAAGTTGATGCGGAAGAACTCAGGGTACCAGCGGCCGTCTACCGTCTCGGCTTTCTGCAGAGAGATACAGCCTACCGGACACGCTACCGCACACAGGTTACAGGCTACGCAGCGCTCGGAACCGTCCGGGTCGCGCGTCAGCACGATACGGCCACGGTAGCGCGGCGGCAGATATACCGGCTCTTCCGGATACATCCGGGTTTCGCGTTTGGCAAACGCGTGCAGGCCGATCATCCAGATACTGCGTACCTGGGTGCCAAAGCCTACGAGTAATTCTTTTAAGGTCATGATCTCAAAGCCCCTTATGGCTGCTGCCAGAGAATGACAGCCGCCGTTACCAACAAGTTGACGAGCGTCAGCGGCAGGCACACTTTCCAGCCGAAGGACATTACCTGGTCATAACGCGGACGCGGTAAGGACGCACGAATCAAAATGAACATCATCATGAAGAACGCGGTTTTCAGCGCGAACCAGATGAACGGCGGTAAGAACGGGCCATGCCAGCCACCAAAGAACAGCGTTACCATCAACGCGGAAATGGTGACGATACCGATGTACTCGCCCACGAAGAACAGACCGAATTTCATACCGGAATATTCAATGTGGTAACCGTCGGCCAGTTCCTGTTCGGCTTCTGGCTGGTCAAACGGGTGACGGTGACACACCGCCACGCCCGCGATAGCAAAGGTCACAAAACCAAAGAACTGCGGGATAACGTTCCAGATGTCGGCCTGGTTGTTGACGATGTCGGTCATGTTGAATGAACCGGCCTGCGCCACCACGCCCATCAGGGAGAGTCCCAGGAACACTTCGTAGCTCAGCGTCTGCGCGGAAGCACGCATCGCACCCAGCAGCGAGTATTTGTTGTTACTGGACCAGCCTGCGAACAGCACCGCGTACACCGCGAGGCCTGCCATCATCAGGAAGAACAGAATGCCGATGTTCAGGTCAGCCACCACCCAGGTCGGGCTGACGGGAACGATAGCAAACGCCAGCAGCAGCGAGGTAAAGGCGATCATCGGCGCCAGCGTAAAGATCACGCGGTCCGAGAAGCGCGGAACCCAGTCCTCTTTAAAGAACATCTTGATCATGTCCGCCACCAGCTGGAGTGAACCACCCCAGCCCACGCGGTTCGGTCCGTAACGGTTCTGGAACAGACCGAGCAGACGACGTTCACCAAAGCTCATGAACGCGCCGCAGGTGACGACCACCAGCAGAATGACGACCGCTTTCAGAATGCTCAGCAGGATGTCGATAAGATCCGGCGTTAACCAACTCATGCTTTTGCCTCCTGAAGGTTATCAAGATGCGCACCCGCCAGGACCGGCGCGATGCCAGGCATACCCATCGGCAGACCCACCTGCCCTGCTGACAGGCTTTCAGAAATAATCAGCGGCAGGCTGATTGTCTGGCCGTCGTAGCTAAAGGCAATGTTCGCACCCGCGTTAACGCCAAGCTTCGCGGCATCCGCCGGGTTGAGCTTGATGTACGGCTGCGGCATACGCTGCTGGAATACCGGAGAACGCTGGGACATTTCGTCGCTACCGAACAGATGGTAGTACGGCGCAATACGCCAGTGGCCTTCCTGAGCCTGGAAACGTTCCGGAACGGTAGAGAAGAAGTCCAGATCGGTTTCGGAGGCTTCAATCAGACGCACGCCCGGATCGCCGTGGCGCAGATGACCACCCACTTCAGCCTGGAATTTGTTCCATGCCTGCGGGGAGTTCCAGCCCGGTGCCCATGCAAACGGGATTTGCGAACGCGGCGCAGACGGCTGGTTGTTCCCTTCCATCGAGAAGGCGAACATGGTGTCTTTATCCTGCGGCTGACGCGGTTCGTGCACGCTGATATTGGCACGCATCGCAGTACGACCGCTGTAGCGGTGCGGCTCACGCGCCAGTTTCTGGCCGCGAATACGGAAGCTTGCGTCAGGCGCGGCGTCTTTAATGCCCGCCAACTGAGGCAGTTTCTCAACAACCGCGTCGATAACGTGGTCGAGCTGCGTCCAGTCCACTTCACGGCTCTGCACGGTGCTGTGCAGAGAGTGCAGCCAGCGCCAGCTTTCCAGCATCACGGTGTTGCTGTCGTAGTAGGCCGGGTCATAAACCTGGAAGAAGCGCTGTGCGCGGCCTTCGTTGTTGATCACCGTCCCGTCGCTTTCTGCGAAGCTTGCAGCAGAGAGCACCAGGTGTGCTTTGTCCATGATCGCGGTGCGCTGATGGTCGATAACCATCACCAGCGGTGCTTTGGAGAGCGCGGCGTCAACGCGAGCGGCGGAAGCGTGGCGATGCAGGTCATTTTCCAGCACTACCACCGCATCAGCAGAACCGGATTCCAGTTCGCTTAACGCTTCTTCCAGCGAGCCGCCGCCAATCATGCCCAGTCCGATGCTGTTCACCGCACGGGCAATCATGGTCACACCGACGTCAGCGCCACGGCCCTTCAGGGCTTTGGCAACGTTCGCTGCGGCCTGAATGATTTCAGCGCTACCGGCGTTGGTACCGGAAATAATCAGAGGTTTCTTCGCCCCCGCCAGCGCCTGAGCAATCACGTCGACCTTGTTCTGCAGGTCGCGATCCAGTTCAACGGCCGGCGAGTTGCTGTCCAGCGCGTGGGCAATGGCAAAGCCGAGGCGCGCCTGATCTTCAACCGGTGCGCAGTAGGTCCACGCGGCGATATCGTCCAGACGGGTGTTGTCGACGTTAGTCACAAACAGAGGATGCTTCGCGCGCTGGCCGATGTTGAGGATCGCCGCAATCTGCCAGTCAGCCACTTTCTGCGCCGCTGCCATTTCACGTGCTTTACCCTTCACCGCCTGACGAACCGCCAGAGCCGCGCGTGCGCCGGTCTGCGTCAGGTCTTCCCCGAGCACCAGAACCGCATCATAGGATTCGATTTCGCGCAGCGCAGGCGTATGTACACCGCCTTCACGCAGCACTTTCAGCACCAGTTGCAGACGTTCCTGCTCGCCATGGGCGATACCGGTATAGAAGTTTTCCGCCCCAACCAGCTCGCGCAGCGCGAAGTTGCTTTCGATGCTGGCGCGCGGGGAGCCGATGCCGATCACTTTCTTCGACTGGCGCAGAATATCTGCCGCGCCCTGCATCGCCTGTTCAGCGTTGAGGGTAATGACGTCGTCGCCACGGCGCTGAACCGGCTGACGCGGACGGTCTTTCAGGTTCACATAGCCATAGCCAAAACGACCGCGATCGCAGAGGAAGTAGTGATTAACGGTACCGTTGTAACGGTTTTCGATACGACGCAGTTCACCGTAACGTTCACCCGGGCTGGTGTTACAGCCGAGGGAGCACTGCTGGCAGATGCTTGGCGCAAACTGCATGTCCCATTTACGGTTGTAACGCTCGGAGTGGGTTTTATCCGTGAACACGCCGGTCGGGCAGATTTCTACCAGGTTACCGGAGAATTCGCTTTCAAGCGTACCGTCTTCCGGACGACCGAAGTAAACGTTGTCATGCGCGCCATACACGCCCAGATCCTGACCGTCTGCATAATCTTTGTAGTAACGCACGCAGCGGTAGCAGGCGATGCAGCGGTTCATTTCGTGAGAGATGAACGGCCCCAGATCCTGATTTCGGTGGGTACGCTTGGTAAAGCGATAGCGACGGAAGCTGTGACCGGTCATGACGGTCATATCCTGAAGGTGGCAGTTACCACCCTCCTCACACACCGGACAGTCGTGTGGGTGGTTGGTCATCAACCACTCCACTACGCTTTCGCGGAACTGTTTGGCTTCTTCGTCATCAATCGAAATAAAAGTGCCTTCGGTGGCTGGCGTCATACAGGACATCACCAGTCGACCACGCGTGTCTTCCGCGTTTTGATATTGCTTCACCGCACACTGGCGGCAAGCACCGACGCTGCCCAGCGCCGGATGCCAGCAAAAGTACGGAATATCGAGGCCAAGAGACAGACAAGCTTCCAGCAGGTTGTCCGCCCCGTTGACTTCGTATTCTTTGCCGTCTACATGAATCGTAGCCATTAGCATGCTTCCAGTTGGCTCGGCCGAAACCGAGCGTTAATCAAAATTCTGTTTTTACCAGCGTGCTTTCAGCAGGTTCGGCTGAATACCATTGATAGAATGGGTATTGCTGAACGGCTGCTTGATGCCTGCTTCGAATTCGTCGCGGAAATATTTAATCGCGCTCTGCAGCGGCTCGACGGCACCCGGTGCGTGAGCACAGAAGGTTTTACCTGGCCCTAAGAATCGACACAGTTGCTCAAGTGTCTCGATATCGCCAGGCTGGCCTTCGCCACGTTCGATAGCGCGCAGGATCTTCACGCTCCACGGCAGACCGTCACGGCATGGTGTACACCAGCCGCAGGACTCGCGGGCGAAGAACTCTTCCAGGTTACGCACCAGGGATACCATGCCGATCTCGTGGTCGACGGCCATCGCCAGCGCGGTACCCAGACGGCTGCCTGCTTTACCAATGCTTTCGAACTCCATTGGCAGGTCAAGGTGGGCTTCGGTTAAGAAGTCTGTCCCTGCCCCACCCGGCTGCCAGGCTTTGAATTTCAGGCCATCGCGCATGCCGCCGGCGTAGTCTTCAAGAATTTCACGTGCGGTGGTGCCGAACGGCAGCTCCCAGACGCCAGGATTCTTCACGCGACCGGAGAAGCCCATCAGCTTGGTACCGGCATCTTTACTTGATGAGATGCCCTGATACCACTCCACGCCGTTCGCAAGGATAGCCGGAACGTTACACAGGGTTTCGACGTTGTTTACACAGGTCGGTTTACCCCACACGCCGGAGCTTGCCGGGAACGGTGGCTTGGAGCGCGGGTTCGCGCGGCGGCCTTCCAGGGAGTTAATCAGCGCGGTTTCTTCACCGCAGATATAACGCCCGGCACCGGTGTGCACGAATAGCTCGAAGTCAAACCCGGTGCCCAGGATGTTTTTACCCAGCAGTCCGGCTTCAGTGGCTTCGGCAATCGCGCGACGCAGGTTTTCAGCCGCTTCGATGTATTCACCGCGCAGGAAGATGTAGCCACGGTACGCTTTCAGCGCGAACGCTGAGATCAGCATGCCTTCCACCAGCAGGTGCGGCAGTTGTTCCATCAGCAGGCGGTCTTTATAGGTACCCGGCTCCATTTCATCGGCGTTACACAGCAGGTAACGGATGTTCATGGATTCATCTTTCGGCATCAGGCTCCACTTCAGACCGGTGGAGAAGCCCGCACCGCCGCGCCCTTTCAGGCCAGAATCTTTTACCGCATTAACGATGTCGTCTGGCGCCATGCCGCCGAGGGCTTTACGCGCACCGGCATAGCCGTTTTTGCTCTGATATTCGTCGAGCCAGACCGGCTGTTTGTCATCGCGCAGACGCCAGGTCAGCGGATGCGTCTCAGCAGTACGAATTACAGTTTTCATTTGTACTGCTCCAGCAGGTCAGGAATCGCTTCCGGCGTCAGATGGCTGTGAGTGTCCTCATCAATCATCATGGTCGGTCCCTTGTCGCAGTTACCCAGGCAGCAGGTTGGCAGCAGGGTAAAGCGTCCGTCGAACGTGGTCTGGCCCGGCTTAATATTAAGTTTCTTCTCAATCGCAGCCTGAATGCCCTGATAACCGGTAATGTGGCAGACAACGCTGTCACAGTAGCGGATCACATGGCGGCCGACCGGCTGACGGAAGATCTGGCTGTAGAACGTGGCTACGCCTTCTACGTCACTTGCCGGAATGCCCAGCACTTTTGCGATCTCATAGATCGCCCCATCCGGCACCCAACCACGCTGTTTCTGTACGATTTTCAGCGCTTCAATGGACGCCGCACGCGGGTCTTCGTAGTGGTGCATCTCGTGCTCAATGGCGGCACGCTCTGCTTCACTCAGCTCAAAAGCCTCGGTTTGTGGTTGTTGATTCTCGTGCATAATTAGCGGTCCACATCTGACATAACAAAATCGATACTACCCAGATACACAATCAGGTCGGAGACCAGACTGCCGCGAATAGCGGCCGGGATCTGCTGCAGGTGCGCAAAGCTTGGCGTACGCACGCGGGTACGGTAGCTCATGGTGCTGCCGTCGCTGGTGAGGTAGTAGCTGTTGATACCCTTGGTCGCTTCAATCATCTGGAAGGATTCTTGTGCCGGCATGACCGGGCCCCAGGAAACCTGCAAGAAGTGGGTGATCAGGGTTTCGATATGTTGCAGCGTGCGCTCTTTCGGTGGCGGCGTCGTCAGCGGGTGATCCGCCTTGAACGGGCCTTCCGGCATGTTGTTGAGGCACTGCTCAAGGATGCGCAGGCTCTGGCGCAGCTCTTCCACTTTCAGCATCACGCGGGTGTAGCAGTCGGAAACGCCGCCGCCAACCGGGACTTCAAAGTCGAAGTTCTCGTAGCCAGAGTAAGGACGGGCTTTACGCACGTCGAAATCAATACCGGTCGCACGCAGGCCAGCACCTGTGGTTCCCCACTCCAGCGCCTCTTTCGCGCCGTAGGCGGCAACGCCCTGGGAGCGGCCTTTCAGGATGGAGTTACGCAGCGCGGCTTTCTCGTAAGACGCCAGACGTTTCGGCATCCAGTCGAGGAATTCACGCAGCAGGCGGTCCCAGCCGCGCGGCAGATCGTGCGCCACGCCGCCGATGCGGAACCAGGCCGGGTGCATACGGAAACCGGTAATCGCTTCCACCAGATCGTAGATTTTCTGACGGTCGGTAAAGGCGAAGAAGACCGGCGTCATCGCGCCGACGTCCTGAATGAACGTGGAGATGTACAGCAGGTGGCTGTTAATACGGAACAGTTCAGACAGCATCACGCGAATCACATTAACGCGATCCGGGACGGTGATGCCTGCCAGTTTCTCAACAGCCAGCACGTATGGCATCTCGTTTACGCAGCCGCCGAGGTATTCGATACGGTCGGTATACGGAATGTAGCTGTGCCAGGACTGACGCTCGCCCATCTTCTCAGCACCACGGTGGTGGTAGCCGATGTCAGGCACGCAGTCGACAATCTCTTCGCCGTCAAGCTGAAGAATAATACGGAATGCACCGTGCGCAGACGGGTGGTTTGGACCGAGGTTAAGGAACATGAAGTCCTCGTTTTCGGTGCCGCGCTTCATGCCCCAGTCTTCCGGCTTGAAGGTCAGCGCTTCCATCTCCAGATCCTGCTTGGCTTTGGTCAGCTCAAACGGGTCGAATTCGGTGGCGCGTGCCGGGTAGTCTTTACGCAGCGGGTGGCCGGTCCAGGTCTGCGGCATCATGATGCGCGTCAGATGCGGGTGGCCGTCGAAGGTCATGCCGAACATTTCCCAGGTTTCACGCTCGTACCAGTTAGCGTTCGGGAAAAGTTTGGTGATCGTCGGCAGATGCATGTCGTTTTCAGACAATGCCACCTTGAGCATGATATCCGTGTTGCGTTCTATTGAGATCAGGTGGTAGAAAACGGAAAAATCCGCAGCAGGGAGACCCTGGCGGTGCGTTCTCAGACGTTCGTCCATGCCGTGTAAGTCAAACAGCATGACGTAAGGTTTTGGCAATTTCTTGAGGAAATCGACAACTTCCAGTAATTGCTCACGCTTCACCCAAACAACGGGTACCCCGGTGCGGGTGGCCTGAACAGTAAAGGCATCCGGCCCAAAACGGTTGCGCAGTTCGCCAATGACGGGGTCATCGAGATGATCCCGGGTCTGCCAGGCGGCTTCTTGCGCGGTTAAGTCGGTCATATTGTTCACCATTGCAAATGGTCCGTGGTGACTGTTAAGCCTGGCTTCGCGCTATTTGAGTAGTGATATGCGAAGGTGTTCTCCAGGCCCACAGGCGCAAATTAAATTTCGTCAGGCGTACGCAGGTTGGTGACGGCAATACGTTCACCACGTTTACGCTCGCGCTCAGACTGCATGTTCGCGCGATAGACACCTTGATCGCCAACAACCCAGGAGAGCGGACGGCGTTCTTTACCGATTGACTCCTGCAGCAGCATCAGCGCCTGCATATAGGCTTCTGGACGCGGCGGGCAGCCCGGGATGTACACATCCACCGGAATGAACTTATCAACGCCCTGCACAACGGAATAAATGTCGTACATACCGCCGGAGTTTGCACATGCGCCCATGGAGATAACCCATTTTGGCTCCAGCATCTGGTCATAAAGACGCTGAATAACCGGTGCCATCTTGGTAAAGCAGGTCCCGGCCACCACCATCAGGTCAGCCTGACGTGGAGAAGCACGCAGTACCTCGGCCCCAAAACGCGCAACGTCATGCACCGCAGTGAATGACGTCACCATTTCAACGTAGCAGCAAGAAAGGCCAAAGTTGTATGGCCAGATGGAGTTCTTACGGCCCCAGTTGACCATATCGTGCATGGCATGTTCGAGTTTGCCCATGTACACGCTTTTGTTGACTTCTTGCTCCAGGGGGTCGGTTACGATCTCCTGTTTTTGCAGGGGGTAACGGTCATTCTCACCGTTAGGATCTATGCGGGTGAGCGTATAATCCATCTTATTGCCTCGCTGTTACTGCTGACGATTAGAGATACTGTTTTCCGGGTTGATGTGTTCACGGCGTGAACGCACAGGTGTCCAGTCCAGCGCGCCAATACGCACCAGATAAACCAGACCGGCCAGTAACACTAAAATGAAAATTGCGGCCTCGACAAAGCCCACCCAACCACTTTCGCGAATGGAGGTAGACCACGCGAAGAGGTAAAGCGCTTCCACGTCGAAAATGACGAAGAACATGGCTACCAGGTAGAACTTGGCAGACAGGCGTAAGCGAGCGGTACCTACTGAATCAATACCTGATTCGAAAGGTGTGTTTTTGTGCCTTGCGCGGGCGCGACCGCCCAGGAACCAGCCGCCGACTAACATCAGGCAGCACAGGCCAATGGCTACAATAAGAAAGATTGCGAATGCCCAGTGATGAGCGATGACTTCTGTGGATGTTGACATACTCATTGCTTACTCATCAAAAGTGATACCGACGACACTGCTCTTGCTGGCAGATGGGCATCACATCGATTCATGGGGAGGAACAAAATAACCTTACACTAACTGTCAGAAATGAGACATAGACAGCAAAATGATGGGGTTTTTTACTCCTTTCTATAACCTTTTGTCAACTTTAACAAAGGTTTCTTCACATTAAATTACAACGTGCGATTCTCATTAACATTTGGTGCCCTTTAACCCTGGTGGGTACATGACTTTACGTCAAATGCATCTTGTTGAATCGTGTCCGTTTTGGAAGTAAAAAAAATAACCCTCCTATTTTGACAGGATTTGCCAACGATTCCTCCCCCCAAATGGGAGTATTTTCTTGATCTGAGACACGCTTTTGTTAATTCAATCAAAAAAACAGCAACATATTTCCTGTTTTTTTAACATCGGCGGGGTATTAGGCAAGTTAGAAGAGGTATCGTTTACAACTTAACCAAAAGCATTTTCTGCATTGATAAATAAGCGGTATTTGCTTTAACCCTGCTCCGTTCGCGGTTATGAATAGCAAAAAAAACCACTCGCAGGAAAAAATCATGCGAGTGGCTCTTTTTTGCACTTACATTTTGTTACGAGAATTTTGGGGGAATGATCACTCAAAATCCCTTTCCACAATCAGGGAGTCATCCCCTCCTTCCGGAGTAACAGGCGCGTACTGCCATGGATTGTGGTAGTTTTCCATTGCCTCGAATACCACTTTCGCTAGCTCGTTGTTGCTGGCGGCATTATGGCACAGCAGGTACTCCGTATCCGGCAACGACGGGAGTCCCTCAGATTGACCCAGCACACGCAGATCGGGGCTCATCATCTCCACCGGACGGGCTGTTACGCCAAGTCCGGCCTTCACTGCCGCTCGTACCGCAGGCAACGTTGACGCAACGTACGCCAGGCGCCACGGAATACTGGCTTCGTTGAGCGCAGTCAGCACCATATCGCGGAACGGACTAGGATCGTCCAGCAGGACCAGGGGTATTGGCTCACCTTTTTGCAATACGTACTCCGCGGCACAGTACCAGTGCGTAGGAGAAGTACGCAGCGTCAGGCAGTCATACTGGCCAGGTCGATGCGTGGTGACCACCAGGTCAACCTCGTTTTCTTTCAGCATCTCAACCATGAAGGCATTGCGTTTAACGCTAACGTCCAGGGCAAGCTTCGGATAAACCGAGCTAATTCGGTTGAGAAGGAAGGGCAAAATGGTATCTGCTGATTCATCTGACGCCCCTAATGTTAACACTCCCTGAAGGTTGCTAAACATTAATGACATACAGGCTTCATCATTAAAGCGCAGTATCTTTCTGGCATAACCCAGAAGCTGAATACCATGTTCTGTTAAAAGCTTATTACGTCCATGACGCGCAAAAAGCTCTTTACCAACCAGTTGTTCCAGCCGCTGCATTTGCTGACTCACGGCGGACTGGGTACGGCAAACGGCGGCAGCAGCTGCTGCAAAAGTGTTGAGATCGGCGACCGCAACAAACGTTCTCAGCAGATCGAGGTCGAGATTCATTATCGGACGATTTGCATTTATCATATCTTTTCACTTTCAGGTTGCTCGTGCGGAGCTGCCCGGGTTGAAGCTGTGTGTAACAGTTAAGCAATTCCTTCTGAAGAGTTTCCCTCGCGTCCCGGCCCGGCAGACTGCCTGACAGATAGTTATTGTACTTTGGTATATCAACAGTCAGAAATCACGTTTCATGACGTTATTTTTATTCTCTTGCGTTCAGGATATTTCGTTATCTGAAGGTAGATGTAAATTCCATTAAGAGTAAGACATGTTTTCTGTCATCTATATCGCAGCGTTGCCAGCGTAGCAACATGTGACTTACCCAATCAGCCAGAGATTACTTTAACAATAACAATCGATTAATACAGGAAGGCAGAAGCTGATATACGTAACAGGCCTATCGCTACGCTGCATTCCCAAAACACATCTTAACCCAAATCCACTATATTTATAAGTCTTATTGCAATATAACGGATTTAACGCCAATGATAAGCAACTACACTCTTTTTATTAAAATTAACGAAAGTTGCATTTTCGTCGTTAATAATAAATAAAGTTTAATTTAGATTCAGGCCATTCATTAATAACACTTAACATTAATTTCACATGAGTAACTTTTAACCTGGCTTTGCTAATAGAGCAAACTGTATCTCAGCATTCAGGTTTTACGAATGGTCACCCAGGGGGACTAACGCTTCAGTCCGGATCGTCTTTTTATTTAAATCAGAATAATATTAATATTTATGTGAAACTTTCAGCATAAAAAACCCAACAATAAGCGTTTTCACGGTAATTTTAGGCGCAAAATCACTCCATCATTAGATTAAGCAATCACAGCAGTGCTGCCTGGTTGGACAAAATCTTCTTCTGTGCGCCCTTCAAAACGAAGCGCGGTGGGAGTACATTGTTCCGTGCTGCTTCCACGGCAGGAAGTTGCAATAATAGCGAAAAGGTTAAAGGTTCATGTCCCCTATCGAAAAATCCAGCAAGCTCGACAACGTCTGTTACGACATCCGTGGCCCGGTACTCAAAGAGGCAAAACGCCTTGAAGAGGAAGGCAATAAGGTCCTGAAACTCAACATCGGCAACCCCGCGCCATTTGGTTTTGAAGCGCCGGATGAGATCCTGGTGGATGTGATCCGTAACCTGCCCACTGCACAAGGCTACTGCGATTCAAAAGGGCTCTACTCCGCCCGTAAAGCCATTATGCAGCATTATCAGGCTCGCGGTATGCGCGACGTCACCGTTGAAGATATCTACATTGGCAACGGTGTCTCGGAGCTGATCGTTCAGGCGATGCAGGCGCTCCTGAACAGCGGCGATGAAATGCTGGTTCCCGCTCCAGACTATCCGCTGTGGACGGCTGCGGTATCACTCTCCAGCGGTAAAGCGGTGCACTATCTTTGCGATGAATCGTCGGACTGGTTCCCGGATCTGGATGACATTCGCGCCAAAATAACACCGCGCACCCGGGGAATCGTGATCATTAACCCGAATAACCCGACGGGCGCGGTCTATTCAAAAGAGCTGCTGATGGAGATCGTCGAGATCGCCCGCCTGCACAACCTGATCATCTTTGCCGACGAGATTTACGACAAGATCCTGTACGACGCGGCGCAGCACCACTCTATCGCCGCGCTGGCGCCCGATCTGCTGACGGTCACCTTTAACGGACTGTCTAAAACTTACCGCGTTGCAGGTTTCCGTCAGGGCTGGATGGTACTGAACGGTCCGAAAAAACATGCGAAAGGCTACATTGAAGGGCTGGAGATGCTGGCATCCATGCGTCTGTGCGCCAACGTACCGGCGCAACATGCGATCCAGACAGCACTCGGGGGCTATCAAAGCATCAGCGAGTTTATCGTTCCAGGCGGCCGCCTCTATGAACAGCGCAACCGTGCATGGGAATTAATTAATGATATTCCGGGCGTCTCCTGCGTGAAGCCTAACGGCGCGCTGTATATGTTCCCGAAAATCGACGCGAAGCGCTTCAATATTCACGACGACCAGAAAATGGTGCTCGACTTCCTGTTGCAGGAAAAAGTGCTGCTGGTTCAGGGGACGGCGTTTAACTGGCCGTGGCCGGATCACGTGCGTATTGTAACCCTGCCGCGCGAAGACGATCTCGAAATGGCCATCAGCCGCTTCGGGCGATTCCTCTCGGGGTACCATCAGTAACGCTGACTTTCCGCCGGGTGGCGCTGCGCTTACCCGGCCTGTAACATCTGCAAATTTGCATCTTCCCTCCCCTCCCCGCACAATGAAGTCCGTCGCAGTGAAGACATAAGGTAACCTATGAGTCAGAGTCATTTCTTTGCCCACCTCTCCCGCCTGAAACTCATCAACCGCTGGCCGCTGATGCGCAACGTGCGCACTGAAAATGTGTCTGAGCACAGTTTGCAGGTTGCTATGGTCGCTCATGCGCTGGCCGCAATTAAAAACCGCAAATTCAACGGGCAGGTTAATGCCGAACGTATCGCCCTGCTGGCGTTGTACCACGATGCATCGGAAGTGCTGACCGGGGATCTGCCTACGCCGGTGAAATATTTCAACTCGCAGATTGCCCAGGAATATAAGGCCATTGAGAAGATTGCCCAGCAGAAGCTGATCGATATGGTGCCTGATGAGCTGCGTGATATCTTCGGGCCACTGATCGACGAGCATCAGTATACGGAAGAGGAGAAATCCCTGGTTAAGCAGGCCGATGCGCTGTGCGCCTACCTGAAATGTCTGGAAGAGTTATCCGCGGGGAATAACGAGTTCCTGCTGGCGAAAACGCGCCTGGAGAAAACGCTCGACTCCCGCCGTAGCGAAGAGATGGATTACTTTATGCAGGTGTTTGTGCCGAGCTTCCATTTGTCGCTGGATGAGATCAGTCAGGATTCACCGCTGTAGTTTTTCGCCCAGCGGCGCTGCGCTTGCAGGGCCTACGGATCACGTAGGCCGGGTAAGGCGTAGCCGCCACCCGGCAATGTTCTCAGAACGGGAATAACACCGGAATCAGCACCACGCATACCAGCATCACCAGCACGGTGAACGGCACGCCAATTTCACGAAGTCGCTGGATGAGATTAGCAAGGATTCACCGCTGTAGTTTTTCGCCCAGCGGCGCTGCGCTTGCAGGGCCTACGAATCACGTAGGCCGGGTAAGGCGTAGCCGCCACCCGGCGATGTTCTCAGAACGGGAATAACACCGGAATCAGCACCACGCATACCAGCATCACCAGCACGGTGAACGGCACGCCCAGCTTTACAAAATCGCTGAATCGATAGTTTCCCGGCCCCAGCACCAGGGTATTGACCGGGGAAGATACCGGCGTCATAAATGCCGCGGACGCCGCCATCGCTACCACCATCGCAAACGGATAGGGCGAAACGCCCATCGATTTTGCCATCGCCAGCGCAATAGGTGCCATCAGCACCGCCGTTGCGGTATTGGAGATGAACAAACCAATGGTGGCGCACATGACGAACAGGCAAACCATCATCAGGTACGGACCATATCCCCCGCCCGCGTCCATTAAGCCTTTTACGATCAAATCCACCCCGCCGGTTTTCTGTAGCGCCAGGGCAAAGGGCATCATCCCAACGATGAGAATGATGCTTGGCCAGTGAATCGCTTTGTAAGCGCTTTCGGCGTCGATACAGCGGAATTTGCCCATTAACAGACAGGCGATTATCGCCGCCACCGGGTTAGGGATCTCGTCCGTCAGCATCAACGCGACCATCAAAACCAGGCAAAAAATCGCATGGGGCGCCTGACTGTGCGCCGGTGACGCGTCACTCTCTTCAATCGGCATATTCAGCACCACAAAATCGCGGCCTTTCTGCCCGAGCTGGCTTATCAGTTTCCAGTTGCCGACCACGAGGAAGATATCCCCCAGCAGGATCGGCTCATCCACCACCGCCCCTTCAAGGGCTACGCCATCGCGCTTCAGGCCCACCACGTTGAGGCCATAGCGGGTACGAAAGCCGATTTCGCGCACGGTTTTGCCCAATAACTCCGATTCCGGGATCAGCGACACCTCGGCCATTCCCACATCCAGCGCCCGGTCGGAGAAATACTCGCCGCGCAGCACCATCGGCTCCAGCAGCTGCTCGCTACAAAACTCTCGCAGATCCACGTCCGCGGTGGACATATCAATCAGCAGGACGTCACGAGCGCGAAACTCTGACACCCCATTCACGTTAACGATTACCCGACGAAAACGACGCCAGCGCTCAACCCCGATGACGTTCGCGCCATAGCGTTCGCGTAGCTTAAGGTCGTCCAGCCGCTGGCCTATCATCGGCGAACCGGGGCGGATAGCCAGCCGACGGGCGCGCCCGGTCAGACGGTACTCTTTGATCAAATCGCGAAAAGTTCGCCGCTTCCAGCCCTCTTTGGCTTTGTCCTGCTTCTCCCCTTTCAGCGCGAAACGGGTCAACAGCATATAGATAATGCCCATCACCAGTACAACCAGCCCGATCGGCGTGACGCTGAAAAAGCTAAACCCCTCAAGCCCCTCACGGATCAGTTCGCTGTTTACGACGAGGTTCGGCGGCGTCGCGACCAGCGTCATCATGCCGCTGATGAGCCCGGCAAAGCTCAACGGCATCATCAGCCGCGACGGGGAGATCTGCATCCTCATGCAGACGCTCAGCACAACCGGAATAAAGATGGCCACGACCCCCGTCGAGCTCATAAACGCACCCAGTCCGGCGACCGTCAGCATCAGGTAAATCAGCATTTTGGTTTCGCTGCTGCCCGCCACTTTAACCAGCCACGACCCCATCATCGTCGCCACGCCGGTGCGTACCAGCCCGTCGCCAATAATAAACAGGGCGGCAATCAAAATAACGTTGGGATCGCTAAACCCGGAAAAGGCTTCCGGCAGGGAAAGGGTACCGCTCAGAACGAACGCGACAATCACAAACAGGGCGACGGCATCCATGCGCACCTTGCCCGTGGCAAAAAGAATGATGGCGATTAACAGCAGGCTCAGGACCCAAATCAGTTCACCGTTCACAACATGTCCTTGTCAGTGGAGGAGAAGCAATTCTGCCATAAAAAAGCCCCGGTAATGCGGGGCTATATCATGGGATTACATTTTTAGCGAGACGGTTACAACGCCGTCTGATGCCTTCGAAACGTCGATGGCGGTCAGAGTATTAAGCACAAAATCCGCCTCCTCCAGCCGGGGGGACCCCGCCGGGACGTTAACGGCAATGACGTGGCTTCCGGCGTTCAGCCCGGCCAGCACGCCTGCCGCCGCGTCTTCCACCACCACGCACTCCGCTGGCGCAAGGCCGAGCAGTTCAGCGCCGAGCAGAAACGCATCCGGTTCGGGCTTGCCGCGCTTTACGCGCTCAGCGGTAATGAAGACGTCCGGCGTCGGTAAACCGGCCGCCTTATGGCGGGCATGCGCGACAGGAACCGAGCCGGAGGTGACGATAGCCCACGGGATCTGCGCTTCATTCAGATGCTCAAGCAATTCGCGCGCACCGGGCAGCGCGGTGATGCCCTCAGTGTCGGTAGCTTCAATCTGCTCCAGATATTTGAACTCCGCCTGAATCTCTTCCTCAGGACGTCCCGCCAGGAAGTGCCGCAATGAGGTAATGGCCTGTTTGCCATGGATGAAATTCAGTACATCCTGATGGTCAATGCCGTGCCTGTCGGCCCAATGACACCAGGAACGCTCCACTACCGGCAGCGAATCCACCAGCGTACCGTCCAGATCAAACAGAAAACCTTTACACTGCACACGCACCTCCGTCAGGCATTAATGATTTGTTGAATTTCGTTGCTGCTTAAATGGTACTGACGCGGACAGGCGTGCCACGCGCTCAGCATACGTTGATACTTATCCCACATTGGGGTCTGGGCGTTGAAGCCGTGCGTACCCGCATCAAAATGGGTGTAGCGCCCTTCGGTGTTCACCATAAAGCGCACATAGCTCAGATAGCGCGCTTCTGTCGCGGCATCAAAGCCCAGGAACGTTACGCGGCGCTCGTCAATGGACTGCTGGTCTTTCAGATTGATCCAGGACACATGCAGCGCATGGTACATCTCCATGATGTCGATAACGATACGGCAGGTTTCCTCTTTCAGTTCGCCAAATTCGCGATCCAGTTCGCGCATCTGCAAGCCAAAACCACGTTCAACAATGGTTTGCAGGCGGCTGTAGCGCGCAGCGTTATCGGGATCAAGCATAGTCATCATCTTGTACTGGTTAGACAAAATCAGACGTTGAGCATGGGTCATTTCCATCTTTCGACTCCTGTAGCGCATTGCACTGTAAAAAAAAGACACGGTAACTGATTGTTACTGTGCCTTCTTTTGGTCGTCGTTTCGATGATCAATCACAAGTCATCGAGGAATGTTTTATCAAGCTGTTTAAACGCGCGCTTGAGGGTGTCCGCCAGCGCCTGATAATCCGGCTTGCCTTCAACCGGGGCGAGCGCCTGGCCGGCCTCCTCCAGTTTTCCACGCACTTCATAAAACCAGTGTAAAATAGAAGGCGGAAGTGGCGTGACGGAACGTTTACCTAACCACCACAATCCCTGCATCGGCAGGCTTAACGCAAAGAGCGCCGTCGCGACGGCAGGTCCAAGCTGTCCACCCAGCGCAATTTGCCAGCAAAGAGTAAAGACAGCGATCGGGGGCATAAAGCGAATCGCATAGCGCGTGGCGCGAATAGTGCGATTTTCAATAAACATGGGCGCGAGGCGCTTTTCCATCGGCCATGTCTTTGCGTAATGCTGTCCCCGACGAAACAGACTAAAAAAGTTCACGGACGGGATTTCAGGTGTTGACATGGCTGTACCTCAACTTCACATATAAAAATTAAAATTTTCGTGCAAAACCACAACAGGCTATGACAACGTTCAAAATATTTTGTCATCGCTACCCCGTATCGGGTATCCTGTGCCAGCCTGATAGGCCGTAGACGAGAAGCGTTAACTCGTCAAATTATCGCATATTATGCCATTGTCTGAAAAATGTTCAAAATGGCTTAAAATCATAGGTATTTCTTCCATCCTGCCAGAATGTTCGTTTGGCATGATGTTAATCATAAATGTCTGAGTCAGCATGCGTTACGCTTTAGACTCATTGACGTTTTTTTAGCCACGTATCAATTATAGGTACTTCCATGTCGAGTAAGTTAGTACTGGTTCTGAACTGCGGTAGCTCTTCACTGAAATTCGCCATCATCGATGCGCTCAACGGTGATGAGTACCTCTCTGGTTTGGCCGAATGTTTCCATCTGCCTGAAGCACGTATCAAGTGGAAGATGGACGGCAGCAAACAAGAAGCGGCTTTAGGTGCAGGCGCCGCTCACAGTGAAGCGCTGAACTTTATCGTTAACACTATTCTGGCACAAAAACCAGAACTGTCTGCTCAGCTGACTGCGATTGGTCACCGTATCGTCCACGGCGGCGAAAAATACACCAGCTCCGTGGTAATCGACGACTCTGTGATTCAGGGCATCAAAGACTCTGCGTCTTTCGCACCGCTGCATAACCCGGCTCACCTGATCGGTATCGCTGAAGCACTGAAATCCTTCCCGAATCTGAAAGATAAAAACGTGGCCGTGTTTGACACCGCGTTCCATCAGACCATGCCGGAAGAGTCTTACCTCTATGCCCTGCCATACAGCCTGTACAAAGAGCACGGCGTACGTCGCTACGGCGCACACGGCACCAGCCACTTCTATGTGACTCAGGAAGCCGCAAAAGTACTGAACAAGCCGGTTGAAGAAGTCAACATCATCACCTGCCACCTGGGCAACGGTGGTTCTGTTTCTGCTATCCGCAACGGTAAGTGTGTTGATACCTCTATGGGTCTGACCCCGCTGGAAGGTCTGGTGATGGGTACCCGTTCCGGTGATATCGACCCGGCGATCATCTTCCACCTGCACGACACCCTGGGCATGAGCGTTGACGACATCAACAAAATGCTGACCAAAGAGTCTGGCCTGCTGGGTCTGACCGAAGTCACCAGCGACTGCCGTTACGTTGAAGACAACTACGCAGAAAAAGCTGACGCTAAACGTGCAATGGACGTTTACTGCCACCGTCTGGCGAAGTACATCGGTTCTTACACCGCGCTGATGGACGGTCGTCTGGACGCGGTTATCTTCACCGGCGGCATCGGTGAGAACGCGGCAATGGTACGTGAGCTGTCCCTGGGCAAACTGGGCGTTCTGGGCTTCGAAGTCGATCACGAGCGTAACCTGGCTGCCCGCTTCGGCAAGTCTGGCTTCATCAACAAAGAAGGCACCCGCCCGGCTATCGTTATCCCAACTAACGAAGAGCTGGTCATCGCGCAAGACGCGTGCCGCCTGACTGCCTGATTCCACACCGCCAGCAATGCTGGCGGTGCTGTTTTGTAGCCCGCCCAACGCGGCGGTAACGAAAGAGGATAAACCGTGTCCCGTACTATTATGCTGATCCCTACCGGAACCAGCGTCGGCCTGACCAGCGTCAGCCTCGGCGTGATCCGCGCTATGGAACGCAAAGGCGTTCGTCTGAGCGTCTTTAAGCCTATCGCCCAGCCACGTGCCGGTGGCGATGCGCCAGACCAGACCACCTCCATCGTTCGTAAGAACTCCAATCTGCCAGCGGCTGAACCGCTGAAGATGAGCCACGTTGAATCTCTGCTCTCCAGCAACCAGAAAGACGTGCTGATGGAAGAGATCATCGCCAACTACCACGCAAACGCGCAGGACGCTGAAGTGGTGCTGGTTGAAGGCCTGGTCCCGACCCGTAAACACCAGTTTGCCCAGTCTCTGAACTTTGAAATCGCGAAAACCCTGAACGCAGAGATTGTTTTCGTGATGTCTCAGGGCACGGACACCCCAGAGCAGCTGAAAGAGCGTATCGAACTGACGCGCAGCAGCTTCGGCGGTGCAAAAAACACCAGCATCACCGGCGTGATTGTTAACAAGCTGAACGCGCCAGTAGATGAGCAGGGCCGTACGCGTCCTGACCTGTCCGAAATCTTCGACGACTCTTCCAAAGCGAAAGTCATCAAAGTTGACCCGGCCAAGCTGCAGGATTCCAGCCCACTGCCGGTGCTGGGTGCGGTGCCATGGAGCTTCGATCTGATTGCCACCCGTGCAATCGATATGGCGCGTCACCTGAATGCCACCATCGTTAACGAAGGCGATATCAGCACCCGCCGCGTGAAGTCCGTGACCTTCTGCGCGCGCAGCATTCCGCACATGCTGGAACACTTCCGCGCAGGTTCCCTGCTGGTGACCTCTGCTGACCGTCCAGACGTGCTGGTTGCAGCGTGCCTGGCTGCGATGAACGGCGTGGAAATCGGTGCGATCCTGCTGACCGGTGCCTACGAGATGGACCCGCGCGTCAGCAAGCTGTGCGAACGTGCGTTCGCCACTGGCCTGCCAGTATTCATGGTGAACACCAACACCTGGCAGACCTCCCTGAGCCTGCAAAGCTTCAACCTCGAAGTGCCGGTTGATGACCACGAGCGTATCGAGAAAGTTCAGGAATACGTTGCGGGCTACATCAACGCAGACTGGATCGAATCCCTGACGGCGACGTCCGAGCGCAGCCGTCGTCTGTCTCCTCCAGCCTTCCGTTACCAGCTGACCGAGCTGGCGCGTAAAGCGGGCAAACGCGTGGTTCTGCCAGAAGGTGACGAACCACGTACCGTTAAAGCGGCGGCCATCTGTGCAGAGCGCGGTATCGCGACCTGTGTGCTGCTGGGTAACCCGGATGAGATCAACCGCGTTGCGGCGTCTCAGGGCGTTGAGCTGGGCGCTGGCATTGAGATCGTTGACCCGGAAGTGGTTCGCGAAAGCTACGTTGCCCGCCTGGTTGAGCTGCGTAAGAACAAGGGCATGACCGAAGCCGTTGCGCGCGAGCAGCTGGAAGACAACGTCGTGCTGGGTACGCTGATGCTGGAGCAGGACGAAGTTGACGGCCTGGTTTCCGGTGCGGTTCACACCACCGCGAACACCATCCGCCCACCGTTGCAGCTGATCAAAACCGCACCGGGCAGCTCTCTGGTCTCCTCCGTGTTCTTCATGCTTCTGCCTGAACAGGTTTACGTTTACGGCGACTGCGCGATCAACCCGGACCCAACCGCAGAGCAGCTGGCAGAAATCGCTATCCAGTCTGCGGACTCCGCGACTGCCTTCGGTATCGAACCGCGCGTCGCGATGCTCTCCTACTCCACCGGTACTTCTGGTGCAGGCAGCGACGTAGAGAAAGTCCGTGAAGCAACCCGCATTGCGCAGGAAAAACGTCCGGATCTGATGATCGACGGCCCGCTCCAGTACGATGCCGCGGTAATGGCTGACGTTGCGAAATCTAAAGCGCCTAACTCGCCGGTTGCAGGTCGCGCTACCGTGTTCATCTTCCCGGATCTGAACACCGGTAACACCACCTATAAAGCGGTACAGCGTTCAGCAGACCTGATCTCCATCGGGCCAATGCTGCAAGGTATGCGCAAGCCTGTGAACGACCTGTCTCGTGGTGCGCTGGTTGACGATATCGTCTACACCATCGCGCTGACGGCGATCCAGTCTTCGCAACAGCAGTAATGTTTTGCCGGATGGCGCTTCGCTTATCCGGCCTACAGGACCGTAGGCCCGGTAAGCGCCAGCGCCACCGGGCAACAAAAAGGCGACCACAAGGTCGCCTTTTTTTATTACAACAGCTCCCGCGCCGCCGACACAATGTCATGTGCCGTCAGGCCATACTCCTTTTGCAAGAAGTCCTGCGTGCCCACCTGACCATATCGTTCCTTCACCCCCACCCGACGCAGGGGCACCGGACAGGTTTCCACCAGCACTTCCGCCACCGCCGACCCCAGCCCGTTGTGAATGCTGTGGTTTTCGCAGGTCACAATACGCCTGGTTTTCTCGGCATAATTTTTCACCAGCATCCGATCGATGGGCTTCAGGGTAAACATGTCGATGACCGCTGCGCTTACCCCCTCCTGCTCCAGCTGGCGCGCCGCCTCCAGCGCTTCCGCCACCATAATGCCGTTAGCAATCAGGGTAATATCGGTTCCCTCGCGCAGCACGTTGCCCTTGCCGATGGTGAAGGTTGACCCCGGGGCATACACGCTCGGCGCCTGTTTACGGATGGTCCGCACCCAGTAGAAGCCTTCCAGGTCGATAAGCTGACGCAGCACATCTTCGAACATCACCGCATCGGTCACCTCCAGCACCACTGAATGCGCCAGACCGCGCACGATGCCCATATCCTCAAACGACATATGCGTCCCGCCGTTGTGGCAGGCCGTCACGCCCGCATCCGAGGCAATCACCTTCACGTTATTGCGCTGGTAGTCCAGGGACATAAACAGCTGGTCGAAGCAGCGACGGCTGGCAAAGGCGGTAAAGGTATGGACGAACGGCTTACGTCCGGTGAGCGACAGCCCGGCGGCCGTCCCAATCACGTTGGCCTCCATAATGCCGCAGTTGATGACGTGCTGTGGATAATCACGCGCTACGCCGTCCATCGCCATCGAACTCATCAGATCCGCTTCGAGCGCAATAATCTCGCTCCCGGCCTCAATCTGTTTTGCCACAAAACCCGCATAGACCTTACGCATCTCAACGGCATCTTTCTGTCCTGTCGGTGCAACCTTAATCATGTGAAGCCTCCAGTTGGCGAATCGTCTCGTTGAGCGCCGCTTTGCTCTCCTCAGTTAATCGCAGGTGATGCGAGTTGCTGAGCTGTTCCAGGTATGGCACCCCCTGCCCTTTGATGCTGTCGAGGATCACTACCCGCGGACGCGCATCGGTCGCAGGGATCGGCGCGGTCACCTCCAGCAGCGCCGGAATGTCGTCCCCTTTCACCGTCACCACGTCAAAACCAAAGGCGCGGAATTTGCCTTCCAGATCGAAGGCGCTGATGATTTCGTCCAGCTCGCCGTCGAGCTGCTGTTTGTTCCAGTCCACGAACACCGTCAGATTGTTCAGTCGATGGTGAGCAATAAACTGGAAGGCTTCCCAGCACTGCCCTTCGTTCAGCTCCCCATCGCCAACGATGCAAAACACCCGGTTTGGCCTTTCTGCCAGCTTGTGCGACAGCGCCATGCCGCCTGCAATGGAGATCCCCTGACCCAGCGATCCGGTGGTGGCATCCACGCCGCGTGTTTTCAGGCGATCCGGGTGGCTTGGCAGACGCGTTCCGTTCTGGTTTAGCGTGCTCAGCTCTTCAATCGGGAAGTAGCCCTTAATCGCCAGCGTGCTGTACAGCGCCGGGCCCGCATGTCCCTTCGACAGCACAAAGTAATCGCGCTCTGGCCAGTCCGGATCGGCCGGGTCAATTTTCATTACCGCGCCGTACAGAACGGCCAGTGTTTCAACGACTGACATGCTGCCGCCGTAGTGACCAAAACCCAGCTGCGTCAGGGATTTCAGCGTCTCAAGGCGGATCTGACGCGCCAGTTCGGTTATTTCATTTTCATTCATGATTTGGCTCCGGGGTTTTCCTGCGCGTTACCGCTGGCAGGTTTGTTTTTAGCGAAGACGTTGTAGGCCACCAGCAGCGCAAACAACACAACAACCAGTCCGGTGATGGCAAGCGGCGACAGGAAGCGCGCCAGGTTGCCGAGCACAATCCCGACGGCGCCAAAGTCGGCGTCCGAGAAGGTCGTATTCGCAAAGCCAATCGCGCCCAGAACAGGCAGCAGCAGGACCGGCAGGAAGGTGATCAGCAGGCCGTTAGCAAAGGCGCCAATCATCGCCCCGCGACGTCCGCCGGTGGCGTTCCCAAACACGCCCGCCGTTGCACCGGTGAAGAAATGCGGCACGACGCCCGGCAGGATCAGCACCCAGCTAAACTGACCGCAGATGAACAAGCCTACAATCCCGCCGAGGAAGCTGAACAGGAAGCCAATCAGCACCGCGTTTGGCGCATACGGGTAGACCACCGGGCAGTCCAGCGCAGGTCGCGCATTGGGCACCAGTTTTTCCGAGAAGCCGGTAAAGGCCGGGACAATTTCCGCCAGAATCAGGCGCACACCCTGCAAGATGATAAACACGCCTGCCGCGAAGGTGATGGCCATAATGATGGCGTACACCAGGTAGTTCTGGCCGCCGCTGAAGGTGGCCTCCACGTACTCACGCCCGGCGCTCACCGCCATAATCAGGTAGATAATCATCATGGTCAGTGAGATGGAGATCGAACTGTCGCGCAGGAAGCTGAGGTTCTTCGGCAGGTTCATCTCTTCGGTGGAGCGCGAGCCTTTACCGACCTTGCTGCCAATCCAGCCGGACAGCACGTAGCCCAGCGTGCCGAAATGACCGAAGGCAATCTCATCGTTGCCGGTAATACGCTTCATATAGCGCTGCGCAATCGCCGGGAAGAAGGCCATAATCAGGCCGAGGATCAACGAACCGGTAAAGACCAGCCCTACCCCTTCGAAGCCTGCGACCGTCAGGATCACGCCAATCATGCACGCCATGTAGAAGGTGTGATGCCCGGTCAGGAAGATGTACTTCAGGCGGGTAAAGCGCGCGACAATAATATTCGCCACCATCCCGAAAGCCATAATGAGCGCGGTGGAGGCACCATATTTTTCCAGGGCAATCGACACAATAGCTTCATTGTTGGGAATAATGCCCTGAATATTAAAGGCGTGCTCAAACATACCGCCGAGCGGATTTAAAGAGCCCACCAGCACGGTTGCGCCGCCGCCCAGTACAATAAAGCCGAGAATGGTTTTTATTGTGCCTTTTACCACATCTGAAAAGGCTTTTTTCTGCGCCACCAGACCAATCAGGGCAATTAACCCGACCAGGACTGAAGGGACTTTTAAAATATCAACAACGAAATTCAGCGTTTCAAGGATAAACATATCCACCTCGCCTTTTCAGGATTATTGTCTTTCGAACCAGGCGCGCAGCTGCGCTTCGAGTTCGTTGATATCGATAATATTGTTGATCACCACCAGCTGGCTTTCCGGCACGCTGGCGCTGGCGGCAATGTCTTTCGCCATTACAAACAGGTCCGCCGCGCCCGGCGTGGCCGAGGAGAGATCGGAGTGTTCAACCTCTGCCTCAATTTCCAGTTTTTTGAGCACCTTTTTAATATTCATTTCGACCATAAAACTGCTGCCCAGGCCGGAGCCGCAAATAGCCATAATTTTCATTGTTATCCCCTTTTTTGAGTAGAGTACGCCCCATCACGCTGACGCGTAATGTTGAGATGAATCGGATTAAATAATTAAATCAGAAGCGATTGATGACGGTTTTTATCTCCTCCAGCGTATTCGCCCGATGTAATTCAGCCATATCTTCGTCGCTGGAAAATAATTCTGCTAAGGCGGAGATCATTTCGATATGGCTATGTTTGTCCGGCGCCGCCAGCATCACAATCACATCGACGGGGTCAAACTCACCAGCACCAAATGAGACGCCCTGTTTCAGTTTTAATAATGACAGGCCAAGTCCTTTCGCCCCTTCTTCCGGTCGCGCATGTGGCATTGCCAGCCCAGGAGCCAGCACATAGTAGGGACCTAACCTATGATGCTGCTCAATGATAGCCGTGACATATTCCGGCGCAATGACCTGCAAATCCAGCAGCGGTTTCGCGCACAGTTCCAGCGCCTGGGGCCAGCTTTCAACGCTATCCTGTAGGATGATGGTTGTATCATATATCCACTTTTTGAGCATTTGTCACTCCCGCTAAAGACCAGACATGGGCAAACTCTATTCAACCAATCAATTAATGACTGCGATCGCGATCACAAAGATAGCGCTACCAACGACTAACATGCAGAACTGTGATAGCGCTATCAAATTGCTATCCTGGTGCGAAATCACAGCAAAAAAAGGGATTTAAGGCGTATACTGCCTGTCACGTAAAATGAAGGATGAAACTAAATCGCGTCCTGTCAGCAGGAAGATGTATGTCTTTAACCCGAAAACGGCGCAGTACCGGAAAAGTAACGCTCGCGGATGTCGCGCAGCTTGCCGGCGTAGGCACGATGACTGTTTCCCGTGCCCTCCGCACGCCCGAACAGGTTTCCGATAAACTGCGTGAAAAAATTGAAGCCGCGGTGCAGGAGCTGGGTTACATGCCCAATCTTGCCGCCAGCGCACTGGCATCGGCATCGTCATGGACGATTGCGATGGTTGTACCCAATCTTTCCGAAGCTGGCTGTTCCGAGATGTTCGCCGGGCTACAGCAGGTGCTCCAGCCAGCCGGATATCAGATTATGCTGGCGGAATCTCAGCATCGTCTTGAACAGGAAGAGAAACTGCTTGAAACGCTGCTGGCCTCGAACATCGCCGCGGCGATACTGCTCAGCGTCGAGCACTCCGATACCGTGCGACACTGGCTAAAAAACGCCTCTATCCCGGTGATGGAAATGGGTGCAATGCGTGCCGATCCTATTGATATGAATATCGGGATTGATAACGTCGCCGCCATGTATGAACTTACCGAAATGGTGATTCAGCGCGGCTACCAGAATATCGGCCTGCTGTGCGCTAACCAGGAGCAGTGGATTTTTCAGCAGCATTTGCAGGGCTGGTACAAGGCGATGCTGCGCCACCACCTGTCGCCAAACAGAGTGATTAATGCCGCCATGCCGCCGAGCTTTTCCACCGGTGCGGCACAATTGCCGGAGTTTCTGCTGGCGTGGCCGGAGCTGGATGCGCTGGTGTGCGTGTCAGATGAACTGGCCTGCGGCGCGCTGTATGAGTGCCAGCGTCGGCGCATCAAGGTGCCGGACGATTTAGCGGTCGTGGGCTTTGGCGACAGCGACGTTAGCCGCGTCTGTCAGCCGCCGCTGACGACGATGGCAGTACCGCATCGCAAGATTGGGATTGAAGCCGGGAAAGCGTTACTGGAACGTCTGAATGACAGAGACTGGCGCGACCATAAACCCATCGCGTCCAGCCTGTGTCTGCGGGAAAGCTGTTAAGGCTTACTCAGCCTCTTCCTCTTTTTCCGGCTTATTTTCCGGTTTAGCGGATTCGTTTTTGGCGTTGCGGGTCATCCACAGCGCCAGTGCTTTAAGGGAATCCGGCGTGAATTCGTCGCAACGCGCGGTGATCTCTTCCGGCGTCATCCAGCACACTTCGCTCACTTCCTCTTCCTGCAAGGCGAAAGGTCCGTGGGAAACGCAGCTAAACAGCCCGCCCCAGACGCGACAATGCTCATCTTCGAAATAAAACTGTCCGTGCTCGGCAAACGGCACGCCAGCGATACCTAACTCTTCTTCCGCTTCACGACGCGCGGAATCCAGCAATACTTCATCGGCCTGCACGACGCCACCCGCTGTGGCATCCAGCATACCAGGAAGAAAATCTTTGGTGTCAGTGCGACGCTGGACCAGAATCTTGCCCATGCCGTCATGAACAACGATGTAAGTCGCGCGGTGACGCAGACGCTCCGCACGCATTTGTTCGCGGCTGGCCTGCGCGATCACTTCATTCTCTTCGCTGACAATGTCAACCCACTCAGTACTTGCCAAATGATTCTGCTCCACCATCGGGAAACCTTCTCGTCTAAGCGCTCTTTCGGCGCGTTTGCAGTTGTGGTGTAACTTACGGATTAATCGCTATCTGCGCAATAACTTGCTGATCATTAAGTGCGATAACGCTTAATGTCCCGTCTTCATACATGCCGTAGCTTGCCGGGTTACCGCCTTTAGGAATGCTGACAGACCCGGGGTTAAAGTGGTAAAACGCCCCGCGTTTTTCCGCCACCGGAATATGAGTATGACCATAAACCAGGACATCGCCAGCGGCGAGTGACGGCAGGTTATCCGGGCCGAACAGGTGCCCGTGGGTCAGGAACAAACGGCTGTTTTCCATCAACACCTGTTGCCAGGGAGCGGTGATGGGAAATTGCAGCAGCATCTGGTCAACTTCGCTGTCGCAGTTGCCGCGAACGGCGATAATGCGCGAGGCAAAATGATTAAGTTTTTCCGCCACCTGCGCGGGAGCATACCCTTCCGGCAACGCATTGCGTGGGCCGTGGTTTAACACATCGCCCAGGATCACCAGCCATTGCGCCCCGCTTTGGGCAAACAGAGATAACACGCGTTCGGTCGCGGGCAGCGATCCATGAATATCCGACGCAAACATCAGTTTCATCAGTTACTCCTCGGGAATTCAGACTGCCCCTATCATACCTCAAGCGCCCCGTCTTATCAGCCCGCGCGCTTAGCAGAGAGTGCCAGATAGCGCTGTACCGACGCGCGTTGCCACTGGAAGGTGGCGTAATCCACCAGCAGCTGTGGGACGTCATCGCCGTTAAGGATAAGGCGATTGAGCATCAGCGCCAGATCGGTGTCGGCAATACACCACTCGCCAAACAGGTTTGGGTTACCCTGTGACAGCAGCGATGACGCGGTATCAATCAGCTTCCGGGCGCTGGATAAGCCTTCTTCGCTGAGGGCGGGCTTTATGACGCCAGCGAACACCACGTCCGTGGAGCGTTCTGTGCGAATCGGCACCAGGTCGCTACGCAGCCACGCCTGGATCTGGCGGGCGCGGGCGCGCTTTTGCAGATCGTGAGGATAGATGCGTTCCCACTCTGGTGGGGCAAAGCGGTCTTCAAGGTACTCGTCAATCGCTGAGGATTCACTCAACTCAAAACCGTCAATCTCCAGCACAGGGACACGGCGGGTGAGCGCGTAGCCCTGCCACTGAGGCTTCAGATGTTCGCCGCTGTCCAGGTCAACGGTTTTCAGACTAAAAGTAAGCCCCTTTTCTGCCAGCGCCACATAAACGCTCATGACATAAGGAGAAAAAAAGTTCGCATCGGACCACAACGTTATTACAGGCTGGCTCATAACATCCTCTTCGGCTGATCGGTTTTCACTCAACATATAATCTCTTTGCCTCGCTGTCACTTGATGAAAACTCACGATTTACAACAAGCACCTATACTGATTTTTCATGGCAACACTATTCGCACTGACAGGAGTTGAGAATGATAGATCTCTATTATGCCCCCACCCCTAATGGCCATAAGATCACCCTCTTTCTTGAAGAAGCCGAACTGGACTACCGGATCATTCGCGTGGATATCAGCAAAGGCGATCAGTTCCGCCCCGTTTTTCTGGCCATCTCGCCCAACAATAAAATTCCGGCCATCATTGATAACCTGCCTTCTGACGGGGGCAAACCGTTAAGCCTGTTTGAGTCCGGAGAGATTTTGCTTTATTTGGCAGAGAAAACCGGCAAGCTCCTGAGCGGGGAGTTGCGCGAGCGTCATCACACGCTGCAATGGTTATTCTGGCAGTCGAGCGGCCTGGGGCCGATGCTGGGGCAGAATCATCACTTTACCGCCTATGCGCCGCAGACGATCCCTTACGCCATTGAGCGATATCAGGTCGAAACCCAGCGCCTGTACGGGGTACTGAACCGTCGGCTGGAAAAATCACCGTGGCTGGGAGGTGAGCATTACAGCATCGCAGATATCGCCTGCTGGCCGTGGATCAACACCCATGAACGCCACCGGATCGACCTGGCCACTTATCCGGCGGTGAACAACTGGTTTGAGCGCATCCGGACCCGCCCGGCAACCGAACGCGCCATGCAAAAAATCCATCAGATTTGAGCCTGTGCCCCGTTGGGTGCAGGTGTTCTCCTCATGTATGATGAGGTAAAAATACTGACACGGAGAAGACCTGCAATGTCCCAGCATGACGCTATTATTCGTATAAAAAACCTTCGCTTACGTACATTCATTGGTATCAAAGAGGAAGAGATCGCGAATCGCCAGGATATCGTGGTGAATGTCGTGATCCATTACCCGGCAGACAAGGCGCGCGCCAGCGAAGACATCAATGACGCGCTGAACTATCGCACGATCACCAAAAGCATCATCCAGTACGTTGAGAACAACCGTTTTGCGCTACTGGAAAAATTAACTCAGGATGTGCTCGACATCGCACGCGAACACCACTGGGTCACTTATGCTGAAGTGGAGATCGATAAACTTCACGCCCTGCGCTACGCCGACTCCGTCTCCATGACGTTAAGCTGGCAGCGCCAGGCGTAAACCTGGAGGTTGTATGAAGATCCTGCTCACCGGCGGTACGGGGCTGATTGGTCGCCATCTCATTCCACGTTTGCAGGCGTTGCATCACGACATTACCGTGGTCACGCGCAGCCCGGAGAAAGCGCGCCAGGTGCTGGGCACCGGCGTTGAGATCTGGAAAGGCCTGGCGGAACGGCAGGATCTGAACGGCTTTGACGCCGTCATCAACCTCGCAGGCGAGCCTATCGCTGATAAACGCTGGACCGAAGAGCAAAAACAGCGTTTATGCAGCAGCCGCTGGAACATGACTGAAAAGCTGGTTGAGCTGATTCGTAACAGCGAGATGCCGCCCTCGGTGCTGATTTCCGGCTCTGCAACAGGCTACTATGGCGATCTTGGTGAAGTGGTGGTGACCGAAGAAGAGCCGCCGCACAACGAGTTTACCCATAAACTCTGCGCCCAGTGGGAGCGCATTGCCTGCGGGGCGCAGAGCGATAACACCCGCGTCTGCCTGCTGCGCACCGGCGTGGTGCTTGCTCCGAAAGGCGGTATTCTCGGTAAAATGTTGCCGCCGTTTAAAATGGGGCTTGGCGGGCCCATCGGCAACGGTCGTCAGTATCTGGCGTGGATCCATATCGACGATATGGTCAACGGTATTCTCTGGCTGCTGGATAACGACCTGCGCGGGCCGTTTAACATGGTATCTCCCTACCCCGTACGTAATGAACAGTTTGCTCACGCCCTGGGTCATGCTCTGCATCGCCCGGCGGTACTGCGCGTACCTGCGACGGCGATTCGGCTGTTGATGGGCGAATCTTCGGTGCTGGTGCTGGGCGGCCAGCGCGCGCTGCCAAAACGGCTGGAAGCGGCCGGATTTACGTTCCGCTGGTATGACCTGGAAGAGGCGCTGGGGGATGTGGTGCAGTGAATATGTTAGAGTTATACGCCATCTCTGGATGATATGGCGTAACTATGGCAACCATCACCACAACCCGGCTTCACCTCACCCCTTTCGAACCTTCTGACTGGGCGTTCTTTCGCTCTCTGCGCGAAGACCCCAACATCATGCGCTATATGGCCGCTATCATGCCTGAAAAAGAGACGCGCCGCGTATTTGCCGCGCGCCTGATGGCGGAGCATGTCTTTGTGATCCGTCTGCATAACGACGTTACGCCGCTCGGGGATATCGGCCTGCAAATCAGTGCGGCGAACCGTGAAGAGGCGGATATTGGCTACACGGTTGTGCCTGACGCGCAGGGAAAAGGCATTGCCAGCGAGGCGCTGCGGGCGGTGTGTGAGTATGCATTTAACCAGACGGGCGTGAAGGCGATAAACGCGTACGTGCTGGCGGATAACGTTGGGTCGGTGCGGGTTCTTGAGAAAGCAGGTTTTGTGCGCACGCAGGTACTGGAGAAGGCGTACGAGATTAACGGCGTACGGTATGACGACTGGGTGTATCGGCTGGAGTGTGGTGCGGTCTGAATGCCGGGCGACACTGCGTTTGCCCGGCCTACGGTTTTTGTAGGCCCGGAAAGCGAAGCGCCACCGGGCAATTGGGCGGCTCTGGGGCTGATGCCCTCACCCCGTCCCTCTCCCACAGGGAGAGGGAGAAAGGCGAAAGATTACTTCAACGAGCCTTTCAGGAACTGCTGCAAACGCGGGCTTTGCGGGTTCGCCAGCACTTCGTCCGGATGCCCCTGCTCCTCAATCTTGCCCTGATGCAGGAAGATAACGTGGTTAGAAACGTTACGGGCGAAGCCCATCTCGTGCGTCACCACCACCATCGTTTTGCCCTCTTCCGCCAGCTTCTGCATGATGCGCAGCACTTCGCCAACGAGTTCCGGATCCAGCGCGGAAGTCGGTTCGTCAAACAGCAATACTTCCGGCTCCATCGCCAGCGCGCGGGCGATGGAAACACGCTGCTGCTGTCCCCCTGACAGGTGCACCGGATATTTGATCTGCTGCCGCTCGTCGATCCCCACTTTCGCCAGGTATTTCACCGCACGCTCGCGGGCTTCCTGCTTGCTTAAGCCGAGCACCTGAACCGGCGCTTCCATCACGTTCTCCAGCACCGTCATGTGGCTCCAGAGATTGAAGTGCTGGAATACCATTGTCAGACGCGTACGCAGCAGGCGCAGCTGATTTTTATCCGCCACTTTAAGCTGACCGTCTTTATCACGGACCATGTTGATGTTCTGTCCGCTCACCACAATCGATCCTTCGCTCGGCTTTTCGAGGAAGTTGATGCAGCGCAGGAAGGTACTTTTACCCGAACCTGATGAGCCGATAATACTGATCACGTCGCCCGCGTTAGCCTCCAGCGACACCCCTTTCAGCACTTCATGTTCGCCGTAGCGCTTGTGCAAATCAATTACGTTTAATTTGTTCTCAGCCATCATAAATTCTCAGTGCGTCGACGGTTTTATATGCTGCAACCAGCGTTTTTCAGCCTTACGGAACAGGCTGATCAGGACGTAAGAAATGATCAAATAGAGCACTGCCGCAATACCAAACGCCGTAAACGGCTGGTAGGTGGCAGAGTTAATATCGCGGGCAATCTTTAACAGATCCGGCACCGTGGCGGTAAACGCCAGTGCCGTCGAATGCAGCATTAAAATCACTTCGTTGCTGTAGGCCGGCAGCGCAATACGCAGCGCCGAAGGCAGAATAATACAGCGGTAGAGCTTCACGGACGAGAAGCCGTACGCGCGCGCCGCCTCGATCTCACCGTGCGGCACAGAACGGATGGCCCCGGCGAAGATCTCGGTGGTATAGGCGCAAGTATTGAGGGTCAGCGCCAGCACCGTACAGTTCAGACCGCTGCGGAAGAACGCGTTCAGCATCTCGGTGCCTTTCACGATCTCCAGCGTGTACATTCCGGAATAGAACACCAGCAGCTGCACGTACAGCGGAGTACCGCGAAACACGTAGGTGAACAGCCAGATCGGAAACTGGATAAATTTATTATTCGACACGCGGCCAATGGCGAGAAACACCGCCAGAATGCCGCCCATGACCACCGAGGAGATCAGCAGCCACAGCGTGATCGCCACGCCAGTAAAGCGGTAGCCATCCGTCCACAGCAGGGATTTCCAGTACTCCTGAATAATCTCAATCACAGGTCAGCCCTCTTCACACCCACGGAGTAGCGACGTTCGAGCAGAAGCAGCACACCATTGGAGACGGTCGTAAAGACCAGATAGATTACGCCGCAGACTACCGCAAAATAGAACGGTTCCCAGGTGCTTTTACCCGCCAGCTGCGTGGCCTTCACCACATCTTCCAGACCCAGCAGGGAGACCAGCGCCGTTGCCTTCAGAATAACCTGCCAGTTGTTACCGATGCCCGGCAGCGCGTAGCGCATCATGGCCGGGAACATGATCCGGCGAAACGTTTGTGAGGAGGTAAAACCGTAGGCGGTCGCCGCTTCAATGTGCCCTTTCGGCACGGCCATGTAAGCGCCGCGAAAGGTCTCAGTGAAATAAGCACCGTAGATAAAACCAAGGGTAATAATACCGGCCACCATCGGGTCGATATCGATCTGATCCATGCCGATAGCATCCGTGACGCCGTTAAGTGCGATTTGCAGGCCATAAAAGATCAGCAGCATCAGCACCAGGTCAGGCACGCCGCGAATCAGCGTGGTATAGCCTTCAAATATCAGCGCCAGCGGTCTGTTGGCGGATAACTTTGCCCCCGCGCCCGCCAGGCCTATCAGCACCGCCAGCACCACGGAGCTGATAGCCAGCTCAAGGGTGACAAGCGCGCCCTGTAAAATAACGCCAGAAAATCCGTACAGCATACCGCGTGCCCTGTCGTCTCGTGAGTGGTGGAACCGTGTCTTTTCCCCTCCCGCAACGGGAGGGGCCGCACGTTATCAGACGGGGCGATTAGCCGCCGTAAACATTAAAATCGAAGTACTTTTTCGCCAGCTTGTCGTAAGTGCCGTCCGCGCGCATCTCGGCGAACGCTTTGTTCAGGGCTTCACGCAGTTCGTTGTCTTCTTTCCGCAGGCCCATACCGGTACCAACGCCAAAGAGTTTTTCGTCCTTAATGGACGGACCCCCGAACTTGTAATCTTTACCCACAGGCTGTTTCAGGAAGCCTTCGCTTGCCGCCACTTCATCCTGGAATGCCGCGTCAATACGGCCTGCCGTCAGGTCTGCGTAGATGTTTTCCTGGCCCTGGTAAGAGACAATTTCAATCCCCTTTGGCGCCCAGTGCTCGTTACCGTAGGTTTCCTGCGTCGTACCCTGCAACACGCCCACGCGTTTGCCCTTCAGAGATTCAAGGGTTGGCTGAATGTCAGAGGATTTCGCCACCACCAGACGTGAGTCAGCCGCGTAGAGTTTGTCCGTGAAGGCAATCTCCTGCTGACGTTTTTCGGTGATAGACAGGGAGGACATGATCACGTCAATTTTTTTCGCTTTCAGGGACGGGATTAGCGCGTCCAGCGGGTTTTCAACGTAGGTACATTGCGCTTTAATGCGTTTGCACAGCTCGTTAGCCAGATCGATGTCAAAACCGACCAGTTCCCCCTTCGCATTTTTCGATTCGAAAGGCGCGTAGGTTGGGTCAGTCCCAATACGAATTTTCTGCGGAATGGCTGCGAATGCTGCGGTGGCGCTGGAAAAGGCCAGTACCAGAGAAAGTGACAACACCAGTTTTTTCATATCTGTCCTCAACAAACTGTCTAAATACGAGATTTTACGACTACGGGTTGCCGTTAATGTGCCATTAATCCCCTCACTCAGGCAAAGATTAATGCCTCTGAACGGGAATTTTTGCATTTAAAATGCTTAACTATGCACACGGCGGTCCAATATGGTGCATTGTTTGCACCATACTGGAACACTTCCCCTAAAGATGCACCACATCAGTGCATCCCGTTCAGGCATTAATTACCGTAGACGTTGAAATCAAAGTATTTCTTCGCCAGTTTGTCGTAGGTACCGTCTTTACGCAGCTCGTTAAACGCTTTGTCGAAGGCGGCTTTCAGCTCGGTATCATCCTTACGCAGGCCAATACCGGTGCCGTCGCCAAAGTATTTTTTATCTTTAACTGACGGGCCGGCAAAGGCGTACTCTTTACCCGCAGGCTGCTTCAGGAAGCCTTCGCTCGCGGCAACTTCATCCTGGAACGCGGCATCCAGACGGCCCGCCGCCAGGTCAGAGTAGATCAGATCCTGGTTCTGGTAGGCGACCACATCGACGCCCTTCTCGCGCCAGTTGGCGTTCGCGTAGCCTTCCTGGGTTGAGCCCTGAAGCACGCCAACATGCTTACCTTTCAGCGAGTCGATGGTCGGCTGGATTGGGGAACCTTTCGCGGCAATCAGACGTGAATCGGCAGCGTAGAGCTTCTCAGAGAAGGCGATCTCCTGCTGACGTTTTTCCGTGATGGAGAGAGAAGAGATAATAGCGTCGATTTTCTTGGCTTTCAGCGACGGGATCAGCGCGTCAAAGTCACTGCCCACCCATGTGCATTTCACTTCCATGCGTTTGCACATCTCATTTCCCAGATCGATATCAAACCCCACGAAGTCGCCTTTCGCATCCTTGGAGGAGAATGGCGCGTAGGTTGCGTCTGTACCGATACGAACTGTCTGTGGTAGCGCTGCATAGCTACTTGCTGCTGCACTCAAGCCCACGAGCAAAGACAGAGCCAGAACCGTCTTCTTCATACATTTACCCTCAAGAACCGTGATTTTATTATGGTTTACGTTGTGTGTTGTGTGTTGTGTTGCAGGCTGCTCTTGCAGGTCTTATGCCACATTGTCGTCGGGTTAAAACTACGACGTTAAATATGTTAATAAAACGTTGCGATACTGCCTTAATGGTGAAAGATAGCAGGTCTGCCGAACGAACCGGAAAGAGAAAAAGGGAAAAAGCGAATTAAATGTCGAGGATATGATCGCGGTTGCAGTTTTGCCCTGAAACAGGGCAAACAGTCATTTCATGCACCTTGCTTGTGCACAGCTTCACGCCCCCTGCCAGCGGGTAAAGAGATCTTCCGGCAGGTCTATATCGAACTGATCCAGCACGCGGTTAACGGTCTGGTTGATGACATCGTCCAGCGTTTGTGGACGATGATAGAACGCGGGGACCGGCGGCATTATCACAGCTCCCAGTTCGGCTGCCTGCGTCATTAAACGCAGATGTCCCAGGTGTAGCGGCGTTTCCCGCACGCAGAGCACCAGAGGACGACGCTCTTTCAGCACCACGTCCGCCGCACGCGTCACCAGCGTGTCGGTATAGCTGTTTACGATACCGGAGAGGGTTTTAATCGAACAGGGCAAAATAACCATGCCGGCCGTTTTAAACGAGCCCGAAGAGATGCTGGCGGCGATATCGCGGGCATCGTGGACAACATCAGCCAGCGCCTGAACGTCGCGCAGAGAGAGATCGGTTTCAAGAGAGAGGGTCTGACGCGCCGCCTGGCTCATCACCAGATGGGTTTCTACGCCAGCAACGTCACGCAGCACCTGTAACAGCCGGACGCCATAAATCGCGCCGCTGGCACCGCTGATCCCTACAATGAGTCGTTTCATGATTTTTGCCCTTGCTGATTTCAGGGCTGACTGTGCAGGATTTTACGGGGAGTTGCAAGTGAGGGCGAGCCCCCTCACTTGCCGGAGCATTAACCTTCGTTGTGCATCTCTAAGCTTTCGAGATCGTTTTGCAGCTGGACGGCTTTCGCATCGTCGTTACGCAGAGAATCAAGGTAGTCGAGATACTGCTGGTCTACGTCTTTTGTCACGTAGATCCCATTGAATACCGAGCATTCGAACTGCTGAATATCCGGGTTCTCGGCGCGCACCGCATCGATCAGATCGTTCAGATCCTGGAAAATCAGGCCATCGGCCCCGATGATCTGGCGAATCTCATCCACTTCTCGGCCATGCGCAATCAGCTCATTAGCGGTTGGCATATCAATGCCATACACGTTCGGGAAGCGAATTTCCGGCGCTGCGGAGGCGAGATATACTTTCTTCGCCCCGGCCTCACGCGCCATCTCGATGATCTGCTCAGACGTCGTGCCGCGCACAATGGAGTCGTCCACCAGCAGCACATTCTTGTCGCGGAACTCGGCACGGTTAGCGTTTAGCTTACGACGTACGGACTTACGACGCAGCTGCTGGCCCGGCATGATAAAGGTGCGGCCAACGTAGCGGTTTTTCACGAAGCCCTGACGGTACGGCTTGTCCAGAATACGGGCAATTTCCAGCGCGATATCACAAGAGGTTTCAGGGATTGGGATCACGACGTCGATGTCGAGATCGTCCCACTCGCGGGCAATCTTCTCGCCCAGCTTCGTCCCCATGTTGACGCGCGCGCTGTAAACGGAAATTTTGTCGATGAACGAGTCCGGACGCGCGAAGTAAACGTATTCGAACAGGCACGGGTTGCTCACCGGATTGTCGGCGCACTGGCGGGTAAACAGCTGGCCCTTCTCGGTGATGTAGACCGCTTCGCCTGGCGCGACATCACGCAGGAATTCGAAGCCCAGCGTGTCCAGCGCCACGCTTTCGGAGGCAACCATGTACTCGGAACGGCCATCGCCGAGGTCACGTTTGCCGAGCACCAGCGGGCGAATGCCATTTGGATCGCGGAAGGCCACCATGCCGTGACCGATAATCATCGCCACGCAAGCGTACGCGCCACGGATCTGGCGATTAGTCGCGGCAACGGCGGCAAAAATGTTGTCTGCTTCCAGCGGATAATGGCGGAAGTTATCCAGCTCGCTGGCAAAGATATTGAGCAGGATTTCAGAATCAGAGGTGGTATTAATGTGGCGACGTTTCTCTTCAAACAGCTTTTTACGCAGCTCGTGGGCATTGGTCAGATTGCCATTGTGGGCAAGCGTGATGCCATACGGGGAGTTAACGTAAAAAGGCTGAGCCTCAGAGGCGCTGGAACTGCCAGCAGTAGGATAACGAACGTGACCGATCCCCATATTACCTTGCAGACGCTGCATATGGCGGGCTTCAAACACATCGTTTACCAGGCCGTTCGCCTTGCGTAAACGGAAGCAGTTGTTTGCATCAATGGTGATGATACCCGCAGCATCCTGCCCACGGTGCTGAAGCACCGTTAACGCGTCATAAATCGACTGGTTTACCGGCATGAAACCGGCGATACCGACAATACCGCACATTCGTCTTTTCCTCGTTAAGCCACATCTCAGGGTTTATGCCCTGGGCAAGAAACTCGACGAGCTTTGCAGATAGTCAAAGAACCATCTGATGATGAAGCTGAACTCCGGAATGAGCTGCGATTTTTGCCAGTCTTCACTTTTGGAAAACCCGGTAAAGGTATCCAGGAAGAACAGGATCGCGGCCACAATCAGCACGCCTCGCAACGCGCCGAAACAGATGCCGAGCACCCTGTCCGTTCCTGACAGACCGGTTTTCTCGACCAGCTGACCTATCACGTAATTGACGATAGCGCCGACAATCAGCGTCGCGATAAACAGCACCGCGATGGCGATTCCGTTTCGGACCAGTTCATCTTCAAAGCCCGTGAACCAGACAGACAGGTAAGTGTAGTAATGACTGGCAACAAAGAAAGCACAACCCCAGGTTACCAGCGATAACGCTTCACGAACAAAGCCACGGATCAGGCTAACCAGACAGGAAAAACCAATCACCGCAATGATGGCGTAATCAATCCAGACCATATGTGTCCCACGATTAAACGCCCTGTCATCCAGTTCGGGGCGAATTCTAACAGAAAAAGAAAACGTTTGCGTAGGGATTTCCTTCCCACGCGTAAATAAAAAAGGCGCTGAAAAAATGCTCAACGCCACCGCACCTTTGACGTTTCTGTGAACGTCTGCCTCCCCCTCACCCCGGCCCTCTCCCTCAAGGGAGAGGGAGCAAACCATCCCCTCGCCCCTTTGGGGAGAGGGTTAGGGTGAGGGGGTAATTTCTGTCAGTTTGCGCTGTAGTTCATCACCACACCGCTCAGGCCGGAGATTTGCTTCAGCTCGCCAAGCGAACCTTTGAGCTTATCTTTAGACGCATCCGGCCCCACGAGGATACGGGTAATTTTACCCTGTACCGGCGTGGTGGGTGAAGTATAAACACGGTATCCCGCGCCGCGCAGTTTACTCACAATCTCATTGACCTTATCTGCATTTTTCAATGCACCGAGCTGAACGACATAGGCTTTGCCGGTAGGGGCCGCGTCCTGTTTCGCCGGCGGTGGCGTTTCTGAAGCGGCTGCCAGTTGCTCGGCCGCTTTATCCCGCTGCGGTTTCGGCTGCGGCTTCTCCACCGGTTTCGGCTTCTCAACAGGCTTAGGCTGTTCTACCGGCACCGGATCAATCTCGATGTTATTGTTCGTCGCCAGACGCGACGGGTCAAGAGACGGCGCGGCTGCATCACCTGCGCGCACCTCTTCCGCTGCGCCTTCAGGCGGCTGGGCTGGCAGCGCCTGCGTTGCCGCTGGCAGCATATCGGGCTCGTCGCGATCGCCCGGTTTGGGTACCAGCGGAATGGCCGCAAATTCATCCTGGTAATGCTTTTTCTGCCCGTCGAGCAATCCCGGGAGAATAATCACCCCGAGCGCGACCAGCACAATGGTTCCTGTTAAACGGTTCTGAAACTTACTCGCCACCGGTTCTCCCCGCGTCCATCACTTCCATGACATGTGCCACCGTGTGGAATGACCCACACACCAGCACGGTATCTTCTGGTTTAGCCTCCGCCATCGCGGCACGCCAGGCCGAAACCACACTGCTGTAGATTTCGCCTTTGCCGAGATGTTCCATCAACTGCTCAGCAGTCGCGCCGCGCGGCCCTTCCAGAGGAGCACAATACCAGCTATCGACCACACTCTCCATGCAGGCCAGCGTGCCGCCGATATCTTTATCATGAAGCATACCGATAACCGCCAGCACGCGCCCGGTTTTTGGTAACGATTTGAGACGTCCTGCGAGGTACGCCGCCGCATGCGGGTTATGTGCAACATCCAGAATCAGACGCGGTGACTCACTCACAATCTGAAAACGTCCCGGCAGCAGTGCGTTCTGAATGCCATCGCGGATTGCCTGCTCGCTCACCGCTAACCCGCTGGCGCGCAGGGCTGCCAGCGCAGTCGCCGCGTTAGGCTGTGGCACCTGCGGCAGCGGCAGATTCTCCAGCACGCCCTGCGCATCGCTGAAGCGCCAGCCGTTGTCCTGCACCTCATACTGCCAGTCCACGCCGCGACGCAGCAGACGAGCACCCTTCTCTTTCGCCACTTCAGCGATGGTATGTGGCATGTCCGGTTCGCCAACCACGGCAGGCTTATCGGCCCGGAAAATACCGGCCTTCTCACGGCCAATGCTTTCGCGGTCGGGCCCCAGCCAGTCGGTGTGATCCAGCGCGATGCTGGTGACGACGGCGACATCCGCATCTACCATATTTGTGGCATCCAGACGCCCGCCCAGCCCCACTTCCAGGATCACCACGTCCAGCTGCGCCTGCTTAAACAGCCACAGCGCCGACAGGGTGCCGTATTCGAAATAGGTTAATGAGGTATCGCCGCGCGCGGCTTCGATAGCGGCAAACGACGCCGTATGGGCCGATTCGGCCAGCTCGGTGTTTTGCACCCGCACGCGCTCGGTGTAGCGCACCAGGTGCGGCGAGCTGTAAACGCCTACCTTATAACCGGCGGCCATCAGGACAGATTCCAGCGTGCGGCAGGTGGTGCCTTTACCGTTAGTGCCGGCCACGGTAAACACGAAAGGCGCAGGTTTCAGCACGTCAAGGCGCGCGGCAACCTGGCTTACGCGCTCAAGGCCCATGTCGATAGTTTTACTGTGCAGGTTTTCCAGATAAGAAAGCCACGCGGCCAGGGGCGACGTGGCTTGAGGAATGCTTTTATTTTCCATGATGCCCGGTTGTCATTAACGGTTTAGAAAGCAAAAGGGCAGCGCCATTTGGCCCTGCCCTTTTCAGTTATCAGGCCTCGGGTTCCTGATCCGGTACCACCACGCCTTCGCGCGGCTCGTCCGGGCTCGGCGACGGCAGATTCATCAGCTTCGCCAGGACGCTTGCCAGTTTGAGGCGCATCTCCGGGCGGCGGACGATCATGTCGATAGCACCCTTCTCAATGAGGAACTCACTGCGCTGGAAGCCCGGCGGCAGTTTCTCACGTACGGTCTGCTCGATAACGCGAGGACCGGCAAAGCCGATCAGCGCTTTTGGCTCAGCGATGTTCAGGTCGCCCAGCATCGCGAAGCTTGCAGAAACGCCGCCCATGGTTGGGTCGGTCAGTACCGAGATGTACGGCAGACCACGCTCCTGCATTTTCGCCAGCGCGGCAGAGGTTTTCGCCATCTGCATCAGGGACATCAGCGCTTCCTGCATTCGTGCGCCACCGGAGGCAGAGAAGCAGATCAGCGGGCAGTTGTCTTCCAGCGCCTGCTCAACGGCACGCACGAAACGCGCACCAACAACAGAGCCCATTGAGCCGCCCATAAAGGCGAACTCAAACGCGGCGGCAACCACCGGCATCTCATGCAGGGTGCCTTTCATGACGATCAGCGCGTCTTTCTCGCCGGTCTCTTTCTGTGCAGAGGCCAGACGATCTTTGTATTTTTTGGAGTCGCGGAACTTAAGCACATCTTTTGGCTCCAGTTCGCTGCCCAGTTCTACCAGAGAACCTTCGTCCAGCAGGCTATGCAGGCGGTTGCGCGCCGACATACGCATATGGTGGTCACACTTCGGACACACCTCAAGATTGCGTTCCAGCTCTGCGCGATACAGAACCTGGCCGCAGCTATCACACTTCGTCCATACCCCTTCAGGAATGCTCGCTTTACGCGTTGGGGTAATGTTGCTTTTAATTCGTTCAATCCAGCTCATTGATAACCTTTCTGCCTGAACCTGGTCGTATGCCAGTTTTGCTGTAAGAGGCGAATAATGCCATTTTTGCCTCCAACAGACCATGAATGTTGCACATTAAAACATAACAGCCCGAAACTTTGGATAAAAAAGTGGTCGAACCGCCAGCGTGCATTTACTTCGCTTGTTTTGCCGCCGCGCGTTTGTGACGAATAATTTCGATCACACCCGGCAGAACGGAAAGCACAATAATCGCTACAATCAGTAACTTAAGGTTTTCCTGAACCACCGGCAGATCGCCAAACATGTAGCCCGCATAGGTAAACAGCAGTACCCACAGCAGCGCGCCCACCACGTTGTACATGGCAAAATGACGATAGGACATGTGACCCATTCCCGCCACAAACGGTGCAAATGTGCGCACAATAGGCACAAAACGGGCAAGGATAATGGTTTTACCGCCATGGCGCTCATAGAACGCATGGGTCTTATCTAAATAACTGCGGCGGAAAATCTTCGAGTCCGGATTACTGAACAACCGCTCGCCAAACACCCGCCCGATAGTGTAGTTGACCGCATCACCAATAATCGCGGCGATGATCATCAGGACGACCATCAGATGGACATTCAGGTCATTCGTTGGCAGTGCGGATAACGCGCCCGCCACGAACAGCAGTGAATCTCCCGGCAGGAACGGCGTAACCACAAGGCCGGTTTCACAGAACAGAATGAGGAACAGAATGGCGTATACCCAGACGCCGTACTGCGCGACCAGCTCCGCCAGGTGAACATCAATGTGCAGGATGAAATCAATCAGAAAACGTATTACGTCCATATTGTCTAAGCCCTAATTGCGCCTTTGTTTAGTCCGCTAAAAACAGCGGGCCCATTGGCGGTTTTGGCAGGTCGAACCGGTCCGGATAATCCACCGAAACCAGATACAGACCTTCCGCTTTCGCCGTTGCTGCCGCAAGCGTTCTGTCCTTCGCTGCCAGCAGTTCTGCAATCCAGCTCTCCGGCTGGTGTCCGGCGCCCACTTCCATCAGGCTGCCTACAATATTCCGCACCATATGATGTACAAAGGCATTGGCTTTGATATCCACCACCACATACGCGCCATAACGACTGACGTTAATGTGCATGACGTTACGCCACGGCGTACGGGACTGACACTGCACCGCACGAAACGACGTAAAATCATTCTCTCCAATCAGACACTGCGCCGCACGCTGCATACGTTCTGCATCCAGCGGTTCATAAAAATGCGTCACGCCCTGGCTTAACACCGCCGGGCGCAGGCGCTGGTTGTAGATGACATAACGGTAGCGCCGCGCCGTCGCGCTGAAACGCGCGTGAAAATCATCCGGCACAGCTTTCACCCAACGCACGGCAATGTCACCAGGCAAATTCGCATTTACACCCAGCGTCCAGGCCGCGTCTTTGCGCACGGCGGTGGTGTCAAAATGCACCACCTGCCCCGTGCCGTGAACGCCGGCATCGGTGCGGCCCGCACAGAAGACGCTTATCGGTTCATTCGCCACCTGAGAGAGCGCTTTCTCCAGCTTCTCCTGGACGCTGCGCACCTCATTCTGCCGCTGCCAGCCATAGTATTTACTGCCATCGTATTCAATGCCGAGGGCAATTCTGTGGACCGGCTTTTGTTCCACATCTGACATCAGTACAGATACTCCTGCACCAGTTTTTCCGCGATTTTGACCGCCATCAGCGCGCCGCCAAAACGCACGTTGTCGGCAACGGACCAGAACTGCACCTGCTCAGGCATACCGTAATCGTTACGCACGCAGCCCACAGAGAGATGCGCGCTGCCGGTAGCGTCGCCCACCTGCGTCGGGAATTCGCTCTCTTCGGACAGGATAAGGTCCTCACCGCGGCCAAACGCGTCGCGGGCTTCTTCAGCCGCCAGCGGACGCAGGGCTTCAAACCCGACCATCTGCGCGTGGCCGTAAAAGACCGGAGACTGCACGACGTTCGCGGAGATCATCAGACCGTCATCCTGCAGAATTTTGCGTGCTTCATCGACGATACGACGCTCTTCCCGCACCGAACCTTCACGATCCGGCAGCAGCGGCAGCATGTTGAACGCCAGCTGGCGGCCAAAGAAATCATCTTCGTCGATCGGGATACCGTTCAGCAGCTTCGCGCTCTGCCCTGCCAGTGCGTCTACGGCTTTTTTGCCGTTAGCGGAGGCTGACAGCAGGCTGGTCACGGAAATACGCGACAGGCCACCGTCGTCGATCAGCGGCTTCAGCGCGGTCAGCAGCTGGCTGGTGAGGCTGTTCGGTACTGCAATGATATTGCGGTTGCGGTAGTCAGCCAGCACAAACGGGTTGACGTCCGGCACCACCAACGGCACATCCGGCTCCAGGGAGAACAGACCGCTCAGGTCGATCACCAGACAGCCTGAATTGGTCGCTTCTTCAATGTAGGATGCCGTGGCTTCCGCACCTGCGGCAAAAAACGCCAGCTGAGCCTGTGTCCAGTCAAACGCGGCGGCATCCTGCACCATCACGGATTTCCCGCCGAAACGCAGATGTTCTCCTGCGCTGTCGGTACGCGCCAGCGCGTAAATGTCGCCCACCGGGAACTCACGCTCAGCAAGGGTTTCAAGCAGGGCTTCGCCCACGGCGCCAGTGGCACCCAAAATGGCAATGTTCCAGCCTTCAGACATGGTGGTTTACTCCAGAAATAAAAAAGCGTCCCTGCCGGAATATCCGACAGGGAGCATTAAGAAGACATTAACGTGCCGGGTGGTGAACGGCGTTAAATCCCAGCTGATGCAGCAGCGCCGCCGCGGGGGCGTCATCGCACATCACATACAGGGAGGACCACTCGCGGCGCTCAAGGTAATTTTTGCGCAGCTTGTCAAACTCACCCGGAATACCCGCCACTTTACGCAGCAGCGCGTCATCGCGGCGCACATCATACACCAAATGCACCAGTCTTTTCAGCGTTGCCTCATCCAGCGGTCCATGAAGGGTAATGCGACCAAATTCCGGGGCGGGCAGCAGCGTATCCAGCGCTACCTGCTGCGGATGGCCGATAAAGGCGCTGTAAGCCTCAAACACCTGGGTTGTACCACGCGCTTTGCCTTCAAGGGTATAACCCGCGATATGTGCGGTACCCACGTCCACCTTATTCAGCAATGCGACGTTGAGATCCGGCTCTGGCTCCCAGACGTCCAGTACGACGCTAAGATCTTGTCCCTCATCGAGACATGTCAGCAGCGCCGCGTTATCCACCACCGGTCCCCGGCAGGCATTTATCAGAATAGTGCCAGCCTTCAGACGGCGGATCAGCTTTTCGTCGGCCAGGTGCAGAGTCTTGTACGGCCCTTCTTTAAAGAGCGGCGTATGGAAGGTGATGACGTCGCACTCGTCGACCAGCTCATCCAGCGTGCGGAAATCGCCCTCATCGCCGTTATCCTTACGCGGCGGATCGCACAGCAGAGTGCGGATGCCCCAGGCTTCCAGACGCTTTTGCAGACGTCCGCCCACGTTGCCCACACCCACAATCCCGACGGTGCGGTCTTTCAGCGCAAAACCATCGCGCTCGGCCAGCATCAATAGCGAGGAGAATACATATTCCACGACGGCAATGGCGTTACAGCCTGGTGCCGCGGAAAAACCAATCCCCGCCTGCTTAAGCCACTGGTCATCCACATGATCGGTCCCGGCCGTTGCCGTCCCGACAAATTTAACCCCTTTGCCGGTGAGCAGCGCCTCATTTACTTTGGTCACCGAGCGCACCATCAGTGCGTCTGCATCGTCCAGTTCGCTGACCGGAATCGGGCGGCCAGGAACAGCCTTAACCTCACCCAGGCGGCTGAACAGCTCACGGGCGTAAGGCATATTTTCATCAACGAGGATTTTCACGTCTGAGTACCTGTTTGAGAGGAAGTAAACCTGCCAAGTGTGCCATAATCTCGCCGCCGGGCATATATCTCCGCCCGGTTACGCAGAGTTTGACTTTAAGGATTTTTGACGATGCAGCCCATTTCAGGTACGCCTCCGCGCCCTCCGGGTGAAGGCCCCGTAACGCCCAACACGCCAGGCGAACAACCGCTCTCCACGCAGCAACGCACCGTACTGGAGCGTCTTATCACGCGTCTTATTGCGTTGACCTCACAGCAAAACGCAGAGGTATGGGCCGGCGTTAAGCACGATTTGGGCGTCAGAAACGATGCGCCGCTACAGTCGCGCCATTTCCCTGCCGCCGAACAAAACCTGAACCAGCGTCTTACCAGCGCACAGCAGCAACATACTACCCGCCAGATTATCTCGCAGCTGACCGAGCTGTTGGGCCAGGGGAATAATCGTCAGGCGGTGAGTGATTTTATCCGTCAGCAATACGGTCATACCGCCCTGAGCCAGCTTTCGCCGGAACAGCTGAAAACCGTGTTGACCCTGCTGCAAAGCAATCAGCTTTCTATCCCGCAGCCGCAACAGCGCCCGTCTACAGAGCGGCCATTACAGCCTGCGGAGCATAATACGCTCAAGCAGATGGTCACTAAGCTGGCTGCCGCCACCGGCGAACCGACAAAGCTTATCTGGCAATCCATGCTGGAACTTTCCGGTGTGAAAGCGGGCGAGATGATCCCGGCAAAACAGTTTACCCATCTGGTCACCTGGCTCCAGGCGCGTCAGACGCTCAGCACCCAGAGCGCTCCGACCCTGCACAGCGTACAGGCGGCACTGAAACAACCGCTGGAACCGCACGAGTTCGATATGATCCGGGATTACGCCCAGCAGAGCTGGCAGGCGACACCGCAAACCGTGCTGACCACCGCGCAGGTACAGGATTTACTGAATCAGATCTTCGTTCGCCGCGCCGAGCGGGAAGGCGGCGTGCCGGAGGTAAGAAACATTCAGCCGATCTACAACCCGCTGTTTGCCCCCGTTGTTGACACGTTCAAGACGCTTTCTGCCCGTCCGGGATTGATGTTTATCGCGTTGCTGATTGCGCTGGCGATTTTCTGGCTGGTTGCTTAAAACTGCCGGGTAGCGGCTACGCCTTACCCGGCCTACGGTTCGCGCGGTTGTAGGCCCGGTAAGCGGAGCGCCACCGGGCAAAAACTACGACCTGCGAAACGCCACCAGCGTCACCACAATCCCCACTACCGCTGACACCGCACCGGCGAGAAATACGGAAGGATAGCCAAACGACGTTGCAAGCAGCCCCGCCAGCGGCCCGGTGATGCCGTAAGAGATATCCTGAAACGCCGCATAGCCGCCCAGCGCCGTGCCGCGCACCTGCGGAGCCACGCGCTTCACCACTTCAACGCCCAGCGCCGGGAAGATCAGCGAACAGCCGCAGCCGGTTAACGCTGCACCCAGCAGCGCAACGGATGCGGACGGCGCCTGCCAGAGCAGTACCAGACCCGCGGTCTCAATGACCAGTGACGCCACCGCCACCTTCACGCCGCCAAAGCGATCCGGCATCCAGCCAAACAGCACGCGCATCAATACAAACGCGCCGCCAAAAGCCGTCAGCGTAAAGCCCGCCATCGCCCAGCCGCGGCTCATGAAATAGAGGGAGACGAAGGTACCGATAACCGCAAAGCCCACTCCCTGAAGCGCCAGCCCAAGCCCCGGTTGCCAGATTTGCCCCACCACGCTCCACAGCGAAGGACGCTCGCCTTTATGGGCGGGCACCTTGCGCACCGAACCGTTAAACGCCCACGCCAGCAGCGGTAATACCATGGTGGTGCCTGCCAGCGCCGCAAAACCAAACTGGCTGTGGATCAGCAGCCCCAGTGGTGCGCCTGCCGCCAGCGCGCCGTAAATCGCCATCCCGTTCCAGGACATCACTTTTCCGGAACGCGCAGGTCCCACCAGCCCCATTCCCCATGTCAGGGTGCCGGTCAGCAGCTGGCTTTCGCCAAAGCCGAGGATCAGGCGCCCCGCCACCAGCAGCGCGAATTTATACGCTGCATCTATCGGCAACAGCGCCGCCAGCAGCCAGGCTCCCCCCGCCAGCCCGCAGGCAAACATGCCCTGCAACGCCGAGCGTTTTGCGCCGTGCTGATCCGCCAGGCGACCGGCGTAGCCCCGGGTTAAAACCGTCGCTAAAAACTGAATGCCCACCGCAATACCGACCATGGTGTTGCCATAGCCCAGCTCCTGGTGAACGAACAAGGGGATCACCGGCAGCGGCAGACCAACGGTCATGTAGGTCAGAAACACCGCAAAGGCGATGCGGAAAAGGGAAAGGTTCCCGGAAGGAGCGCTCTTCTCAGGGGTAACAGCCGTCATGCATAACTCCGTGTTCAGGCATAAAAAAAGGGAGCCGCGTGGCTCCCTTCTACTATATCTTCAAACGCTTACGCTTTCAGCTTACGCATCACCAGCGTGGCGTTGGTGCCGCCGAAACCGAAGCTATTGGACATAACGGTCGTCAGCTCACGTTCGGTGGTTTCGGTCACGATGTTCAGGCCAGCCGCCTGCTCGTCCATCTCGTCGATGTTGATGCTTGGCGCGATAAAGCCGTTTTCCAGCATCAGCAGAGAGTAGATCGCTTCCTGCACGCCCGCCGCACCCAGAGAGTGACCGGTCATGGCTTTGGTTGCAGAGATAGCCGGACTGTTGTCGCCGAACACTTCACGGATCGCACCCAGCTCTTTCACGTCACCTACCGGCGTTGAGGTGCCGTGGGAGTTCAGGTAGTCGATTGGGGTATCAACGCCGTGCATCGCCATCTTCATGCAGCGCACCGCGCCTTCGCCGGATGGAGCAACCATGTCAGCGCCGTCAGACGTTGCGCCGTAGCCCACGATCTCAGCGTAGATGTGCGCGCCACGCGCCAGAGCGTGTTCCAGCTCTTCAACCACAACCATACCGCCGCCGCCAGCGATAACAAAACCGTCGCGGTGTGCATCATAGGTACGGGATGCTTTGTCTGGCGTTTCGTTGTATTTGGTGGACAGTGCGCCCATCGCGTCGAACTCACAGGCCATTTCCCAGCCCAGCTCTTCGCCGCCGCCAGCAAATACGATGTCCTGTTTGCCCAGCTGGATCTGCTCAACCGCATTACCGATACAGTGTGCGGAGGTCGCACATGCAGAGCTGATGGAGTAGTTCACACCGTGGATTTTGAACGGCGTTGCCAGGCACGCGGAAACCGCTGAACCCATGGCTTTGGTCACAACATATGGACCGACCGCTTTCAGGCCGCGCGGGCTGCGCATGGCGTCAGCACCGAACACCTGAGCTTTAGAGGAACCGCCGGAGCCTGCAATCAGGCCCACGCGTGGGTTGTTCTGGTAAGCGTCTTCGCTCAGACCAGAATCCTTGATCGCTTCCTGCATGGAAAGATAGGCGTAGATAGAGGCATCGTTCATGAAACGAACCACTTTACGGTCAATTAAACCGGTGGTATCCAGTTTAACGTTACCCCATACGTGGCTACGCATTCCAGAATCTTTAAACTCTTCAGAGAAAGTGATCCCGGAGCGTCCTTCACGCAGAGATGCCAGGACTTCCTGCTGGTTATTACCGATGCTGGAAACGATGCCCAGGCCAGTAATCACTGCACGTTTCATTCAATACCTCTGTAAGTCGCACTATAAAAAGTTTCGAGTCGCACAATAGCGTACACTTGTACGCCGAACAAGTCCGATCAGCGATTTTCTGTGGAAATTTGCACCGATGGGCTCACATCGCTAAGATCGTGCCACTGCCTGTCGGACGAGTAACTTACGTGAAACAAAACGCCATACAACCTGCCAACCTCGAATTCAACGCTGAGGGTACACCTGTTTCCCGAGATTTTGATGACGTCTACTTTTCTAATGATAACGGACTGGAAGAGACGCGCTATGTCTTCCTCGAAGGAAATCATCTCAGCACCCGCTTCCCTGAGCATCCGCGCAGCCTGTTTGTCGTCGCGGAGAGCGGTTTCGGCACCGGGCTGAATTTTTTGACCCTCTGGCAGGCCTTCGACCAGTTTCGCGCTGCACACCCCGAGGCTACCTTACAAAGATTACATTTCATCAGTTTCGAAAAATTTCCGCTTACCGCACACGATCTGCGGCTTGCCCATCAGCGCTGGCCGGAGCTTGCCCACTGGGCGGAACAGCTTCAGGCCCAGTGGCCACCGGCTATCGGCGGCTGTCATCGTCTGATTCTGGACGACGGACGCGTCACGCTCGACCTGTGGCTTGGCGACATTAACGACCTGACCGATAAGCTCGATGACTCAATGCATCAGAAAGTGGACGCCTGGTTCCTGGACGGTTTTGCGCCCGCCAAAAACCCTGACATGTGGAGTCCGCACCTGTTCAGCGCAATGGCACGTCTGGCACGCCCGGGCGCGACGCTTGCCACCTTCACCTCGGCGGGCTTTGTCCGCCGTGGGTTGCAGGAGGCGGGGTTTACCATGCGGAAAACCAAAGGCTTTGGCCGCAAACGCGACATGCTAGTGGGGGTGATGGAACACGATCTGGCGATCCCGGCACAGGCACCCTGGTTTGCTCGCCGCCCCAGTGCGTCGCGTGAGGTCGCCATTGTGGGCGGAGGTATTGCCAGCGCCCTGCTCTCACTGGCTCTGCTGCACCGTGGCTGGCAGGTGACGCTCTACTGCGCTGACGAGGCACCGGCGATGGGTGCATCAGGCAACCGTCAGGGCGCGCTTTATCCCTTATTAAGTTCACACGATCCCGCACTGTTCCAGTTCTTCCCGGCTGCGTTTACGTTTGCTCGTCGCCTTTACGATAGCCTGCCGGTTGCGTTCGACCACGACTGGTGCGGTGTGACGCAGTTGGGCTGGGATGAGAAGAGCCAACAGAAAATCACCCAAATGCTGTCGCTGGGGCTGCCGGAAACCATCGCCCATGCAGTGACGGCTCAGCAGGTTGCTGAGACCGCTGGCGTCGACACCGGCTGCGGGGGTATTCAGTATCCACTCGGCGGCTGGCTGTGTCCGGCTGAACTGACTTCTGCGGCGATAGCCCTCGGGCAGTCGCGTGGGTTGACAGTGCATTATGCCCATAAGGTTCAATCGCTAAGCCGCACTGCGCACTGGGAACTGCGTTTTGCTGACGGCAAAGCGTCGCAGCATGCCAGCGTTGTACTGGCCAACGGACATCACATCACTCAGTATACCCAGACAGCGTCATTGCCGGTTTATCCAGTCGGCGGCCAGGTGAGCCATATCCCGACCGCGCCCGAACTGAGCAAACTGCGTCAGGTGCTGTGTTACGACGGCTACGCGACGCCGCAAAATCCGTCCAACGGCCATCACTGCATCGGTGCCAGCTATCATCGCGGTGAAACAGATATGCAGTACAGCGAAGCGGATCAGCAGCAAAACCGCCAGCGCCTGCTCGACTGTTTCCCGAATGCGTCGTGGGCGAAAGAGGTTGATGTCAGTGAGGGTCAGGCGCGCTGCGGCGTACGCTGCGCGACCCGCGATCACCTGCCGATGGCGGGAAACGTGCCGGACTATGACGCCACGCTTGAAGTCTATCAGGATCTTGCAGACAACAAAGAAGCGGCGGTAAGTGCGCCCGTTTATCCGGAACTGTTTATGTTGGGTGGCTTAGGCTCGCGGGGATTATGCTCCGCGCCATTGCTGGCTGAAGTGCTAGCCGCGCAAATGAGCGATGAGCCGGTTCCGCTGGACAGGGTAACGCTCGCGGGGCTTAATCCGAACCGACTGTGGGTGCGGAAATTGCTGAAGGGGAAAAGGGTTAAGTAGGGTGCGGTCTGGTGCCCTCACCCTGGCCCTCTCCCCAAAAGGGAGAGGGAAGAGAAGGCGGCAACTTAGCGTTTAGCCTGCTGGAACAAATTGTCCCACATGCCCAGCACTAAAGACTGGTCTCGTGGAGACAGTTCCCCGGCCAGAATGGCTTTTTCAAGGCTGCGAGTAACTTCCGCGTGAACGGCGTCGGCAGAGTGATCGTCCCCGGCTTCCAGCGCGGCTACCGCCAGCGTCAGGTGACCACGCAGATAACCGCTGGCGAACAGCTCATCATCGCTGGCGTGTTCCACCATGTCATCAATTAACGCCAGAATGCGTGATTCAAATTCTGCGATCATCTTCTTTCCTCTGTTATAAATCTTCCGGCCACGGGAAGCATTCCGCCGTGATCTCCGGCGTATGGTAATAATTTTGTAAAGCCTCGATCAGGCGTGCCGGACGTTCCGGGATGCCTTTCTCAAGATATTCCATCACCTGCGCATGCACGCGGCGCTGGAAGACGATACGGTCTGGCTCGAAGTCGCCTTCAAGGTTGTCACAGCTGACGTTGAACGGGAAACCCGCCGCCACGCAGAACAGCCACTCCAGCGCCTGCGGTTTCACCTCCACATCTTCGAACTGCCCCTGGGTGGCGGCGTCGCGCCCGTCCGGGCAGTACCAGTAACCAAAGTCCACCACCTCGCGACGCGCTTTCCCCGCGATGCACCAGTGCGAAATCTCGTGCAAACCGCTGGCGTAAAAGCCGTGGGCAAAGACGATGCGGTTGTATGAAACCTGGTCATCAGCAGGAAGATAGATCGGTTCGTCGTCGCCTTTAATCAGACGGGTATTAAAATCATCAGCAAAACAGCTGTCGAAGATCTCAATCAGCTGTTCGTATTTATGCGTACTGTTCATTAGTTCATCCCCAACCAGGTGAGGATCTCCTGTCCATGGCTGTCATAAAGAAGTTTGGCGCTCATCACCGCCGAGACGACAACAATCATCGGGCGGATCAGCTTTTGCCCTTTGCTTAATACCAGACGCGAGCCTGCGCGCGCGCCCAAAAACTGCCCCGCCATCATCACAAATCCGGTAGCCCAGATAACCTTGCCGCCAATGATAAACAGCAGCAGACCGCCAACGTTGGAGGTTGCGTTGAGGACTTTGGCGTGGGCGGTGGATTTGGCGAGGTTGAACCCGGCCAGCGTCACGAATGCCAGCGCGTAAAACGAGCCTGCCCCCGGACCAAAGAAGCCGTCGTAAAAACCGACGCAGCCACCGGCAATCAGCGCAAACGGCAGGCCGTGCAGTCGCCGCGCCCGGTCTTCCTCGCCGAGCTTTGGCATCAGTAAGAAATAGAGGCCAATACAGATAACCAGAATCGGCAGGATCTGGCGCAGAATGTCGGACTGTACGTGCTGGACCAGCAGCGCGCCCGCCGTCGAGCCAATAAACGTCATCAGGATATTGAGCTTCTGATCGGCGAGATTCACTACTTTGCGCCGAACAAAGTAGAGCGATGAGGAGAGCGAACCGCCGCATGCCTGGAGTTTGTTGGTGGCAAGCGCCTGGGCAGGGCTCATGCCTGCCGCCAGCAGCGCCGGAACGGTGAGCAACCCGCCACCGCCCGCCAGGGCATCGATAAATCCGGCTAACATCGCAACAAAAAAGAGCACCGCCAGCAGCAGCGGTGACACCATAAACAGATCGACGAAATTATCCATTAAAGTACATGCTCATCCAGTAGCGCCTGGCAGGAAGGCGGCAACGGAGGCGGTGTCTTCTTCTCAGGCTTAGAGGTTCCAGGCTTGGCCGGTTCAAACCAGCTTTGCAGTTCGTAACCACAACCATCGCCAGGCGGTGGCAGCGGCTGATCTTCACATTCCAGGCTGTTCGCCGGGCAGCGCAGGCGAACATGCATATGCGCCCGGTGCTGGAACCACGGGCGCACTTTACGCAGCCAGTCGCGATCCGTTCCCGCATCCAGGCAAAGCTGCTGCTTGATGGCCGGGTTAACAAAGATCCGTGTGACGTCGTTATCCTCTGCCGCCAGCTTAATCATGCTGGAAATTTCCGGCGACCAGCGCGAGGCGACGACCCGTTTACCGTCGGCCGAGACCAGATCCAGCGCCTGCGGTTTCAGCAGCTGCGCTGAGCTCCAGCGCGTTTTCGGCAGTTGCAGGAAGATGTCCACATCCAGTCCGGTCTGGTGGCTGGCGTGACCGCCGTTGAAGCGACCACCTGCAGGCATCCCCATATCGCCAATCAGCATCGTCCCCAGCCCCAGGTTATGCACCTGGTTGCCAAGACGCTGAATAAACAGCACCAGGTCAGGATGGCCGAAGTAACGGCGCTGGTCGGTGCGCATCACCTGATAGGTGTCCGACTGCAGCGGAAGTTCCTGCGCGCCGACGATACACCCGTTGGAGAAAGCGCCAATGGACTGCGCGCTTCCCGCTACCGGGTGGGTGATTTTCTGCCACGGCGTGGCGGCCAGGCTTGCTCCACTGGCCAGCAGCGCCAGCAGAGCGATTGCGGTTTTTTTCATAGTTACCAGCGTGGAATGGTGGTCGTCACATCCGCATTCTGCGCCCGCTGGCGCAGGAAGTGATCCATCAGCACGATCGCCAGCATCGCTTCTGCGATCGGTACCGCGCGGATCCCCACGCATGGATCGTGCCGCCCTTTGGTGATCATCTCTACTTCATCGCCTGAGCGGTTAATCGTGTGGCCCGGCACGGTAATGCTGGACGTTGGCTTCAGCGCGATATTGGCAATAATTTGCTGCCCGCTGCTGATGCCGCCCAGAATGCCGCCCGCATGGTTGCTCTGGAAACCCGCCTTCGTGATTTCGTCGCGGTTCTGGCTGCCGCGAAGCTTAACCACGTCAAAACCGTCGCCGATTTCAACGCCTTTCACCGCGTTGATGCTCATCAGCGCGTGGGCGATGTCAGCGTCGAGGCGGTCAAATACCGGCTCACCCCAGCCAGCCGGCACACCGTCGGCCACCACGGTGACTTTCGCACCAATGGAGTCGCCCTCTTTTTTCAGGCCACGCATCAGCTCGTCCAGCGCGTCCAGCTTGTCGGCATCGGCGCAGAAGAACGGGTTAAGTTCTACCTGATCCCAGTCTTTGATTGCCAGCGGAATGTCGCCCATCTGGGTCAGACAGCCGCGGATAACGATGCCGAATTTCTGCTGGAGATATTTTTTGGCAATCGCACCTGCCGCCACGCGCATCGCGGTTTCACGCGCGGAAGAACGTCCGCCGCCGCGATAGTCGCGAAAGCCATATTTTTGTTCGTAGGTATAGTCGGCGTGGCCCGGACGGAAGACGTCTTTAATCGCGCCGTAGTCCTGGGAGCGCTGATCGGTGTTTTCAATCAGCAGACCAATGCTGGTCCCGGTGGTACGGCCTTCAAAAACGCCGGAGAGAATTTTGACCTGGTCCGGCTCGCGACGCTGCGTGGTGTAGCGAGAGGTACCCGGACGACGGCGGTCAAGGTCATGCTGTAAATCGGCTTCGGTCAGTTCGATGCCTGGCGGGACGCCATCAACGATACAACCCAATGCCAGACCGTGCGACTCGCCAAAGGTGGTCACACGGAATACCTGTCCAATACTGTTTCCTGCCATCACGGCTCCGATGTTGTTGTTTGTGTTTGAGCGTTGTGAAACGGGCCGAAGCCCGCTGGATTAATCTTTGTAAATGCTGAAGTATTCGCGTGCATCAAGCAGTTGCGTTTTGGTCAGCATAAAGACGCCGTCACCGCCGTTGTCGAACTCAAGCCAGGTGAACGGCACATCCGGGTACTGCTCTATCAGATGTACCATGCTGTTACCCACTTCACAAATCAGAACGCCATCCTCGGTCAGATAATCCGGCGCGCAGGCCAGGATGCGGCGGGTCAGCTTCAGCCCGTCAGAGCCTGACGCCAGGCCCAGCTCCGGCTCGTGACGGTACTCGTTCGGCAGATCGGACATGTCTTCGGCATCCACGTACGGTGGATTGGTGACGATCAGGTCGTATTGCAGCGTCGGCAGGTCGCGGAACAGGTCAGAGCGGATAGGCGTGACGTGATGGATCAGGCCGTGCTCTTCAATGTTATGTTCGGTGACGGCCAGCGCGTCGGTGGAGATATCGACGGCGTCCACTTCCGCTTCCGGGAAGGCGTACGCGCAGGCAATCGCGATGCAGCCGCTGCCGGTGCACATATCAAGTATGTGCAGCGGCTGATGGTTAATCAGGCCGTCAAAGTGGTTGTTGATCAGCTCGCCAATCGGCGAACGCGGCACCAGCACACGCTCATCAACATAGAACTCATGGCCGCAGAACCAGGCTTTGTTGGTCAGGTAAGCCACCGGAATACGCTCGTTCACGCGACGGATCACGCGCTCAACGATGCGGTGTTTTTCACTGGAGGTCAGGCGCGCGGTGCGCATGTCTTCCGGAATATCCAGCGGCAGGTAGAGTGACGGCAGCACCAGCTGGACGGCCTCATCCCACGGGTTATCGGTGCCGTGTCCGTACCAGATATTGGCGGCGCTGAAGCGGCTAACCGACCAGCGCAACATGTCCTGTATGGTATGCAGCTCGTTTACTGCTTCATCGACAAAAATTTTATCCACTCTTTCCTCCAGGGCATGCTCGCATAATTTTCGGCGGCTAGTTTGCCATGAAGACGGCGATAAATCAGCAATGACGCGTGTCGCTTGAGGTTAAAAAATGCGTTTAGTCGGGTACACTATCGGAAATACGAGATGAGAATGACGAATGAAAAAGAAAACATCGCTCAGCGAGGAGGATCAGGCTCTCTTCCGTCAGCTGATGACCGGGACGCGTAAAATCACGCACGACACCATTGTCCATCGCCCACAGCGTAAAAAAATCAGCGAGGTTCCGGTCAAACGGTTGCTCCAGGAGCAGGCCGATAACAGCCACTATTTTTCAGATGAGTTTCAGCCGCTGCTAAATACGCAGGGCGCGGTGAAATACGTGCGCGAAGACGTTAGCCATTTTGAACTGAAAAAATTACGCCGGGGAGATTACTCGCCGGAGCTGTTCCTCGATCTGCACGGGTTGACCCAGATGCAGGCGAAGCAGGAGCTGGGGGCGTTGATCGCGGCGTGCCGACGCGAGCATGTTTTTTGCGCCTGCGTGATGCACGGTCACGGCAAACATATTCTCAAACAACAGACGCCGCTGTGGCTGGCTCAGCATCCGCACGTAATGGCTTTTCATCAGGCACCAAAAGAGTACGGCGGAGATGCCGCATTGCTGGTGTTGATTGAAGTTGAGGAGTGGCAGCCGCCAGAGTTGCCCTGACAGGATGGCGGGAGGCACGCGGCACCCCGCCATATCGCACGTCACGTCAGATGGCTTTAGCCATCTTCAGGTTGCACGGACTCATTTGCCAGTTAAAGACCCCTTTGCCGGTTTCGTCGAGGGTGACGTTGGCAATGGCGGACGTTGTGAACATTGGTGGCGTTTCGCCCGGGCACAGCTCAGATACCAGATAGCCGACCAGCGGCAGGTGGGAAATGACCAGTGCGGAAGCGACACCTTCGTTGCACAGCGCCTGAAGGTAAGCACTGACAAGGCCAACATCGCCACACGGCGTGAGTTCAGGGAGAACATCCACACTGGATGGCAGGTTCATACACTCCCCTACCACATCCAGCGTCTGTTCTGCCCGCAGGAACGGACTCACCAGAACGCGTTCAATGTCCACTTTTTGACCTTTAAGCCATGTCGCCATCTGACGGGATTCGTCGCAGCCACAGACGGTTAAAGGACGTACTGAGTCACTGGCGGCATCGAGTGCCGCGTCGCCGTGACGCATGATAAAAACTTGCATATTGCACCGCTTTTGTTAACCAGAATCACCGGCGTTAACTACCCGCGATTAATGCTCTGAGGTAGAAAACCCGATGGCCGGGCATTGTGCCTGATCCATTCGGTGAATGAAACGCTGTTTTTTACCTCAATGGCGTAAGTATAGTCAATCTCTGTTTACAATTTCGCCAGAACAGGTTCCATCACCTCAGGATTTACCCTTCTTTGACTTCAGTTTACGCAATCAGTTTCCCTTGCGGGCCAGAATGTCTGACGCCGTTCCGCCATCTGCAATAATTCGTCACAAGGTGTAAACCGTGGACCGTATTGCGAGGCCAGACGTTGCAGGATCGCAACCACTTCACCCGCCCCGAGGGTATCCATATACCGGAACGGGCCGCCAAGGAATGGCGGAAAACCGATACCAAACACGGCACCGATGTCGCCGTCGCGCGCGCTTTTGATCACCTGCTCACCAAAGCAGCGCGCCGCTTCATTGAGCATCATCATCACGCAGCGCTCAGCACACTGAACCGCCGACAGTTTTCCCTGACCCGTGACAGGAATAAGCGCATAAACCGAAGGGTCGACCTGTTTCTTGCTTTTACGCCCTTTCGCGGCGTAAAGATAGAAACCGCGTTCATTTTTTCTGCCTTTGCGATCGTCCTTCAAAATTGCGGAAACAAAGTTTGCAGGCGGCGCAAAACGATCGCCATAAGCCGCTTCCAGCACAGGGATAATTTTAGTCCCCGTATCAATTCCTACCTCATCCAAAAGTTGGATTGGGCCGACGGGGAAACCAAACTTCACCAGGGCGTCATCGACGTGCTCAATTTTCTCCCCTTCCGTCAGCAACCGCATCGCTTCGTTAATATACGGCGCCAGAATGCGGTTGACGTAGAAGCCGGCTTTGTCCGCGACCACAACAGGAGTTTTGCCCTGTTTTTTCGCCAGCTTCACCACGGTGGCAATAGTTTGCGGGCTGGTTGTGGCATGAGGGATAACCTCCACCAGCGGCATTTTTTCGACAGGACTGAAATAGTGCAGCCCTATCACCTGCTCCGGGCGCATGGCTTTCGCCGCGATGTCGCCGATCGGCAAAGACGAGGTGTTTGACGCGAAAATGGTGTGCGGCGCGCAATGCTGTTCAACGTCCGCTACCATCTGCTGCTTAAGGGCCAGATCTTCGAACACGGCTTCAATCACCAGATCGCGGTGTGCAAACCCACTGTAGTCGGTGGCGCCAGTGATCATCGCGAGGGTTTTATCGCGATCGCTGGCCTTGATATGGCGGCGTTTCACTTTGCGATCAAGGTTCTGCCAGCTGTACTGCAACGCGTGGTTGATACCCTTTGGGTTGATATCTTTGATACGTACGGGCAATTTGCCTTTGCTGGCGGTGACAAACGCGATGCCGCCGCCCATCAGCCCACCACCCAGAACCCCAACGGCGCGCAGCGGAGCCGGTTCAGCTTCACTGCCCGGATCTTTTTTAACCTCCGTGCTGGCAAAGAAAATGCCGCGCAGCGCCTGCGACTGCGGCGTCATCGCCAGCTCGCCAAACGCTTTCGCTTCCGCGGCATAACCGCTGCTGCTGCCCTGGGATAAACCGGTTTCAATCACCTTCAGAATGCGCGTCCCTGCCGGATAATTCCCTCTGGTTTTTTGCTCGGTTTTTTTACCCACCATATTAAACAGCAGCGTGCGCCCCAGCGGCCCGGCGAGGATACGCTCACGCACCGGCAGGGGGCGTTTCGCCTGACGACCTTTCAGCGCCCGCTCAACGGCAGCCTCAAGCAAGATTGCGTGCGGAACGACCTCATCAACCAGACCCGCCTTTAACGCCTGACGGGCGCGCAGCTGTTTACCGGTTAAAATCATCTCCAGCGCAGTACTGACGCCCACCAGCCGCGGCAAGCGCTGCGTGCCACCTGAACCGGGCAGCAATCCAAGCTGTACTTCAGGCAGTCCGAGTACGGTTTTCGCATCGTCGGTACAGATGCGACTGTGGCAGGCCAGCGCCAGCTCAAGCCCGCCGCCCAGGCAAGCCCCGTGGATCGCAGCGACAACGGGTATCGACAGCGCATGGATCTCCGCCATCACCTGCTGCCCCTGACGCGCCAGATCTTCTGCTTCCTGAGCGCTTGTCGCCCGGGCAATCATGTTGATATCGGCCCCGGCAATAAAGTTATCCGGCTTTGCCGAGATAAATACCAGGCCACGTATCGCTTTGTTTTCGCGGATCTGTCTGAGCATTGCACGCACCTGAACGCCGAACTCCGCCTTCAGGGTATTCATCTTTTCGTCGGGCACATCAATGGTGATAACGGCCACGTTATCAAGGCGAACAGCAAGGTTAAATGCAGATGTCGTTTCCATTATTCAGCCTCCAGAACCATTGCTGCGCCCAGACCGCCCGCCGCACAGGCGGTAACGAGGCCAAAACCGCCGCCACGGCGACGCAGTTCGTGCAACGTCTGGGTGATCATTCTCGCCCCGGTCGCTGCAAACGGATGACCGTAAGCAATGGAGCCACCCAGCACATTGAATTTACTTTGATCCACTTCGCCTGTGGCATGTGCGCGGCCCAGCACGTCGCGGGCAAAACGTTCGCTCGCCATAAGCTGCACGTTTGCCAGCGTTTGTGCGGCAAAGGCTTCGTGCATATCAATTAGCGTGAGATCGGAGAGCGTTAGCCCCGCGCGCTCCAGCGCCAGCGGCGTGGACCAGGCCGGTCCGAGCAGCATGTCCTGCCAGACATCGATGGCGGTAAAGGCGTAGCTGCGCAAATAGCCCAGCGGTGTAATACCCAGCTCTTTCGCCCGGGATTCCGTCATCAGGATCACGGCGGCGGCACCGTCCGTCAGCGGCGTACTGTTAGCCGCCGTAACGGTGCCATGTTTACGGTCAAAGGCCGGGCGCAGTTTTGCGTAATCTGCCAGGGTTGAGGTGCCGCGAACGTTGTTATCTTCCGCGAGCGGTTCCCGGTAAGGCGGTACATAGGCGGTCATCACTTCGTTGGTCAGTTTGCCCTCCGACCAGGCTTTCGCTGCCAGCTGATGCGAGCGATGCGCCAGCGCATCCTGCTGTTCGCGGGTAATACCATAGGTTTTTGCCATCTGCTCGGCTGTATCGCCCATGCGCAGGCCGGTGGAGTATTCAGCAACGGCAGGTGGCACAGGCATGAGGTCGCGCAGGCGTAAACGCGAGAAGAGTTTAAGCTTTGCACCGGTAGTGCGAGCTTTGTTGGCATCCACCAGAATGCGGGCCAGCTGTTTGCTGACGCCGATGGGCAGCACGGAGGAGGAATCAGCGCCGCCGGCAATTCCCGCGCGAATGGTCCCCGCCATCAGGCTTTCCGCCACGTTCGCCACCGCCTGGAAACTAGTAGCGCAGGCGCGGCTGACGCTGTAGGCGTCGGTATGAACATTCATGCCGGTACCCAGCACGATTTCACGCGCGATATTGGGTGCTTCCGGCATCTGTACCACCTGGCCGAAAACCAGTTGCTCAATAACCTCTGGCGGGATCTCGCTGCGAGCCAGCATCTCCCCCACCACCATTTTTCCCAGATCGACAGCCGGTATACCGTGAAACGCGGTTGCCTGACGTGCAAACGGCGTACGTAACCCGCTGACAATGGCGATGCGGTCACCGTGTCGGGTGATAAGCGGTAATGCCTGACTCATAACACTCCCCTGTAAAAAAATTTTGCGCGCACATTAAGTGGTCTGACCTGATAATAGTCTTAACTATTTTTTTACATTGAGCCAATCGGGGAACCGAAAAATTGCGAGCTAAGGCACAGAGAAGAAAAAGAAAATGCCCAGGGTAAAAGCAAAACGGTAACCCGTAGGTTACCGTTTTTAGTGTTTGCGCCCTCTCCCGTGGGAGAGGGTTGGGGTGAGGGCACCAGACCGCAGGAATTAACGCAGGCCTAACTGGAAGATCAGCGTTTCTGCTTCGCAGGCGAACACAAAGTCGATATCCAGCTGCACGCCGCCTTCCACTTCCGTGAAGGTGGATTTGATTTCACACGGATCGGATTCGACTTCACGCGCGCGCTGGCTCAGCGCGGCCAGCGTCTCTTCCGCTTCAGCACGGTTAGGGAATACGCGGCTGTAAGAGGCGGTGCAATCGGTGTTGTCCATAATGGTGCCAACATCCATACAGCAGCAAACCGGGGTTTCATCAGCACTGCATTTACTCATAGCTCAATTTCCTCTGTATTCGCGCAGCGCGCGAGATAAACACGATGCGACTATTTTACGCCCCCGGACGAGCCCCCTCCAGCCGTTAATGGCGCAAAACCGGATAAGTGAGCAATATCACACTAAAAAATGATCTAAAACAAAATTCACCTTTTCGGATGAATCGTACTGGTCACAATTTTGCCAACCAGATCTCGTTTCATGAAACATGTTTGAAAATATTAATAAACAAACTTGCAACATCCCAGCTGGTCAGACCTATACTCTCGCCACTGGTCTGATTTGTATGTCATACCTCAGACCCTACACTTCGCGCTCCTGTTACGGTATGTAACAATTATTGAATAAAAATAACTCAATGAGGTTATGGTCATGAGCCAGAAAACCCTGTTCAAACAAACTGCTTTAGCAGTTGCAGTGGCAATCGTCTCAACGTCCGCCTGGTCAGCGGGCTTCCAGTTAAACGAATTTTCTTCCTCTGGCCTTGGCCGTGCGTATTCCGGGGAAGGTGCGATTGCCGATGACGCAGGCAACGCAAGCCGTAACCCGGCGCTTATCATGATGTTTGATCGCCCTACCTTCTCTGCCGGTGCGGTTTACATCGATCCTGATGTCAACATTTCTGGCAAATCTCAGTATACCGGCGCAGATCTGAAGGCGGATAACATTGCACCAACGGCGTGGGTGCCTAACCTGCACTTTGTTGCGCCAATCAATGAACAGTTTGGTTGGGGTGCCTCTGTCACCTCTAACTATGGCCTGGCAACGGAGTTCAATAACAACTACCCGGCCGGGGAATACGGCGGTAAAACCGACCTGACGACCCTGAACCTTAACCTGAGCGGCGCATATCGTCTGAACGATAACTGGAGCTTTGGTCTGGGCTTTGATGCTGTCTACGCTGATGCAAAAATCGAGCGTTATTCCGGGGAGCAAACTGCTGCGCTGCCGAAAAACAGCAATAAAATTGCCAGCCTGAAAGGTGACGAGTGGGGTTACGGCTGGAACGCCGGTATCCTGTATGAACTGGATAAAAACAACCGCTGGGGTCTGACCTACCGCTCAGAAGTGAAGATTGACTTCGATGGCGATTACAAAAGCGGCATCCTGAGCCCAGTCAACGGTATGGTACCGGGCGCAGGCACCACCATTCCATGGGGTACCTCGAATCAAACCGTACCGGGTTCACTGTCACTGCATCTGCCAGAAATGTGGGAAGTGTCAGGTTATAACCGCGTTGCGCCGCAGTGGGCTATTCACTACAGCCTCGCGTATACCAGCTGGAGCCAGTTCCAGGAGCTGAAAGCCACCGGCAGCAACGGCCAGACGCTGTTCTATAAAGACGAAAGCTTCCACGATGCTTACCGTATCGCACTTGGTACGACCTATTATATGGATGACAACTGGACGTTCCGTACCGGCGTGGCATTTGATGACAGTCCGGTACCGGCAGATAAGCGTTCTATCTCCATTCCGGATCAGGACCGTTTCTGGGTAAGTGCGGGGGCAACCTACGCGTTCAACGAGAATGCCTCTATCGACGCGGGCGTGTCGTACATGCATGGACAGAAAGTGACCTTCCAGGAAGGCCCTTACGAGTTTACCTCTGAAGGTAAAGCCTGGCTGTTTGGTACCAACTTCAACTACGCGTTCTAATCCCAACACGATTAAAAAAGGTGAGCATCGCTCACCTTTTTTATTTATTCCGAATCGATATCTTTTAATTCGTTCTCGATGGCTTTCGCGTTCGGATTATCTTCCGGCTTCAGCTTACCGCCGTTGGCAATAAAGTCATGGTTCTGGAAATAGGCCTCGCGGACCATGATGTACGGATCGGAAGACTGACGCAGCAGACCGTCAGAGTCCAGCAGTTGCGCACGCGTTTCAATCCCTTCCACGGTCCATTTACCAATCGACAGCGGCCAGGTGAGCCATGACAGCACCGGATACAGCGTATCTACCATGTCGCCGCCATCATCACGCACGGTAAAGCTGCCGTAGAATGGCAGGTGCACATACGGCCCATAACCTACGCCATAATGCCCCAGTGTGCTGCCGAAACGATGCGGCTGTTCACGCTGTAATTTCGGGTTCGCCATGCCTGCGACATCTATTAAGCCGCCCATACCCAGCAGAGAGTTCAGGAAGAAACGGGTGAAATGCACCATCCCCTGATACGGGTCGCCCTGGAGGAAGTAGTTCACCATCACCGCTGGCTCTTCCAGGTTACTGGTAAAGTTGCTCAGCCCGTTACGCGCTGGCTGCGGAACGTAGTCACGCCATGCCACGGCAACCGGACGAACCAGATATGGATCCAGCACATTATAGTTAAAGTTGTACATTGAACGGTTAAATCCTTCGAGAGGATCGGAGCGTCCCGTTTGCTCGCCAGAGCTGGCGCAGCCCACAAGCATCGTTACGCCCAGCGCAAGCGCCGACAGCCGAAGCTTCATATATTTCTCCCTGTTCAATATGGCTATCGTTGAATGCCATCTGTGACGGAGCCTGTGAGGCTCCGCCTGAAACGTGCAAGTGATTGTAACAGCACGCTTACCGATGTCTACGAGGACAATGACGACCCGCTCGCGTCATCACGCTAATTTCAGCATAGCCTGTCTTTAAGAATTCGTTTCGCTGGCAATTTTATATTGGCTTTGAAAGAGATGTCTCACCTTTATTGCCATTTTCAGCAATTTAAGAGCTTCCCCACGGGCAAGGCGCCAAAAGCCGCTACGCTTAAATGAGCGATTACCCCGAAGGAGCAGTTATGAAAGATATTAACGAAGAAAAAATTGGCGAGAACAATGAGGAACATGAGATTGAAAGTGAGGAGAAAGACCGGGGAGAAGAGATAGAAGTCGATGAGGATCGCCTGCCGTCGCGCGCCATGGCCATTCATGAGCATATTCGCCAGGATGGCGAAAAGGAGATGGAGCGTGATGCAATGGCCCTGCTGTGGTCGGCCATCGCAGCCGGTCTGTCGATGGGTGCCTCTCTGCTCGCCAAAGGTATATTTCACGTTCAGCTGGAAGGCGTGCCGGGCGGTTTTTTGCTGGAGAATTTAGGCTACACGTTCGGCTTTATTATCGTCATTATGGCGCGACAGCAGCTTTTCACGGAGAACACCGTCACTGCCGTACTGCCCGTCATGCAAAATCCGACCCTTGGTAATTTTGGTTTACTGATGCGCCTGTGGAGCGTCGTGCTGCTGGGGAACCTGATCGGTACGGGCGTTGCAGCCTGGGCCTTCGAGTATATGCCAATCTTTGATGAACCGACCCGCGACGCATTCGTGAAGATTGGCATGGATGTAATGAAAAATACGCCGGTTGAAATGTTCTCTAATGCCATTATCTCCGGCTGGATCATCGCCACTATGGTCTGGATGTTCCCGTCAGCGGGCAGCGCGAAAATCGTGGTGATTATTCTAATGACCTGGCTTATCGCACTCGCCGATACCACGCACATTGTTGTCGGGACCGTTGAAATCCTTTATCTGGTATTTAACGGCACACTCCACTGGAGCGACTTTTTCTGGCCGTTCGCCCTGCCTACTCTCGCAGGCAACATTTGTGGCGGAACTTTTATCTTTGCACTGCTGAGCCATGCGCAAATCCGTAACGACATGTCCAACAAGCGTAAGGCCGAACTTAAGGCTCAGGAAAAAAAGGATAAAACTGCCGAAAAATCGGCGTGAACGGCGACTCTTTGACCAGTCAGGCGGCAATGCGCTTAACGAGAAGTGTAAATAACGCTATACTCTTGCCGCTTCGTCCCCTTAGTTAAATGGATATAACGAGCCCCTCCTAAGGGCTAGTTGCAGGTTCGATTCCTGCAGGGGACACTTTTAATTTCCCCCTATAATCCCTGATTTATCAATCCGCTTTGCAATTGCCGCTTTTTTAAGCAAAAACGAGTAATAGCTCATATTGTATAACGGTGCTACATTAAGCCGCCCACCCAAGTCAGCAATGGCCAGGCAACGTCGTAAAGAACGGTAAAGCCTGCAACCATGACCTCGTCCTACGGTCTCAATGGCACGTGGTATCGCGAAGTCTGCGCTACCTTCACAGGCTTTACAAAGGTTCCACTATTTTGTCTCAATCCAAATTTCAGCGGGCGTTTCTGCACCCGCGCTACTGGTTTACATGGTTCGGCCTTGGCGTACTTTGGCTGCTGGTCCAGCTTCCTTATCCCGTGATTCGCTTCCTGGGTTCGAAGCTCGGCAGCGCATCGCGTCACTTTCTTAAGCGTCGCGAGTCCATTGCCCGAAAAAATCTTGAACTTTGCTTTCCGCATTACAATGCGCAGCAGCGTGAAACGCTGATCGCTGAAAACTTTAAATCTATCGGTATGGCGTTGCTTGAAACCGGTATGGCCTGGTTCTGGCCAGACGAGCGTGTCCGTAAATGGTTTGACGTTGAAGGTCTGGATAACCTCAAACATGCCCAGATGCAAAAACGCGGCGTGATGGTTGTGGGTGTGCATTTTATGTCGCTTGAGCTGGGCGGCCGCGTTATGGGTCTTTGTCAGCCGATGATGGCAACCTATCGCCCGCATAACAGCGCACTGATGGAATGGGTACAAACGCGGGGCCGCATGCGTTCAAATAAGGCGATGATCAGCCGTAACAATCTGCGCGGTATGGTTGGCGCCCTGAAAAAAGGTGAAGCCGTCTGGTTTGCCCCGGACCAGGACTACGGCCCTAAAGGCAGCAGCTTTGCCCCTTTCTTTGCGGTTAAAGATGTCGCTACGACGAACGGTACCTTTGTGATTTCACGTCTCTCTGGCGCCTCGATGTTAACGGTGACCATGGTCAGAAAAGCGGATAAGTCAGGCTATCGTCTGCATATCTCACCGGAGATGGCGAACTATCCTGAGGATGAGAGTGAAGCCGCGACCTTTATCAATAAGGTGATTGAGTTTGAGATTATGCGAGCACCTGAGCAGTATCTGTGGATGCACCGCCGCTTTAAAACCCGCCCTCTGGGCGAAGCCTCACTTTATATCTAACCCCTTTCGAAGGTTAGTTTCGCTAAGAAACTAACCTTTTCAAGCACCTGTAATCGCAGTGCGTAACGGCTTTTTTCGACCGTCGCTCAACAGGCATTTATTGCGTACCGAAATCAAACTGTCGCCGTTCCACGACACTCGTAAGTATCGGAAATTATTTAAAAAAATGCCTCTTGTCACTCCTGAAATTTAGGCGTACATTAGCGCCGTCTGGCGACAGGAAAGCACAGAATTCAGAGCTGAAGTTAGCGACGTAACGGGATAATTCCGATTTCCCCTTTCGCATGATTTCAACTCTCTATACTCAGTTGGACTCTGTTTTTTTAATGCGTACCGGAAGATACGCGGAGCGATGAAACGTGAAATATTTCTTTATGGGCATTTCGGTTATTGTTTTAGTTTGGGCCGGAACGTTTGCTCTGATGATCTAGTTAAGAAAATGCAGTCAAAAAAACAGGCGCCGTTGGCGCCTGTTTTTTTGGTGTCCGTTACGACTCGGGTTGTTCCACGACGCTCTTAACTGCAAGCAGGCCATCCGCGCGGAACATGCTTTTAATCCCCCGCACAGCCTGACGGATACGGTCGCTGTTTTCGATCAGCGCGAAACGCACATGCGTGTCACCGTAGTCACCAAAGCCAATGCCTGGAGAAACGCAAACCTTCGCGTCCTGAAGCAGTTTTTTGGCAAATTCCAGAGATCCCATCGCCGCATACGGCTCGGGGATTTTCGCCCAGACGTACATGGAAGCTTTAGGCATTTCAACCATCCAGCCCGCTTCGTGAAGCCCTTTTACCAGCACATCACGGCGGCGTTTGTACTGGGCGGCAATATCAAGCACGCACTGCTGATCCCCTTCCAGCGCCGCGATGGCCGCGACCTGCAATGGCGTAAACGTACCATAGTCATGGTAACTTTTAATACGCGCCAGGGCGCTCACCAGCGTTTTGTTTCCCACCATAAATCCAATTCGCCAGCCCGCCATGTTGTAGCTTTTCGACAGGGTGAAAAACTCAACCGCCACATCACGGGCACCCGGTACCTGCATAATTGACGGCGCTTTCCAGCCATCATAAACGATATCAGCATAGGCGAGATCGTGTACCACCAGCACGTCGTAACGCTTAGCCAGCGCGACCACTTTCTCAAAGAATTCGAGTTCGACGCATTGTGCCGTTGGGTTGGACGGGAAACCGAGGATCATCATTTTCGGCTTCGGATAGCTTTCACGAATCGCCCGTTCCAGCTCGTTGAAGAAGTCGACGCCTTCCACCAGTGGGACAGAACGCACCTGCGCGCCAGCAATCACCGCCCCATAAATATGAATTGGGTAGCTCGGATTCGGCACCAGGACTGTATCGCCGTGATCGAGCGTCGCCAGCATCAGGTGGGCCAGCCCCTCTTTGGAGCCAATGGTCACAATCGCTTCGCTTTCAGGATCGATATCCACCTGATAACGATCCTGATACCAGCGGGAGATCGCCCGACGCAAGCGTGGAATGCCGCGTGAGGTTGAATACCCATGGGTATCGGGACGCTGGGCAACTGTGCAGAGTTTCTCAACGATATGCGGCGGCGTTGGGCCGTCAGGGTTACCCATACTGAAATCGATAATGTCTTCACCGCGCCGACGCGCAGCCATTTTCAGTTCAGCAGTGATATTGAAAACATAAGGGGGGAGACGATCGATACGCGTAAAACGGCGTTCAGGACTGAATTCAGCCATAGATTCCTCAGAGTCACGTTAGCGCCCGGACCGTCCGAGCGACGCTGCCACCCGTGTGGCATGCTTAGAAAATAACCTGAAGAAAAAGACGCTGTCGAGGGGATAACGGCAAAACAATATATTGCGCTAAAACGGGAATGCGATTGCAGTGAAAAGCGGAACTCTTATCGTGATCAGGCAGTTTTAAGCGCTGCGATTTAACACAATATTTTCAGTATCGTTACCCGACGCTTCTCCCCAAACGAAAAAGCAGCGACTTTCAGTCAAAAGCCAGCAATCCCCTTTGAGAATTATGGTTTTTCCCCATTTGATAAATCTGATGGATAGCTGGTCATCTGGCCCTATGTTTTCTATCATAGATTTTTCCCGTTTTCCCAGGCCTGACCGTGCACGAAATCTTCAATATGCTCCTGGCGGTGTTCGACCGCGCGGCATTAATGCTGATCTGTCTCTTTTTCCTTATCCGCATCCGCTTGTTTCGCGAACTGTTGCATAAATCTGCCCACTCGCCAAAAGAGCTGCTGGCCGTTACGTTTATCTTTTCGATGTTTGCCCTGTTCAGCACCTGGTCCGGCGTGCCGGTAGAAGGCTCGCTGGTGAACGTGCGCATCATCGCCGTAATGTCAGGCGGGATCCTCTTTGGTCCCTGGGTCGGGATTATCACAGGCATTATCGCCGGCACCCATCGATACCTGATTGATATTGGCGGCGTGACGGCAGTCCCCTGCTTTATCACCAGCATTATTGCCGGGGTACTCTCCGGCTGGATTAACCGCAAAATCCCGAAAAAACAGCACTGGCGTGCGGGGATAATCGCGGGGATGGTCTGCGAAACGCTGACCATGATCCTGGTCGTCGTCTGGGCACCGACCACTGCGCTGGGGCTGGATATCGTCTCGAAGATCGGTATTCCGATGATCCTCGGTAGCGTCTGTATAGGCTTTATCGTGCTGCTGGTGCAAAGCGTGGAAGGCGAAAAAGAGGCCAGCGCCGCGCGTCAGGCGAAGCTGGCACTGGATATTGCCAACAAAACGCTGCCGCTTTTCCGACACGTTAACACCGAATCTTTACGTCAGGTTTGCGATATCATCCGCCGGGATATTCACGCCGATGCGGTCGCCATCACCAATATTGACCACGTGCTGGCCTATGTTGGCGTCGGTGAGCACAATTATCGCGACAGCGACGATACCATCAGCCCGACCACCAGACAGGCGATTAACTACGGAAAAATCATCATTAAAAACAATGATGAAGCCCACCGGACGCCAGAGATCCACTCAATGCTGGTGATCCCGCTGTGGGAAAAAGGCGTGGTCACGGGGACGCTGAAAATTTACTACTGCCATGCGCACCAAATCACCTCCTCGCTCCAGGAGATGGCGATTGGCCTGTCGCAGATTATCTCCACCCAACTCGAAGTTTCGCGTGCGGAGCAGTTGCGCGAGATGGCAAATAAGGCAGAGCTGCGTGCCCTGCAAAGCAAGATCAATCCCCATTTCCTGTTTAACGCGTTGAACGCTATCTCCTCTTCCATTCGTCTTAATCCGGATACCGCGCGGCAGCTGATTTTTAATCTGTCGCGCTATCTGCGCTACAACATTGAGTTAAAAGACGACGAGCAGATCGACATCAAAAAAGAGCTGTATCAAATCAAGGATTACATCGCGATTGAGCAGGCACGCTTTGGCGATAAGCTGACGGTCATTTACGATATTGATGAAGAGGTCAACTGCGTGATCCCAAGCCTGCTGATCCAGCCGCTGGTGGAAAACGCCATTGTTCACGGCATTCAGCCGTGTAAAGGAAAAGGCGTGGTCACGATTAGCGTGACGGAAAGCGGTAACCGCGTGCGAATCGCCGTGCGCGATACCGGACACGGCATCGATCCAAAAGTGATCGAGCGCGTCGAATCAAACGAAATGCCGGGAAATAAAATCGGGCTCCTGAACGTACACCACCGGGTCAAGCTGCTGTACGGTGACGGGCTGCACATTCACCGCCTTGAGCCGGGCACCGAGATTGCTTTTTATGTCCCGAACGAACGAACGCCCGTTAATGCCCCCATATCCTTGTTGCCGTAGGCCGGAGTAACAGATGAAAGTCATCATCGTAGAAGATGAAATTCTGGCTCAGCAGGAGTTGAGCTGGCTTATCAAAACCCACAGCCAGATGGAGATTGTTGGCTGTTTTGAGGATGGTCTGGACGTGCTGAAATTTTTGCAGCATAACCGGGTCGACGCGATTTTTCTCGATATTAATATTCCGTCTCTGGACGGCGTTCTGCTGGCGCAAAATATCAATCAGTTCGCCCATAAGCCGTTTATTGTGTTTGTCACCGCGTGGAAAGAGCATGCCGTGGAAGCCTTCGAGCTGGAGGCGTTTGACTATATTCTCAAGCCGTATCAGGAGTCACGTATTATCAGCATGCTGCATAAGCTGGAAGCCGCATGGCAGCAGCAGTCGCTGCCCACCAGTGCCAGTCCGGTAGCGCGTGAAAACGACACCATTAATCTGGTGAAGGACGAACGGATCATCGTCACGCCTGTCGACGATATTTACTATGCTGAAGCGCACGAAAAAATGACGTTTGTCTATACGCGGCGTGAGGCCTACGTAATGGCGATGAACATCACCGAATTTTGCAACAAACTCCCGTCAGCGCACTTCTTCCGCTGCCACCGCTCGTTCTGCGTCAATCTGAACAAGATCCGCGAGATCGAACCCTGGTTTAATAACACCTATATTTTGCGTCTAAAGGATCTGGATTTTCAGGTGCCGGTAAGCCGCAGCAGAGTGAAAGCGTTCCGCCAGCTCATGCACCTGTAGCGCGTTCCCTCTCCCGCAGGAGAGGGAGACGGATGTCAGAGGATCTGGCCAAGTACCTGACGCAGATGCGCCCCGGAGCCAAGCAAGCCCGGATTGTCGTGGACAATCAGGTAAACCGGAATGTCCTGCACGTAACTTTTGAAGCGGCCTTTGTCTTCAAAGCCACCACGGAAACCGGAGGCGGTAAAGAAATCGAGGAAGCGCGGCACGATCCCGCCCGCAATATAGACCCCGCCAAAGGTGCCGAGATTCAGGGCCAGGTTGCCGCCGAAACGCCCCATAATGACGCAGAACAACGACAAAGCACGACGGCAGTCAATACAGCTGTCGGCCAGCGCGCGTTCGGTCACATCTTTAGGCTGCAGATTTTCCGGCAGACGACCGTCTGATTTTACAATCGCCCGATACAGGTTCACCAGACCCGGACCAGAAAGCACGCGCTCGGCCGACACGTGACCAATCTCGGCGCGTAGCTCCTCAAGAATAATGCCCTCTTCTTCGCTGTTCGGCGCAAAATCCACGTGGCCGCCCTCACCCGGCAGGCTGACCCAGCGTTTGTCGACGTGGACCAGGTGCGCCACCCCCAGACCGGTTCCGGCACCGTAAACAGCAATGGGTTTGCCTTCAACCGGGGCCGTACCGCCGAACTGAATCAGATGCTCAGGTTTAAGCATTGGGATAGCCATGGAAACCGCAGTGAAATCGTTGATAATTTCAAGGTGCGAGAAGCCGAGGTTTTTCCGCATTTCGGCAATTGAAAAGGCCCACGTGTGGTTGGTCATCGCCACCCAGTCGCCGGTGATCGGACAGGCGATGGCGATACAACCGTCTTCAACGCTCACTTTATGCTCTTCAAGATAGACGCGAACTACCGCTTCCAGGCTTGGGTAATCCAGCCCTGAATAGGTTTTCGCCTGAGAAATTTCACCGCTGTTTACATCGCACAGGGCAAGGCGCGCGTTGGTGCCGCCTACATCACCTACCAAAGCATACTTTGTCATTCTTCTACTGCTCCGCTAAAGTCAGAATAAATCTTTGGGACACTGTAAATTCAAGGCGTGATAACAACAACGACCAGAAGGTGACTGCCCATGGATTATCGATCTTCGTCACATAATAACTTTACCGTTTCAGCACCTTTTGCACTATTGCCACAATGCTGATTGTGCAAAGTAACGTTAAGCCGTTTTGTACAAGGAAATCATCATGCTCCATCCGCGAGCCAGAACCATGCTGTTATTGGCTGTCCCGGCGCTAATTATTGGCGTAGCGTCGAGCCTGGTGCTCATCGTCGTCATGAAAGTAGCGGCAGTGCTGCAAACGATTTTATGGACCGCGCTGCCGGTTAAACTTGGCATCAGCACTGACTCGCCAGGGTGGATCATGATGATGCTGACCCTGACCGGAATTGCCGTAGGTCTGGTGATCCGCTATAGCCCGGGCCATGCCGGGCCGGACCCGGCACTGGAACCCTTGATTGGTGCGCCAGTATCTCCCTCTGCTCTGCCGGGGCTTGTTATCGCGCTGATTATCGGTCTTGCGGGCGGCGTAAGCCTCGGGCCTGAACATCCCATTATGGCGGTTAATATCGCGCTGGCGGTCTTTCTGGGAGCGCGTCTTTTCCCGCGCGTTGGCGCGCTGGACTGGACGATTCTGGCTTCCGCCGGTACCATCGGGGCACTGTTTGGTACCCCAATAGCGGCTGCGCTCATCTTTTCGCAAACGCTCAGCAGCGACAATGATGTGCCGCTGTGGGATAAACTCTTTGCGCCATTGATGGCCGCCGCAGCAGGGGCCCTCACGACCAGCCTGTTTTTCCATCCTCATTTTTCACTCCCCATCCCCCACTATGGCCAGATGCAACTCACCGATATTGTCAGCGGTGCCGTCGTCGTCGCGATAGCCATTGCGCTGGGAATGATCGCAGTGTGGTGTCTTCCGCGCCTGCATCGTCTGATGCACAGGCTGAAGCATCCGGTGCTGATTCTGGGTATGGGCGGTTTTATTCTGGGCGTTTTAGGCGCTATCGGCGGGACGGTTACGCTGTTTAAGGGTCTGGACGAGATGCAGCAGCTGGCCTTCAGCCAGGTCTTTGGCGTCTCCGATTATCTGCTGTTCGCGCTGGTAAAACTGGCGGCGCTGGTGATCGCTGCAGCCTGTGGTTTCCGGGGAGGACGGATCTTCCCGGCGGTATTTGTTGGCGTCGCGCTGGGGCTGATGCTGCATGAGCACGTCGACGCTGTCCCTGCGGCGATTACCGTCTCCTGCTCCATTCTGGGGCTGGTACTGGTGGTAACGCGCGATGCATGGCTGAGTCTGTTTATGGCGGCCGTTGTTGTGCCGGATACCACGCTTCTGCCGCTCCTTTGTATCGTGATATTGCCCGCCTGGCTCCTGCTGGCGGGCAAACCGATGTTGATGGCATGGCGAAACGACAGGTAATCAGGCGTTATTGCGCGCCTCCAGCGCTTTGGTCAGCGCGCTCAGCAGCGGCGGAATATCGGCTTTCGGCAGCATCACCTCGATCAGCGATAGTCGCTCGTGGTGTGCTACTTTATCCAGCACCTCAGCCAGTGTTTCCGCTTCGCTGACGCGCCAGCATTCTGCCTCTGGCGCCAGGCTCAGCGCCTGCGGGATCTGCGTCCAGTTCCAGAGGGCAATATCGTTATAGCGCTGCTCCGGCCCGTGGATGGCTCTCTCAACCGTGTATCCCTCGTTGTTAAGCACCAGAATAATCGGGCGCTGCTTGTCGCGCAGCATCGATCCCAGCTCCTGAATGGTCAACTGCGCGGCACCGTCACCCGTCAGGACAATCACGCGTCGGTTCGGACACGCTGTTTGCGCGCCAAACGCCGCCGCGAGCGTGTAGCCGATCGATCCCCAAAGCGGCTGGACGATAAAGTTCACGTCTGCCGGTAAACGCAAATCGATAGCGCCGAAAGCAGACGTCCCCTGATCAGCCAGAATAATGTCTCCGGGGCGAATAAACGTTTGCAGGGTACGCCAGAAGCTCTCCTGAGTCAGCGCCCCTTCGATAGTGGGGAAAGAAGAGCTGCTGTGATCAGATGGCGCTCGCGTATCACACACATGCGTTTTACACAGCGCTGTCAGCGTTTCAATGGCCTCCCTCATCGGGATACCCGTAAACCAGACGTCGCCGACGCGGGACGCGTGGGGCTGAACCTCTATCGTCTGATCTGGCGTCAGCTGGTGGGTAAACCCGGCTGTGAGCGTATCGGTAAAGCGCGTGCCAATGCACAGCACCGTATCAGCCCCCTCGATTGCCTCTTTGACCGCCGCGGCGCTCGCCGATCCGCTGTAGGTGCCATAAAAACCGCTCTGTCGTTCGTCAAAAATGCCCTTGCCCATCAGCATGGTGGCGTGTGCCATCGGCACCTCTTTCACCCACGTCTGAAGGGCCGCGCGCAAACCGTGGCGCAGCACCAGGAAGTCCGCTAACAGCGCGGTGCGTTTGCTCGTTAACAAACGCTTTTCGGCAGCCTCACGGAACGCTTGCATGCAGGCTGAATCGGCCGGTGCGGAGTTAAGAGTGAGAGCGCTTACAGGGGGCGTAGCGGCTTTTTTCGCCACATCGGCGGGCAGCATCAGGTAGCCCGGACGGCGCTCCCGCAGCATGGTGGTCAGGACTCTGTCAATTTCATAGCAGGCGTTTTGTTCGGTAAGCACCGCCTGTGCAACGGTGATGGGTTCGCTCATGTGGTAGAAATGGCGGAACTCGCCGTCGCCTAAGGTGTGGTGCAGTAACTCTCCTCGCTGCTGCGCCGCCATACCCGGAGCCCCCACAATATGGAGCACGGGGACATGTTCGGCAAAGCTGCCCGCCACACCGTTCATGGCGCTTAACTCCCCAACGCCGAAAGTCGTCAGGAGTGCGGCAAATCCCTTACAGCGGGCATAGCCGTCTGCGGCGTAAGACGCGTTCAGCTCGTTGGCGCAGCCCACCCAGCAGATGTCCGGGCTGTCTATCACATGGTCGAGAAACTGCAGGTTATAGTCGCCCGGCACGCCAAACAGATGATCGGCACCGCAATCTGTTAGTCGGTCCAGCAGGTAATCGGCGACGCAATAGGGGGTACGCATATTATAGGTGTCCTTCTGACGTTGACCTCACTCTGAGTATTAAATAAGCGTGAAGGGTGTCCAGAATTGGCGACATTCAGGGGCTGGAAAGAATGCTTTACGAAAAAAGCTGAGCTATGCTCATTTTCTTCAGGTTAGTGTAAACGCATACACTGATTTTTCTTTCCAGCGCCAGAGGTCTCGCTCATGGGTTATCAACCTGACAAAAATCGTTACCAGACAATGCAATATCGCCGCTGTGGACAAAGCGGCCTCAAGCTTCCCGCCATCTCGCTGGGGCTTTGGCATAATTTTGGCGACGCGACGCTGCTCGAAAACAGCCGTCAACTTTTACAGCGCGCCTTCGATTTGGGTATTACACATTTTGACCTTGCCAATAATTACGGCCCACCTCCTGGTTCAGCCGAACGCAACTTCGGGCGCATCCTGCAGGAGGATTTCCTGCCCTGGCGCGATGAGCTAATCATCTCCACCAAAGCGGGCTACACCATGTGGGACGGGCCTTACGGCGACTGGGGCTCGCGTAAATATCTGATTTCCAGCCTGGACCAGAGCCTCAGGCGTATGGGGCTGGAGTACGTTGATATCTTCTATCATCACCGCCCCGATCCACAAACGCCGCTGCGTGAAACGATGAAAGCGCTTGACCATGTGGTGCGCCAGGGCAAAGCACTGTACATCGGCCTGTCCAACTACCCGGCGGAACTGGCGCGGCAGGCGATTGAAATACTGGAGGATCTGGGCACGCCCTGTCTAATCCACCAGCCGAAGTACTCCATGTTTGAACGTGCGCCTGAAGAGGGGTTGCTGGACGTGTTGCAGCAAAATGGGGTGGGATGTATCCCCTTCTCTCCCCTGGCGGGCGGACAGTTGACCGATCGCTATCTGAACGGCATCCCGGCAGATTCTCGCGCAGCAAGCGGCAGTAAGTTCCTTAATCCGGAACAGGTCACCGACAAAAAGCTGGAAAAGGTACGCAAGCTGAATGCGCTGGCGGAAAAACGGGGGCAAAAGCTTTCGCAAATGGCACTGGCCTGGATCCTGCGCCACGATGCGGTGACATCCGTGCTCATCGGCGCAAGCAAGACCGGACAAATTGAAGATGCTGCAGGCATGCTTGAAAATCGTCATTTCTCCGCAGAAGAGCTGAAGACGATAGAAGCGATCCTGTCCAGTTCAGATTAAAAACACTTTTAGCAAAAAGTGCTCTCGTTCATGATTTAGGAGTTGAGGCGATGAAACGAATGTTTACCAACTCGTAAAATTGCGTTAACAGGTCGCACAGCGGCCCCGATCGTGAAGGAGAAAGAGTATGTTCAGGTCACTGATTCTTGCAGCGGTACTACTGGCTTCGGCCCCGCTGGTCGCCAATGCGGGCGAAATCACCCTGTTGCCATCGATTAAATTACAAATTGGCGATCGTGATGACTACGGCAGATACTGGGACGGTGGCTACTGGCGCGACCGTGACTACTGGCACCGACATTATGAGTGGCGTAAAAACCGCTGGTGGAAACACGATAACGGCTATCACCGTGGCTGGGATAAGCGTAAGGCCTACGAGCGCGGCTACCGCGAAGGCTGGAACGATCGTGACGACCGCCGTGGCGGCAGGGGTCACGGAAAAGGCAGAGGTCACGGTCACGGCCATCACCATTAACAGCAAAAAGGAGCCTCACGGCTCCTTTTTCTTTTACAGGCCTGCGGCTGTGCCTATCAGCAACCACATGTTTAACGCCACCACCACGACCACAATGGCCCACCCGGCGCGTTTCACCCACGTCGAATTCACCAGATCGCCCATCAGCGATTTGTTGCTGGTGAATATCAGGAGCGGCACCAGCGCCAGCGCAATACCGAAACTCAGCAGCACCTGACTCATCACCAGAATGCGGGTCGGATCCAGCCCCATCAGAATTACAATAAAGGAAGGCAGCATCGTTACCGAACGGCGAACCCACAGTGGAATATGGAAACGTACGAACCCTTGCATCACCACCTGCCCGGCCAGTGTCCCCACAACCGTAGAGGAAAGTCCCGCAGCAACCAGGCTTAAACCAAAAATAGTGGCAGCGGCATGGCTCAGCAACGGCTCCAGCGTCAGGTACGCCTGGTCGAGATCGGCAACCCCGGTATGCCCGTTAAAGTGAAACGCGGCGGCGGCAGTCGCCATCATCGCCAGATTCACAAATCCGGCAATGGTCATCGCAATTGCCACATCCCATTTCGAGGCGGAGTAGCGCTCTTTACTCGTCCCGCCGTGCAGATTTTGGGTTAAAGAAGAGTGCAGATAAATTACGTGCGGCATAATGGTCGCCCCCAGGACCCCGGCGGCCAGAAATACGGCTTCAGAGGTGGGTAACGACGGGATCACCATCCCTTTCGTCAACTGCACCAGATTCGGCTGGGAGAAAATCAACTCAACAATATAGGCGGCAGCGACGAACAGCAGCAGGCCGCCGATGACTTTCTCCAGCGGTTTTTGTCCCCGCCTCTGGAGCATCAAAATAAGGAACGTGGCGATACCGGTCAGCACGGCGCCCTGTAGCAGGGAGACGCCCAGAATAAGCTTAAAGCCGATCGCCGCCCCGATAAACTCGGCGAGATCGGTGGCCATGGCGATAATTTCCGCCTGGACCCAGTAAAACCATACCGCCGGACGCGGATAGTGATCGCGGATTTGCTCCGCCAGGTTTTTCCCGGTGGCAATACCCAGCTTCGCGGAAAGCATCTGAATCAGCATCGCCATCAGGTTGGCCCACACCACAACCCACAGCAGCTTATAGCCGAAACTGGCCCCGGCCTGAATATTGGTCGCAAAATTACCCGGATCGATGTAGCCAATCGCGGCAATGAATGCAGGTCCCATTAATGCGAACCGCAGCTTGCGTGCCGCCCTGCCGCTGCTACTCTCTACGCGACTATTCGTCATTTCTGCCTCTGGAAATATAGCCTGTGCTATGTTTTATGCTATCAAAATGAGAATGATTATCAAGTTCATTTGTAATGGTTAACATGATTACTCTGATAGCCAGGGACAATGGACAGGCAGGTGGAGCAAGGTCACAGAATGTGAAAATGCGCAGACATTTGTGAAGCGTAGCACACAAACTTAACTTTTCACTCATTTACCTAACATAACAAAAATGTATTGTTGATCACTATTTTTGAGACTCGTCACAGGATGTAACTATAGTGTGGGCTTGATCTCGTTTTCTTTGTGCTTGTTACATAGAATGTGCACGGAAATTAAACCTGCCTCATATTTGGAGCAAATATGGACCGCGTCCTTCATTTTGTCCTGGCACTCGTTGTCGTTACTGCACTCGCATTGCTGGTCAGCACTGACCGCAAAAATATTCGTATTCGCTATGTTGTCCAGCTGCTGGTCATTGAAGTTTTACTTGCGTGGTTCTTCCTGAACTCCAACGTAGGCCTCGGCTTCGTGAAAGGCTTCTCCGAAATGTTCGAAAAACTGCTCGGATTTGCCAACGACGGGACTAACTTTGTCTTTGGCAACATGAACGATCAGGGTTTGGCCTTCTTCTTCCTGAAAGTGCTCTGCCCTATCGTCTTCATCTCTGCCCTGATCGGGATCCTCCAGCACATTCGTGTTCTGCCGGTGGTTATCCGTGCAATCGGCTTCCTGTTATCGAAAGTTAATGGCATGGGCAAGCTGGAATCCTTTAACGCAGTCAGCTCGCTGATCCTGGGTCAGTCTGAGAACTTCATTGCGTATAAAGATATCCTCGGCAAGATGTCCCGTAACCGCATGTACACCATGGCGGCGACAGCAATGTCTACCGTTTCCATGTCTATCGTGGGCGCGTATATGACTATGCTGGAACCTAAATACGTGGTTGCAGCGCTGGTTCTGAATATGTTCAGCACCTTTATTGTTCTTTCGCTGATTAACCCGTACCGCGTGGATGCCAGCGAAGAGAACATTCAGATGTCAAACCTGCACGAGGGACAGAGCTTCTTCGAAATGCTGGGTGAATACATTCTGGCGGGTTTCAAGGTTGCGATTATCGTTGCCGCGATGCTGATTGGCTTTATCGCACTGATCGCTGCGCTGAACGCCCTGTTTGCGGCCGTACTTGGTATTTCGTTCCAGGGTATTCTGGGCTATATCTTCTACCCGGTCGCCTGGGTAATGGGTGTGCCCGCTCACGAAGCGTTGCAGGTGGGCAGTATCATGGCAACGAAACTGGTATCCAATGAATTCGTGGCGATGATGGATCTTCAGAAGATTGCCAGCACGCTCTCCCCGCGTGCGGAAGGGATCCTGTCCGTCTTCCTGGTCTCCTTCGCGAACTTCTCTTCCATCGGTATTATCGCTGGTGCGATTAAAGGCCTGAACGAAGAGCAAGGTAACGTCGTTTCTCGCTTTGGCCTGAAGCTGGTTTACGGTTCAACGCTGGTGAGCGTCCTGTCTGCCTCTATCGCAGCATTGGTGCTGTAATCCATACCGCTCAATGAAAACCGGGAGCCATCGCTCCCGGTTTTTTTATGTCTCCAGCGCCGTCAGGGGCAGTGGTTTACCAATCAAATAGCCCTGCAAATAATCAACGCCGTATCGCAGCAACATCTCGCGTTGTTCAGCCGATTCCACATATTCAGCCACCACACAAAGCGATTTCGTTTTTGCCATGTTGCAAATGGACTGCACGATCATCGCATCCATGCTGTCGGTGCAGATATCTTTCACGAAGCAGCCATCGATCTTAATGATATCGGCCTCCAGTCGCTTCAGGCGCTCAAAGTTGGCATAGCCGGTACCAAAGTCATCGATAGCAATGCGGAAGCCATAATCCCGCAGCTGCTGGATATTGTTGATGCTGCTTCCCGAGTCAGAGAAAGCCTGTTCCTCGGTGATCTCAATGACGATATCTTGCGGTGCAACGGCGTAGCGTTCAAAAAGCGCGATGATCTCAGCTGCAATCTCGTTCTGCATCAGCGTCAGCGGCATCAGATTAACGGAGAACCGCGTTCCGGCCCGTCCGGATGGATGACTGCGCATCCACATCAGCAATTTTTCCACCACGTTCAGGTCGAATCGGTGGCTCAGGTTGAACTGAGCAATCAGCGGAATAAAGCGGTCAGGGGTGATGATCTCACCATCACTTTCAAGACGCGAAAGGATTTCAAAGTACCCTTCTCCGCGCGCGTTGTGAATTGGCTGCGCGTAAAGATGGAGACCACCGATATCAAGGGCGCGTTTTATACGGGCCAGCATTAGCACCCTGTCAGTCGTATGACCAGAAACATCATCCAGACTGTTGGTTAACGCAAGGACGTTATGCCCGGAACAGGACTGCTCGGACAGCCAGCTCAACTGACCCAGCGTGTGATGCACGCTTTCTCCATTTGGCACTTCCCCCCAGGAGGCACCAAACTCAATGTCGAGCTCAGTCTTGTTCCAGATAATTTTACGGCTGTTCAGATGGTCAACCATAAATTGCAGACGTTCAGCCGTGCCCGGTCCCAGCAAGACCAACATCAGTTCACTGCCTGGTAACTGGAAGAGCTTCTCGTCTTTTTGCAATAACGGCTGCAGCGACGCGGTGATCATCTTTTTACAGTGCACGCGCATGAGGATGCCGTAGTGACGGCTCAGGAATTCCAGATTATCCAGACGCAAGCAGCAGACTTTGGCCTCAGGATGATGCTGTAGAAAAACTTCCAGCGCACGAATGTTAGGCAGACCGGTGAGCGGATCGGTAAGCGCCCTCTCCTGCCACCCCTGTTTCAGCCATTCACTTTTCTGATAGATCTGCGACATGTAAAGCAGGCAGATAGCGAAAGAGATGAGTACCGACAGAATAAAGGAGAGCGAGTGGCCCGATTCAACGCCATTGAGAAAATTATAATTATAGGTCAACAACATGAGCGCTGAGGCTGCCCAGAATAAAGAGATGAGCGCATAGCTCAAACGACCAATACCCAGGGTAAAAAGAATGAAAACGGTCGGCATCAAATAACCCGCAATAAACTGCGACTCAAAAGGCGCGCATAAAATAGCGATCATTGAGACCAACAGCATCAGCCACACAACGATAAATAACGCTTTTTTGTTGCAAAAGAGGGGCTTCACGCTTCGCCGCCAGAATGTTCGGGCATAGCGAGGATTAATAATCATTCTTAATGGATAATAGAACATCATGGTGAAAATCAGGGCGGCGCAAATCAGACTCTGAATATCGATAACGTTATAAATTGCAGAGCCTTCGCCGAAATAGGAGGAGATTGTTACCGGGAAATCAAATAAATACCCCGCCAGATACATCGATAATTTGATGCCCACAGGCACCATAAATCCGAGCCATAAAATACGTATACCAATGTACTTATTCGGCATGCTGTGGCGCCAGCGCTTGCCCAGCATCAAACGGATAACGCCACAGGCGGCGAAGACGGAAAACGTCTGACAACATAATAAAACGATAGATTGTAGCGGGGCTAAATCAAAGTAATAAGCATTAGTAACACTAAAACTTAGCAACAAAGGAATGATTGCCCGTCGTCCAAATAACAACACGATGGCGAGCATGGCGCTTAAGGGCAGCCACGCTAAATAAACATCATTTTCGTTAACGATAGCGCGCGGAGAGATATAACGGGAAAAGGGGATCGCAATCAGGCTTAGCGCCAGGGCAATCATAAATATTTTTACATTATTGTAAATTTTTCTATTCATTAATCCGGGTAATCTATTTAACCATCGTCTTATTGACCGGATCGATAATAAGTTTATTAATTGGACGAATCAAGTTTAGGTCTATTTATGGACTTATTTATTGATTTGGATTGAGGTGAGGTATAGAAAATGACGTTAATTGCAACAAAAACAGTCTAAATATTTTACAAGATATAAAAAACCCCCGTCTGACGACGAGGGTTTAAATTTTGGTGGAGCTAAGCGGGATCGAACCGCTGACCTCTTGCATGCCATGCAAGCGCTCTCCCAGCTGAGCTATAGCCCCACATGTTTCTTTACCTACCGTACTCTGTTGGGTTCAGAGTTTGGTGGAGCTAAGCGGGATCGAACCGCTGACCTCCTGCATGCCATGCAGGCGCTCTCCCAGCTGAGCTATAGCCCCATCGTAAAGCTGTCATGTTGACGGGCGGCATAATATGAATTCCGCCGCACAGTGTCAACGGCAAATTCAACCTCAGCCTTTCAACCGCCGAAAAATCATGCAAATGAATCACTTTGCGAGTCTGCTCGCAGCCAGGAGTTAAGCTTGTCACGTTTTCACGTAAAACGGTGCTATAAAATGAACCACTAATTAACCCCACAGATATTCAGGAAATTGTATGATCAAGGAACGAATGACGCCAGAAGAGTTAGCCCTGCTGACTGGCTATAGCCGACAGACCATCAATAAATGGGTACGCAAAGAGGGTTGGATTACATCGCCAAAACCAGGCGTTCAGGGCGGCAAGGCGCGTCTGGTACACGTCAATGAAAAAGTGCGCGACTTTATTCGCAGCGCACGCAGGGTAACAGAGTCGCCGGAAATGCCAGAAAAGGCGTACCACGAAGGCTCGCTTCACGCCCTGCTCCTGACGCTGGCGAATGAAATGACGCCGGATGAGCAAAAGCAGATGACATCTCTGTTACTGCGGGAAGGGATTACCGGATTGTTACAACGCTTAGGGATTCGCGACCAACGCTAATATGAAAAGATTACGCAGCAAAATGACCACGGAAGAGCTGGCGGACAGTCTGGGCGTCGCCCGACAAACCGTTAATCGCTGGATACGACAGAAAGGATGGAAAACGGAGGGTATCAACGGTGTAAAAGGCGGAAGAGCGAGGGTGATATGTATTGATGCGCACGTTAAGGAGCACATCATTAGCCTTCCCGCCATTCGTAACAGTCGGGCTGTTTACCATGTGGCAGAAAGCCCTTCACTCTATGGCGTGGCGACCTCATCCAGCCTGCTTCCACAAATTATCGACTCGCTGGAAAACATGACAACTGTCGAACAGGAACGTTTGCACAAGCTGCTCGCTCGCGAAGGTTTGCAGGGTTTTCTCACGCGTCTTGGTATTGCTGAATAACAGACATAAAAAACGGCAGGTTACCCTGCCGTTATTTGTATTTACGAGCATTACTGCTGGCTTTCGCGCTCAGCAATAAAGCCCAGCGCCTTGTTGATACGCGCAACGCTACGTGATTTGCCAATGGCGTGAACGGTCACGTCCAGCGCCGGAGACTGGCCTGCCCCCGTCACCGCAACGCGCAGCGGCATACCGACTTTACCCATGCCAATTTCCAGCTCATCAGCGGTTGCCTGAATCGCGTGGTGAACATTTTCTGCAGTCCATTCGGTAATGGCTTCGAGTTTATCTCGCACCACTTCCAGCGGCTGACGCGCAACCGGACGCAGGTGTTTCTTGGCCGCGTCGGCGTCGAACGCGTCAAACTCTTCATAGAAGTAACGGCAGCTCTCGGCGATCTCTTTCAGCGTTTTGCAACGCTCGCCAAGCAGCTTCACCAGATCCGCCAGTTCAGGGCCCGTACGGGTATCGATGTTTGCCTGCTCAATGTGCCATTGCAGATAAGTCGCCACATACTCTGGCTGCATGGTATTGATGTAGTGATGGTTCAGCCACAGCAGTTTGTCAGTGTTGAACGCGCTGGCTGATTTGCTTACCGAGTTCAGAGAGAAAAGCTCGATCATCTCTTCGCGGCTGAAGATCTCCTGGTCACCATGAGCCCAGCCCAGACGCACCAGATAGTTCAGTAGCGCTTCCGGCAGATAGCCGTCATCACGGTACTGCATCACGCTCACCGCGCCATGACGTTTGGACAGCTTTTTACCGTCGTCACCGTTGATCATCGATACGTGCGCATACACCGGTACAGGCGCGTTCAGCGCTTTCAGAATGTTGATCTGACGCGGGGTGTTATTGATATGGTCTTCACCACGGATCACGTGAGTGATTTCCATATCCCAGTCGTCCACAACCACGCAGAAGTTATAGGTTGGCGAGCCGTCAGTACGACGAATGATGAGGTCATCCAGCTCCTGGTTGCTGAATTCGATCGGGCCACGGATCTGGTCATCAAAGATAACAGAGCCATCCTGCGGGTTAGCAAAACGCACTACGCAAGGCTCATCAGCAGCATGCTCGCTGTGGTCATGACGGCAACGACCGTCATAACGCGGTTTTTCGCCTTTTGCCATTTGCTCTTCGCGCAGCGCATCCAGACGCTCCCTTGAGCAGTAGCACTTATAGGCCGTGCCTGCGACCAGCATCTCGTCAATTACGGCGTTATAGCGGTCAAAACGTTTGGTCTGGAAGTATGGGCCTTCGTCCCACTCCAGATTCAGCCAGTTCATCCCATCCATAATGGCTTCAATTGCTTCCGGCGTTGAGCGCTCCAGATCGGTGTCTTCAATACGCAGCACAAACTCACCTTTGTTGTGGCGTGCGAAAAGCCAGGAGTAGAGAGCGGTACGTGCACCACCGACATGCAGATAGCCTGTCGGGCTCGGCGCGAAGCGAGTTTTGATTTTCATGAAATGGCCTTACGTTATAAAGATGCCGGTAATCGGCAAATCCTGGGAAGAAAACAATGGGCAATATTCTATCACTGTGGGCCGATTCCTCAATGTCGATCACTTTATCCGGTTCGAGATTGCTGTTTTTGTTTAGAAATCATGCACCACAGTCCATTTTGCGATCGTTTTGACTAATTTTACGACGAACGAATAAAAACTTTAGAAAATGCGTTGACTCATTTTCAACTCTCCCTATAATGCGACTCCACACAGCGGGGGTGATTAGCTCAGTTGGTAGAGCATCTCCTTTACACGGAGGGGGTCGGCGGTTCGAGCCCGTCATCACCCACCATCTACTTCGATAGACTCGCAGTGTAGATAAGAATTGAGATTGGGCGATTAGCTCAGTTGGTAGAGCATCTCCTTTACACGGAGGGGGTCGGCGGTTCGAGCCCGTCATCGCCCACCATTCTCACCTTATCGTAGCAGTTCCGAAATGGGCGATTAGCTCAGTTGGTAGAGCATCTCCTTTACACGGAGGGGGTCGGCGGTTCGAGCCCGTCATCGCCCACCATTTCGGGTCGTTAGCTCAGTTGGTAGAGCAGTTGACTTTTAATCAATTGGTCGCAGGTTCGAATCCTGCACGACCCACCAATGTAAAAAAGCGCCCTAAAGGCGCTTTTTTGCTATCTGCGATATAGCACATCCCCATTACAGCCAAACCGCTTGTTTTACTCAAGCTCACGCCTTCTTTGCCGATACCTCTATTTTATGGCGAAAAGGATCTCAATATGACAACTCTTAAGTCCGTTTCTCTGTCGGCGATGGAAATCGGCAGCGTAGATAACAGCTCCGGCGGAAACGACATTGCTTCCCAGATCACCCGTCTGACCAAACAGATAACGAAAGTCACTCAGCAACTTAAAGAAGTCGCCATGGGTGATGCCACAGCGGAAGAAAAGCAAAAGCAGCAAGAATTGCTCGAATCTCAGCTGGCTATGTTGCAGGCACAGCTGGCGCAATTGCAGCGTCAGCAGGCAGAAGAGGCGATGCCAAAACAGGAAAGCGGTCAGGCCGTGGCGGAAGGCGTCAATAAACCCTCCGCAGAACATCAGATTGATATCTATATCTGATCATTGGTTTCGTTAAAAAGTGGATCGCGCGTGCGGGCCTCCATCAGACGCCTGGCCTGCATACGCACCACATCCCAGCAGGCATGAGCCGCGCCGGAAAGAGACCTGTTTTTACGGCGTACCAGCATCAGCTGGCGTTCAATACAGGGCAGGAAACGCTTCACCGTTAAACGACTTCCCTGCGGCAGTGGAAGCGCCAGCGCAGGCAGAACGCTGATCCCAATCCCCGCTTCGACCATGGGGAAGAGCGTGGCAGGATGCCCAATCTCCTGCACAATGGTTGCCTTTACGCCTTGTGCGGCCAGTGCGGCATCTATAAGCGGGCGGCTACCTGATGCATAATCCTGTAACACCAGGTTTGCCCCCTGTAAGGCTTGCCAGGCCACCTGCGACAGCGATGCCAGAGGATCATCATCGCGGCAGAGCAATAAAAAGGGTTCCGAGAGTACCACTTCACATTCCAGGTCGCTTACCGCTCCGGGATCGATAACAATCCCGAAATCCACATCCCCCTGACGAATACTCTCCAGTACCCACTGCTGCGGCCTGTCGTGCAAAACAAAATCGATATCCGGATAGCGGTGATTACTTTCAGCGATGCACTGGGGAATAAGATGCGCCGAAATCGTCTGGCTCGCCGCCACTCTCACGGTACCGGAAAGCTGTTGTCCAAGCCGTCCGACGTCCCTCAGCGTACTGTTCAGTTCATCCAGCAGCCTTTCCAGACGCGTTGCCAGCTGATGTCCCGCTTCGGTGAGCACCACTTCGCGCGTCGTGCGGTCGAGCAGTTTCACGCCGGTTTGAGTTTCCAGCTCTTTCACGCTATGGCTCACCGCCGACTGGCTGAGGCCAATCATCTCCCCTGCCCGACTGAAGCTGTGGGCCTGCGCGACGGTGACGAAAACACGAAGCTGACGTAGTGAATAATTCATCTGTTTAATTCATGAATGGATGCAATAAATCAATTTTATTTCTCAAAGGGAAGAAAGCACAATAGCGGCATCTGTTTTCAGGAGTGATTATGAAACTTTTTCGTATCCTTGATCCGTTTACGCTGACCCTGATTGGTGTCGTCTTGCTGGCCTCGTTCTTCCCGGCGCGGGGCGGTTTCGTTCCGGTCATTGAAGGGCTGACCACGGCAGCCATTGCCCTGTTGTTCTTTATGCATGGCGCCAAACTCTCCCGGGAAGCCATTATTGCAGGCGGTAGCCACTGGCGACTGCACCTCTGGGTAATGTGCAGCACCTTTATCCTCTTCCCTGTTCTGGGCGTGCTGTTTGCCTGGTGGGCGCCGGTGAATGTCGATCCGGCACTCTATACCGGTTTCCTTTATCTGTGCATTTTGCCGGCCACCGTGCAGTCTGCTATTGCCTTTACCTCGCTGGCGGGCGGCAACGTCGCGGCGGCGGTCTGTTCTGCTTCGGCTTCCAGCCTGCTCGGGATCTTTGTTTCACCGCTGCTGGTCGGTCTGCTGATGAACATGCATGGTGCAGAAGGTAATCTGGAGCAGGTGGGTAAAATTTGTCTGCAACTGCTACTGCCGTTTGTGCTCGGACACTTATCCCGCCCCTGGATTGGGGCGTTTGTGGCGAAACACAAAAAATGGATCGGGAAAACGGACCAAAGCTCCATTCTGCTGGTGGTTTACACGGCCTTCAGCGAAGCCGTGGTGAACGGCATCTGGCACAGGGTGGGCGCAGGATCGCTGCTGTTTATTGTGGTGGTAAGCATTGTTCTGCTGACCATTGTGATCGCGGTTAACGTCTTTGTGGCCCGCAAATGCGGCTTCAATAAGGCCGATGAAATCACCATCGTATTCTGTGGATCGAAAAAGAGCCTGGCCAACGGGATCCCGATGGCCAATATTCTGTTCCCGACGTCGGTCATTGGGATGATGGTACTACCGCTGATGATTTTCCATCAGATCCAGCTGATGGTGTGTGCGGTACTGGCGCGGCGTTACAAGGCACAGATTGAAAAGCTGGCGCAGGAAGAGACCCGCGCCGCGAAAGTTTAAGGACGTTTCAGGGGCTGCACCAGCTGGGTCAGCCCCTCTGTTTTGATCAGTAATGTGATAGCCATCAGCTCGCCAAGACGCCCGGCAGGAAACTCATCCTTACGGGCAAACCACAGCAGATATTCTTCCGGTAAATCAATCAGCCTGCGGCCCTTATATTTACCGAACGGCATCTCCGTATTGGCGATCTCAACGAGCTGCTCTTTTTCCACATCACTCTCCTAAAAGGCGCATCATTTCCGCTTCATCGATCACCTCGATGCCGAGCTCCTGCGCTTTTGCCAGCTTCGAACCGGCCGCTTCCCCGGCGATCACCAGGTCGGTTTTCTTTGACACGCTTCCCGCCACTTTTGCCCCAAGCGCCACCAGGCGCGCTTTCGCGTCATCACGCGAGAGCTGGCTCAGACTGCCGGTCAGCACCACCGTTTTACCGGCAAACGGGCTGTCGATCTCTTCTGCATTAACCACTACCGGTGCGGGCCAGTGAATGCCCTGTTCCAGTAATTTACCGATCACTTCACGGTTGCTCTCTTCGGCGAAGAAGTTGAAGACGTGGGTAGCGACCACTATACCAACGTCAGGGACTTTCTGTAGTTCGTCGATGGTGGCTTTCTCAAGAGCCTCCAGCGTGCCGAAATACGCCGCCAGCCCTGCCGCCGTCGCCTCTCCGACTTCACGAATGCCGAGCGCGTAAAGGAAACGGGCAAAGGTAGTATTTTTGGCCGCCTCGAGCGCATTGACCACGTTCTGGGCAGATTTCGGCCCCATACGATCAAGACCGGTCAGCTTACCTGCCGTCAGGGTAAAGAGGTCCGCTGGCGTATGGACATACTCTTTCTCAACTAGCTGGTCGATGATCTTGTCACCCATTCCGTCGACGTCCATCGCCCGGCGGGAGACAAAGTGCTTCAGGGACTCTTTACGCTGCGCGCCGCAGATTAACCCGCCCGTACAGCGCGTTACCGCTTCACCTTCCACGCGCTCAACGTCCGAACCACATACCGGACAATGGGCAGGAAACTCGATGGCACGGGTATCGGCAGGACGTTCTGATTCCACTACGTTAACCACCTGCGGGATCACATCGCCCGCGCGGCGAATCACCACTTTGTCACCAATTCGCAGCCCCAGACGGGCAATTTCATCGGCGTTATGCAGCGTAGCGTTACTGACCAGCACGCCAGCCACCTGCACAGGCTCCAGACGCGCCACAGGCGTAATCGCACCCGTACGTCCTACCTGAAATTCCACGTCGCGAACGAAGGTCATCTGCTCCTGCGCCGGGAACTTAAAGGCCACTGCCCAGCGTGGCGCCCGGGCAACAAAACCCAACTGTTCCTGCAATGCCAGGGAGTTAACCTTGATCACTACGCCATCAATATCAAACCCAAGCGTGGGACGATCTTCTTCAACCTTGTGATAGAACGCCAGCACCGCCTCTGGAGAGTCGCAAAGCTGCACGCGGTTGCTTACCGGCAAACCCCACTCTTTGAACTGCATTAAACGACCCAGGTGGGTATCCGGCAGGTCACCGCCTTCCAGGATCCCGACGCCGTAGCAGAAGAAAGTAAGCGGTCGCTTCGCGGTGATACGCGGATCGAGCTGGCGCAGCGAACCTGCCGCCGCGTTACGCGGGTTTGCAAACACTTTACCCCCGGTCCGACGCGCTTCTTCATTGATCTTCTCAAACCCCGCCTGCGGAAGGAAAACTTCCCCGCGCACTTCCAGCCGCGCAGGAATGTTATCGCCACGCAGCTTCAGCGGGATCGCACGAATGGTGCGCACATTGGTGGTGATGTCTTCCCCGGTGGTGCCGTCGCCGCGCGTTGCGGCACGTACCATCACGCCGTTCTCATAAAGAATGCTGACGGCCAGACCATCCAGTTTTAGCTCGCAGCACCAGCTAAGATTGTCGACGCTCTTCAGGCGATCCTGCACGCGCTTGTTGAAAGCCAGAAAACTCTCTTCATCAAACACGTTATCCAGCGACAGCATCGGCACTTCGTGGCGCACCTGGCTGAAAGCACCCAGCGGTTCCGCGCCGACGCGCTGCGTTGGGGAATCGGGCGTAATCAGTTCGGGGTGCTGCGCTTCCAGCTCGCGCAGTTCACGCATCAGGCGGTCATATTCCGCATCCGGCACTTCCGGTGCGTCCATAACATGATAGAGATATTCATGATGGCGAAGCGTGGTTCGCAGTTCAGTAAGTTGTTGTTCGATTGAGTCCATATCGCACCATCAATGAGAAAAACCCCCGACAGGCGGGGGTTGAGGAGGAGTTGAAGTAAACGCGACGATTACGCGTTAGCTTCCTTAACTTCGCGGATGCGGTCCTGATATTCGCGCAGTTTCTGCGGCGTCATCATACGACGCTGATCGTCGAGCACCACACCGCCCACTTCGTCGGCGATGTGCTGAGCGGACTGTAGCATCAGCTTAAAGTTTTGCAGCTCGTCACCGTAGGACGGCACCTGCATAAAGATCGTAACCCCAGGCGTGACGAAATCACCGGTCATTTCCGGGTCAAACGTGCCTGGATTGACCATATTGGCCAGGCTGAACAGCGCCGGACCGCTGCCGTCAGGACTCAGGTGGCGATGGAAAATATTCATGTCGCCGAACTTGAAGCCTGCCTGTTGGATGCTGTTAAGCAGCACGTCACCGTTCAGATGGGTGCCATGATGAGCAGCCACATTCATGATGATTACCGCTTCTTTACGCTGCGGCTTTTCAACAACCGGTTCTGGCTCAACAACAGGCTCTGGCTCAACGCGCGGAGCGGGCTGTGGCGCAGGCGGTGCAGATTCAGGCTGCGGTTGTTCTACCGGCTGCGGCTGTTGCACTGGCTGTGGCTGATGCACTGGCTGTGCAGGCTGTTGCACAGGTTGCTGCTGTACAGGCTGTGGCGCAACGGGCTGCTGTTGCACAGGCTGCTGCGACGGATGACGAACAGGTTCTTCCACTGGCGGCGGCGCTGGCTGGCGCGGCTGGGCAGAGGCATACGGTGGTTGATACTGGTGCTGCGGAGCGCGGGGAGCTTCATGCTCTCCATGCGCTGCGCCGGGCGCAGTATTGACCCGATGAACACGAACTTCACCCACACCGTCGTCGTCAAGACCGTCGATGTCGTCTTCAACGTCATCGTCTTCGCGACTGGACTTCATGCGCTTCAGTGGACGATCGCGAAACATAGAGGAACGCTCTTTACGGCTGGTCCAGAAACCATGTACCAGTAAAGCGATTATGGCGATCGCGCCAACAATGATTAATATCAGACGCAAATCCTGCATCATTATATTCTCTGTTGTTCTAACACCTTGCCACCACGGCAAACATTTACTCACTAAGAGTATTTGCCGTTTACGTCAAGTGCAAGTGTATGCAGAGCATTCACAGCATAAAGATGAACTAAATCGTGCTTTTTGCTGGTTTTTCGAACATTTCCGAACTGGTCATTGGCCCGTAACTGGATAATATAGGCGGGCAATTCCACTGGTTGTGTAAAAAGGAGTACAGCCTGGTATGGTTTCAACATCTTCTTCTGCCCCACGTAGCGGGGTCTGGTACTTTTCTCAGGGCTGGAAACTGGTCTCCCTGCCGGGCATTCGACGCTTCGTTGTTTTGCCGTTACTGATCAACATTATTCTGATGGGGGGCGCGTTCTGGTGGCTGTTCACCAGACTGGAAAGCTGGATCCCTTCCCTGATGAGCTATGTGCCGGACTGGTTACAGTGGTTGGACTACCTGCTCTGGCCGATTGCGGTTATCTCCGTGCTGCTGGTTTTCGGCTATTTCTTTTCGACGATAGCTAACTGGATAGCCGCGCCGTTCAACGGTCTGCTGGCCGAACAGCTGGAAGCGCGCCTGACCGGTGCGGCGCCGCCTGACACGGGCGTACTGGGGATCGTGAAAGATGTCCCCCGCATCATGAAGCGCGAATGGCAGAAGTTTGCGTGGTACCTGCCGCGGGCGATTGTGCTGCTCATCCTTTATTTTGTACCCGGGATCGGCCAGACGGTCGCACCCGTGCTGTGGTTTCTGTTCAGCGCCTGGATGCTTGCTATCCAGTACTGTGATTATCCGTTCGATAACCACAAAGTGCCGTTTAAAGAGATGCGCACTGCCCTGCGCACTCAGAAGGTTGCCAATATGCAGTTTGGTGCCCTTGCCAGCCTGTTCACCATGATCCCTTTCCTGAATCTGTTCATCATGCCCGTTGCCGTTTGCGGCGCGACGGCGATGTGGGTGGACTGCTACCGTGCTAAGCACGCGTTATGGAAGTAATGCAAAAATGTGTAAAAGAGGGGTGGCTTATGCCGCCCCTTATTCCATACTGATCCCCATTATTTCCTTGCAGCATATAGATATGCGATTTCCTTACTTCCCCATACTTGCTCAACAGGTATGCTGGGTCGGTATCCCAATTTCATACAGTTAAGGACAGGCCATGAGTAAGATTTATGAAGACAACTCGCTGACTATCGGTCATACGCCCCTGGTTCGACTGAACCGTATCGGTAATGGACGCATTCTGGCGAAGGTCGAATCTCGTAACCCAAGCTTCAGCGTTAAATGCCGTATCGGTGCGAATATGATTTGGGATGCTGAAAAGCGTGGCGTGCTGAAACCTGGCGTTGAGCTGGTTGAACCCACCAGCGGCAATACCGGTATCGCCCTGGCCTATGTTGCGGCGGCGCGCGGCTATAAGCTGACGCTGACTATGCCTGAAACCATGAGTATTGAGCGCCGTAAGCTGCTGAAAGCGTTGGGTGCGAATCTGGTCCTCACGGAAGGCGCGAAAGGCATGAAGGGCGCGATTCAGAAGGCCGAAGAAATCGTCGCCAGCGATCCTGCAAAGTATCTGCTGCTCCAGCAGTTCAGCAACCCGGCCAACCCGGAAATTCATGAGAAAACCACCGGCCCGGAAATCTGGGAAGATACCGACGGTCAGGTTGATGTGTTTATCTCCGGCGTAGGCACCGGCGGTACGCTGACCGGGGTGTCTCGCTATATTAAAGGCACGAAAGGTAAAAAAGATCTGATTACCGTTGCCGTTGAGCCAACCGACTCGCCGGTTATCGCTCAGGCGCTGGCAGGCGAAGAGATCAAACCAGGTCCGCACAAAATCCAGGGTATCGGCGCTGGCTTTATTCCAGGCAACCTCGATCTGAAGCTGATCGATAAAGTGGTCGCAATCACCAATGAAGAAGCCATCTCCACGGCGCGTCGCCTGATGGACGAGGAAGGCATTCTGGCGGGTATCTCTTCCGGTGCGGCGGTTGCTGCTGCTCTCAAACTGCTGGAAGACGAAACCTTTACCAACAAGAATATTGTGGTTATCCTACCGTCTTCGGGTGAGCGTTACTTAAGCACAGCACTGTTTGCCGATCTGTTCACAGAGAAAGAACTGCAACAGTGATGCCAGTATGTTAAAAACGCGTAAAAAAGCACCTTTTCAGGTGCTTTTTTGTGGCCTGCTTCAAAGTTTTACCCCTCCTGGCATTGCTTCACCCCGTTGGGTCTGGTATTTAAACCAGCAATTATTTTGATGCGCGAAATTAATCGGTGAACGAAATAGCGCTGCTGAATCGATTTTATGATTTGGTTCAAGTCTTGCTTTCACTGCATAATGTTTAATGACGATTGAAACGTCAGCGCTAACTATACAGGCTAAAGTTAAGTCGCCAGGCTAGACTTTAGTTCCACAACACTAAACCTATAAGTTGGGGAAATACAATGTTCCAGCAAGAAGTTACCATTACCGCTCCGAACGGTCTGCACACCCGCCCTGCTGCTCAGTTTGTTAAAGAAGCGAAAGGCTTCACTTCTGAAATCACTGTGACTTCCAACGGCAAAAGCGCTAGCGCAAAAAGCCTGTTCAAGCTGCAAACTCTGGGTCTGACTCAGGGTACCGTTGTTACCATCTCCGCTGAAGGTGAAGACGAGCAGAAAGCAGTTGAGCATCTGGTTAAGCTGATGGCTGAACTCGAGTAAGTTTACCGGGTTCTTTTCAATATCAGTCACAAGTAAGGTAGGGTTATGATTTCAGGCATTTTAGCATCCCCGGGTATCGCTTTCGGCAAAGCATTGCTGCTGAAAGAAGACGAAATCGTCATTGACCGGAAAAAAATTTCTGCCGACAAGGTTGATCAGGAAGTTGAACGTTTTCTGAGCGGTCGTGCCAAGGCATCTGCGCAACTGGAAGCGATTAAAACTAAAGCTGGCGAAACTTTCGGTGAAGAAAAAGAAGCCATCTTCGAAGGGCACATTATGCTGCTCGAAGATGAGGAGCTGGAGCAGGAAATCATAGCCCTGATTAAAGATAAAGGCATGACGGCCGACGCGGCTGCGCATGAAGTTATCGAAGGTCAGGCAACTGCCCTGGAAGAACTGGACGATGAATACCTGAAAGAGCGTGCGGCTGACGTACGTGACATCGGTAAGCGCCTGCTGCGCAACATCCTGGGTCTGGCCATCATCGATCTGAGCGCGATTCAGGACGAAGTCATCCTGGTTGCCGCTGACCTGACCCCGTCTGAAACCGCACAGCTGAACCTGAACAAGGTGCTGGGTTTCATTACTGATGCAGGTGGACGTACCTCCCACACCTCTATCATGGCGCGTTCTCTGGAGCTGCCAGCCATCGTGGGTACCGGTAGCGTCACCTCGCAGGTGAAAAACGACGACTATCTGATTCTGGATGCCGTAAACAACGTGGTTTACGTCAACCCAACTAACGATGTGATCGAGCAGCTGCGTTCCGTTCAGGAGCAGGTTGCTACCGAGAAAGCGGAACTCGCTAAACTGAAAGATCTGCCAGCCATCACGCTGGACGGCCATCAGGTTGAAGTGTGCGCTAACATCGGTACCGTACGTGACGTTGACGGCGCTGAGCGCAACGGTGCGGAAGGTGTAGGTCTGTATCGTACTGAATTCCTGTTCATGGACCGCGACGCCCTGCCAACGGAAGAAGAGCAGTTTGCAGCGTACAAAGCGGTTGCGGAAGCGTGCGGCTCGCAGGCCGTTATCGTCCGCACCATGGATATCGGTGGCGACAAAGAGCTGCCGTACATGAACTTCCCGAAAGAAGAGAACCCGTTCCTGGGCTGGCGTGCCGTACGTATCGCCATGGATCGCAAAGAGATCCTGCGTGACCAGGTTCGCGCTATCCTGCGTGCATCCGCTTTCGGTAAGCTGCGCATCATGTTCCCGATGATCATCTCTGTTGAAGAAGTGCGTGCACTGAAGAAAGAGATTGAAATCTACAAGCAGGAACTGCGTGACGAAGGTAAAGCATTTGACGAGTCAATCGAGATCGGCGTGATGGTGGAAACACCGGCAGCCGCGACCATTGCACGTCATTTAGCCAAAGAAGTTGATTTCTTTAGTATCGGTACCAATGATTTAACGCAGTACACCCTGGCAGTTGACCGTGGTAATGATATGATTTCACATCTCTACCAGCCAATGTCGCCGTCTGTACTGAATTTGATCAAGCAAGTTATTGATGCTTCTCATGCAGAAGGTAAATGGACTGGCATGTGTGGTGAGCTTGCAGGCGACGAACGTGCTACACTTCTGTTGCTGGGTATGGGTCTGGACGAATTCTCTATGAGCGCCATTTCCATCCCGCGCATCAAGAAGATTATCCGTAACACGAACTTCGAAGATGCGAAGGTATTAGCAGAGCAGGCTCTTGCTCAACCGACAACGGACGAGTTAATGACGCTGGTTAACAAGTTCATTGAAGAAAAAACAATCTGCTAATCCACGAGATGCGGCCCAAATTACTGCTTAGGAGATAAGTCTAATGGGTTTATTTAGTAAACTGTTCGGTGACAAAAGCAATAGCGACTCCGGAACTATTGAGATTGTTGCTCCGCTCTCCGGCGAGATCGTCAATATCGAAGACGTGCCGGATGTAGTGTTTGCTGAGAAAATCGTTGGTGATGGCATTGCTATCAAACCAACTGGCAACAAAATGGTTGCTCCAGTTGACGGTACCATTGGTAAGATTTTTGAAACCAACCATGCGTTCTCTATCGAATCCGATAGCGGTATCGAACTGTTCGTTCACTTCGGTATCGACACCGTTGAACTGAAAGGCGAAGGCTTCAAACGTATCGCGGAAGAAGGCCAGCGTGTTAAAGTTGGCGACCCTGTAATTGAATTCGATCTGCCACTGCTGGAAGAAAAAGCGAAGTCTACCCTGACTCCGGTTGTTATCTCCAACATGGACGAAATCAAAGAGCTGATCAAACTGTCTGGCAGCGTTACCGTGGGTGAAACCCCGGTTATCCGCATCAAGAAGTAATTCTTGCCGCACGGTAAAATGGCGCCTTCGGGCGCCATTTTTGTTTATGCAGGCAGAATAAGCTCGTCGTAGCCTTTCGACTGCGTATAGATCATCACGTCAGTCACCCTGTCGCCCGCCATGCGAATGGCGTCGGCCACGGTTTTACCGCCGACGATACCGCTCACCAGCTCCGAACAGAACAGATCCCCCGTCCCTTTCAGGTCCGTCTCAACGCGCGGGTGTGCGCTTACGGTAACGCCCTCCTCGCTCACCAGCACGACGTGGATATTTTGCGGATCGTCAGCCACTGGCGCGCTGGTGATCGCCACCCATTTAAGCGTGTCAGACAGCAGCCCCTGCGCGGCGGCAATGGCGCTCTCCGGCGTACGGCACGGTTTGCCGCTCAGCACTTCCAGCTCAAACACGTTGGGCGTAATGCCCTGGGCCAGCGGGAGCAGGTGCTCACGGTAGGCTTCAGGAATATCCGGCTTCACGTACATCCCGCTGTCGATGTCTCCGATTACCGGGTCGACCAGCACCAGCAGATCGGGATGTTGCACTTTGATCGCCTTCAGCCACTGCGCCAGCAGCACGATCTGGCTGGCGCTGCCCATATAGCCGGTAGTGACTGCTTTTAGCTCGCGCAGGATCTCGCGCTCTTCCAGCGCCTTCAGGTAGCCGCTGAACCACTCGTCCGGGATCACCCCGCCGTAGAAGGTGTCGTAGTGAGGCGTATTGCTGAACAGCACCGTCGGCACGGCGGTAACGTTCAGTCGATGGGTGCGAATATTTGGCACCGCGATGCTGTTTCCCACACTGCCGTACACCACCTGCGACTGAACGGCGACAATATCGGTTTGCTGCGCCCGGGTGTTATCCCGGAATAAAATCATCTCCATGACGCTTAAATCCCCGCCCCCTGCGAATAACTCTCTTCACCAAAGACGCCGGTCGACAGGTAGCGATCGCCGCGATCGCAAATAATCGCTACCACTACTGCACCCGGGTTTGCCTTAGCCACCCGAATCGCCCCCGCTACCGCGCCACCCGAACTGACGCCGCAGAAGATGCCTTCACGCACGGCCAGCTCACGCATGGTATTTTCCGCCTCGCGCTGATGAATATCCAGCACCTGGTCCACAAGCTGCGCATTAAAGATGCCCGGCATATACTCCGCGGGCCAGCGGCGAATGCCCGGAATACTGCTTCCCTCTTCCGGCTGGAGGCCGACAATCGTCACCGGCTGCTCCTGCTCGCGCAGAAAACGTGACACACCGGTGATCGTGCCCGTGGTCCCCATGCTGGAGACAAAGTGGGTGATGCGCCCGCCGGTTTGCTGCCAGATTTCCGGGCCGGTGGTGGTGTAGTGCGCGTACGGGTTGTCCGGGTTATTAAACTGGTCGAGCAGCTTGCCTTCCCCGCGCTCCGCCATCGCTAACGCTAAATCTCGCGCCCCTTCCATACCCTGCTCTTTGCTCACCAGAATCAGCTCGGCCCCGTAGGCACGCATGGCGGCACGGCGCTCCTGGCTCATGTTATCCGGCATCAGCAGCTTCATACGATAGCCTTTCAGGGCGGCTATCATCGCCAGTGCGATACCGGTGTTACCGCTGGTGGCTTCGATCAGCACGTCGCCGGGCTTTATTTCGCCGCGCTTTTCGGCCTGAACAATCATCGACAGCGCCGCCCGGTCTTTCACCGACCCCGCCGGGTTATTGCCTTCAAGTTTGACCCAGATTTCGCTGCCGTTGTCACACCCCATGCGCTGAAGTTTGACCAGAGGGGTGTTGCCGATGGTGTGTTCGAGTGTATTCACGTTTTTTACTCAATAAAAAGCCCGGTAAGCATCACGCCACCGGGCGAAAAACATACTCAATAACCTATCAGGCTGACTCCGCCAGAGCAATATCCTCGCGCGTCTCGATGCGCTCGTTGCCGTGATAAATGCGCGCGTGTTGCAGCCCCACAAACAGGCGTTCCCCACGGTGCGGCGGCTCGTCGTCACGCATAACTACGGTTAGCGGCTCGGTGTACCAGCCCAGGGGCTGTACCACTAATTGGGTGTAGTGACCTTTAGGGCTAGCTTCCAGCACCTGCACCGGAAGCGGTGAGTCCAGGCTGGTACGGCGGCTGACGTCCACTTCCCACGGGCGCAGGAACAGATCCACCGGTCCCTGGTGCGCGGAGGTATACCCCAGCGGCCAGCGGTGCGCGCCAACGTGGAACTGACCGCCGCGAATAGTACCCTGAAGGCGGTTTACTTCCCCCATAAACTCCAGCACAAAGCGGGTCGCCGGTTCACGCCAGAGTTGCTCTGGCTCGTCAACCTGCTCAATGTTGCCCTGACTCATCACCACCACGCGGTCGGCTACTTCCATCGCCTCTTCCTGATCGTGGGTCACGAAAACGCTGGTGAACTGGAGTTCCTCATGAAGCTGACGCAGCCAGCGGCGCAGCTCTTTTCGCACCTGCGCATCCAGCGCGCCAAACGGTTCGTCCAGCAGCAGGATTTGCGGTTCAACGGCTAACGCACGCGCCAGCGCCACGCGCTGCTTCTGCCCGCCGGAAAGTTGAGCCGGAAAGCGGTCCGCCAGATGCGCAAGCTGCACCATCTCCAGCAGTTTGGTCACTTTCGCTTTGATAGCGGCGGCATCCGGACGCTCACGACGCGGCAGCACGGTCAGGCCAAACGCAATGTTGTCGAATACCGTCATGTGGCGGAACAGCGCGTAATGCTGGAATACAAAACCCACTTTACGGTCGCGGGCATGCAAACGGCTTACGTCCGTACCGTGGAAGCGGATATGTCCGCTGGTCTGGTGCTCAAGCCCGGCGATAATACGCAGCAGCGTGGTTTTACCGGAGCCAGACGGCCCCAGCAGCGCCACCATTTGTCCGGAAGGGATATCCAGCGAGATATCATTCAGCACCTGGGTGCGACCAAAAGACTTCTTAATATTGGCAATCTCAATGCTCATGATTTCCCTCCTGATGCTGACGTTTTTCCTGATTCTCTAAACGCCACTGCACCACACTCTTCAAAAACAGGGTCAAAATCGCCATCAGCGTCAGCAACGCTGCGGCAGTAAAGGAACCGACGGTGTTGTAGTCCTGTTCCAGTAATTCAATCTGTAACGGCAGCGACAGGGTTTCGCCGCGAATCGAGCCGGATACCACCGACACCGCGCCAAACTCACCGATCGCACGGGCGTTGGTCAGCACCACGCCGTAAAGCAGTGCCCAGCGGATATTCGGCAGCGTGACGCGGCGGAACATCTGCCAGCCGGAAGCGCCGAGCAGCACCGCGGCTTCATCTTCATGGCTGCCCTGGCTGAGCATCACCGGCACCAGCTCGCGTACCACGAACGGACAGGTGACAAAGACGGTCACCAGCACCATCCCCGGCCAGGCGAACATGATCTGCAGGTCGTGTTCATCCAGCCAGCCGCCCAGCGGGCCATTGGAACCGTAGAAGAGCAGATAAACCAGACCCGCCACCACCGGTGACACCGCAAACGGGATATCCAGCAGGGTCAGCAGCAGCTGACGCCCCGGGAAGTTAAAGCGCGTTACCAGCCAGGCCAGCAATACGCCAAACACCAGATTCACCGGGACGGTGATCAGGGCAATCATGACCGTCAGCCAGATGGCGTGGAGCATGTCCGGATCGGCCAGGTTTTGCAGCGCGGGCATAATCCCTTTGCTGAAGGCCTGAACGAAGATGTACACCATCGGCACGACGAGAATGAATGCGGAGACCAGCACGCCGGTACCAATCAGAAACCATTTGCCCCAGTTGATGCGGGGCGCGTCATAGCGCTTCAATTGCGTAACTTCCGCCATCAGTGACCTACCACACGTCGACCAAAGCGACTTTGCAGAGTGTTAATCGAGAACAGCAGTAGCAGCGACGCGGCAAGGATCACCGAGGCAATCGCACTCGCGGCCGGATAATCAAACTCCTGCAAACGGACAAAAATCATCAGCGAGGTCACTTCGGTTTTCCACGCGATGTTCCCGGCGATAAAAATGACCGCGCCAAATTCACCGAGGCTGCGGGTAAAGGAGAGCGCGATACCCGCCAGCAACGCCGGAGAGAGTTCCGGCAGCACGACCTTGCGAAAACTCTGCCAGCGCGTGGCGCCGAGCGTTTCTGCGGCCTCTTCGTATTCGGGTCCTAACTCTTCCAGCACCGGCTGCACGGTACGTACCACAAACGGGATGCTGGTAAAGGCCATGGCCACCGCGATACCGAGCCAGGTATAGGTCACTTTGATATCAAACTTAGCCAGCCACTCACCGTAAAAGCCGTTCACGGAAAACAGCGACGCCAGCGTCAAACCGGCAACCGCCGTCGGCAGGGCAAACGGCAGATCCATCAGCGCGTCGAGCAGGGTGCGGCCCGGGAAGCGATAGCGAGTTAAGATCCACGCCATCAGCAGGCCAAACACGCCGTTAAAAATCGAGGCCACGAACGCAGACAGCAGGGTGACCTTGTAGGCCGCCACCACCTGCGGGTTAGTAATCACTTCCCAGTACTGGGACCAGCTCATCTCAGCGAGCTGCATCACCAGCGCGCTGAGCGGTAATAACAAAATCAGACAGACGAACAGCAGGCTGGTCCCGAGGCTTAAGGTAAAGCCCGGCAGCACACGTCTGGAGGACACTGCAAACATTACTTACGCCCCGCTGCCAGCAGTTTGTCCAACTCACCGCCGCTGACAAAATGCGTTTTCATGACCTCAGGCCAGGCGCCGAAATGATCTTCCACGCGGAACAGCTCGGTCTGCGGGAATTTGTCTTTCAGCTTGCTCATCACGTCCGGGTTGTTGACACGGTAGTAGTAGTCGGTGATAACGGTCTGCGCCTGCGGGCTGTACAGATAGTTCAGGTAGGCTTTCGCCGCCTTTTCTGTGCCGTTAGCCTTAACGTTTTTATCCACCCACGCCACCGGGAACTCGGCCAGAATGTTCGTTTTCGGGATAACCACTTCGAAGCCCTGCGCTTCGTACTGTTTACGAATATTGTTCACTTCGGATTCAAAGCTGATCAGTACGTCGCCCAGCCCGCGCTCGGCGAAGGTGGTGGTTGCGCCACGACCGCCGGTATCAAACACCTCGACGTTTTTCAGGAACTGGGTCATAAACTGTTCGGTTTTCGCTTTATCGTTACCGTCAGCTTTGTCCGCCGCGCCCCACGCCGCCAGATAGGTGTAACGTGCGTTGCCGGAGGTTTTCGGATTCGGGAAGATCAGCTTTACGTCTGAACGCACCAGGTCGTTCCAGTCGTGGATGTTCTTCGGGTTGCCCTTGCGCACCAGGAAGCCCATGGTGGAGTAAAATGGCGAACTGTTGTTCGGCAGGCGGCTTTGCCAGTTCGCCGGGATCAGTTTGCCTTTGTCGTGCAGGATCTGCACGTCCGTGACCTGGTTGTAGGTCACCACGTCCGCTTTCAGCCCCTGCAAAATGGCCAGCGCCTGCTTAGATGAGCCAGCGTGCGACTGCTTGATGGTCAGCTTGTCGCCGTTGTTCTCTTTCGCCCACTGCTGCTCAAATGCGGGATTAAGGGCGGCAAACAGCTCGCGCGAAACATCATAAGAACTGTTCAGCAACTCGGTTGCCTGCGCCTGCGCCACCAGCAGTAAACCTGCCAGTGCCAGCGATCCTTTTTTCAGTACAGTAACGGCCATTGCGCACCCTTATAAATGTGATGACTATCTTATAGTCATAATATTTATAACGGAGTCTAAAGGAGTAACGGTTTTATATACCGTTTGGTGATTTAGAAGCAGAAAAGGGAATAAGAGGTGCGGGAGAAATTGCCGGGTGGCGCTCACGCTTACCCGGCCTACGAATGGAGAGCGATTTACAACGCCAGCAGGCGCTCAACGGACGGCGCAAAGTAGTAGCCGCCGGTCACCGGGCGGGTGAAGCGCAGCATGGCGTCACGCTTACCGTCGGTATCGCCAAACATGCTCAGCAGCTGCTGTTCGATGTTGTAGAGGCGTGCGCAGTAAGCGCAGAAGTACAGGCCGTGCGTACCGCTCGCGGTGCCGTACGGCAGGCTCTGGCGAACAATCTTCAGCCCCTTACCGTCTTCTTTAAGGTCAACGCGGGACAGGTGGGAAGTGACCGGACGCGCATCGCCGTCAATCTCTTCATTGGCATCTTTGGTACGGCCAATCATCATCTCCTGGTCATGCACGCTCATGCGGTTAAGCTGCCTGAGGTTATGCTCCCAGCGCTGGACGAACACATAGCTGCCGCCCGCGTCCACGCCATCCTTGATTACAGCCACCTCGCGACGCGTCTCTTCCCCGGCCGGGTTTTCGGTGCCGTCGACGAAGCCGCTCAAATCGCGCTCTTCCACCCAGCGGAAACCGTGGATCTCTTCCTGCACGTCGATACTGTCACCAAAGGCCTCAATCGCAGCCTGAGCGACAGAAAAGTTCACGTCGTGACGCAGGGAGAGGATATGGATCAGAACGTCATACTGGGTGGCGGGCGCAAGACCTTTGCCATAAGGAATAAAGTCTTTCAGCTCTTCTGCGCCTTCGCCGCCGCTCAGATGACGCCAGACGGTGCTGCCAAAGGCGACCACCGCGCCCAGATGGGCTTCGGGGAATTTGGCCTGGAAGGTGGCCAGTTTATCAACGAATACTTTGCTGGCCGCGCGCAGGGCATCCACGTCCCCTTTGACGTTGGCTTCAATCCAAATCGCCGCCCGGCAATGTTCTGGCAAAATGCCACTCTGAACCTGAGACATCGCTCCTCCTGAAATAAAGATGCCACGACAGCGTGGCATTGATGGCGGCTATTATACCCGGATTTCAGCGAGGCGGCTTGCTCAGGCGCAAATTACTGCTGCCAGATAATTTTGCTCACTTTCCACTTTTTCAGGGTGTCGTCAGACGGCATTAACCCTTCCGGACCGTTCCAGGTGCCGCTGAACACATAGCTAATATGCTGGCTGCCGTCGGCCTTACACTCGACCGCCACGCTCTCCTCCGATGGCACACTGGCGCAGTGGCCAAACGCTTTCTGATAGAGTTCGCCAAACGGCGTTCCCACCTTCACGCCACCTGAGGTCGGGATCTCTTCATCCATCACCGCAATGCGGTTGACCGTACCTTTATCGCCGTTGATGACCATTGCCACCTTGTCATCTTTCAACGCTTCGAAATAGCGCACGATGTTGCCGTTCTCGGTTTTCATGCCGCTGCGCAGGCGATAATCACTGCCGATGGCATCCTGAATGGCATCCTGATCCAGCGCCGTCGAGGCGGTGATTTTGCCCACGCCCTGCTCGGTCACTTCCATTGAGGAGCCAAACCAGTTCCACGGATAGGCCGCAGACCAGTTGATGGATGAGAGCGTGGAACAGCCGGTTAACGCCAGCGGGAGAGCGCATAAAAGTAAACGCAGCGATTTCATTGAGACGTCCTTACGTAGTAAATCAACGCTTGTTGGAGTGCAGTATCGGCAAAAAGTGCCGTTTTAATCTGGCTCTTGCGTAAAACAGGCGCGTAAACGGTGATTCGTGACCAGCCACAGCAGCGCGACGATATCCGCCACCACCAGTGCAATCCCGATACCCGAAAGCGGCTCGCCGTACAGCCAGAGCAAGGGTTGCCAGACCAGAAGCACAAACTGCGCCAGGATTAACAGCCAGCGAAGCGCGCGCCAGAAGCGCGGAATGGCTTGCCGCCGTCCGCTGCACAGAAACGCCAGGACCGCCGGTACGCCCGGCAGTAACCCCAGCCAGAACGCATCGTGATCGGGATAAAAGAGATTCAGTAACGTATCGCCCTGCCCGCGCGACGCGCCAGCCATCACGAACAGCACCCAGGTGCGGGCCTGCAACAGCAGAACGCACCAGAACAAAAAAGGCAGACGCAGACGACCGTGAACGTCGTAGTCGCCAGGGTGGAACTCAGTACTCTTCATCTTCGATCAGGCGCTTACCCAGCGTCAGTACATCCGCGTGCTCGTAGCCCAGACGTTCATACATGCCCAGCACCACGTCGTTATCTTCCCGGACCATAATCTGGATTTTCGGGCAGCCACGGGCGATCAGTTTCTTTTCCAGACGGTTAAGCAGCGCGTTGGCGATGCCGCGCGCGCGGTATTCCGGGTGCACGCCCAGATAGTAGGCCGAGCCGCGGTGGCCGTCGTACCCACCCATCACCGTCCCGACCACTTCGCCGTTGACCTCAGCGACCAGAAACAGACTGACGTCGTGATTCACCTTCCGTTCGATGTCCATTTCCGGATCGTTCCACGGACGCAGCAGATCGCAGCGCTCCCAAAGGGTGATCACCTCTTCGAAATCTTCCTGGCGAAAAACGCGTATCTCCATGGTATTAACCGCCTTTTCGGGTTTAAAAACAGTGATTATGGCGTGAACAGGGCGTTTAGCCAATAACCGGGGAAAAACTCGCCAAAATTTGGCATAATGTCACTTTGTCACGTATTGAAATGAAAAGTAAAACAATTCTCAATAAGGACTGTCGTAACGGGAAACACGATACGATATAACACCAGGACCCCAATTTTTACAATTCAGGCCGCATGAGCACATTCAAACCATTAAAAGCACTCACATCGCGTCGTCAGGTTCTCAAAGCGGGGCTGGCGGCCTTAACGTTATCGGGTATCGCAAAGCAGGCTCAGGCAAAAGAAGAGAGCACGCTTAAAACCAGTAACGGACACAGCAAGCCGAAAACCAAAAAAGCTGGCGCAAAGCGTCTGGTCATGCTCGATCCGGGCCACGGCGGGATCGACACCGGCGCCATTGGCCGAAACGGGTCGAAAGAAAAACACGTCGTGCTGGCAATTGCAAAAAATGTGCGCGCAATTTTACGCAGCAACGGTATTGACGCCCGCCTGACGCGCACGGGCGACACGTTTATCCCGCTGTACGATCGCGTGGAGATTGCCCACAAGCACGGCGCAGACCTGTTTATGTCCATTCACGCGGATGGCTTCACAAACCCTTCCGCCGCAGGCGCCTCGGTATTTGCGCTCTCCAACCGTGGCGCCAGTAGCGCCATGGCGAAATACCTCTCCGATCGCGAAAACCGGGCGGATGAAGTGGCCGGGAAAAAAGCCACCGACAAAGACCATCTGTTACAGCAGGTTCTGTTTGATCTCGTGCAGACCGATACCATCAAAAACAGCCTGACGCTCGGCTCGCATATCCTCAAACGGATTAAACCCGTGCACCGTCTGCACAGTAAAAGCACCGAGCAGGCCGCGTTTGTGGTGCTGAAGTCACCGTCTATTCCGTCCGTGCTGGTGGAAACCTCGTTCATTACCAACCCGGAAGAAGAGCGTTTACTCGGCACTAAGGCGTTTCGTCAGAAGATCGCGAACGCCATCGCCTCCGGGGTCATCAGTTATTTCAACTGGTTCGATAATCAAAAAGCGCACTCCAGGAAACGTTGATGAAACCGAATGCACAGCTGGTCAAAACTTTCCTGATGCAGCTCCAGGACGCGATTTGCCAGAAACTGACCGCCGCAGACGGCGGTGAATTCCAGGAAGACACCTGGCAGCGCGAAGCGGGCGGCGGCGGGCGCAGTCGCGTGCTGCGTAACGGCGGTATTTTTGAACAGGCCGGGGTCAACTTCTCCCACGTCCACGGTGATGCAATGCCAGCGTCCGCCACGGCGCATCGGCCTGAACTGGCGGGCCGCAGCTTCGAGGCCATGGGCGTCTCGCTGGTGGTGCATCCGCATAACCCGTTTGTGCCAACCAGCCACGCCAACGTGCGCTTTTTCATCGCGGAAAAACCGGGGGCCGATCCGGTCTGGTGGTTTGGCGGCGGTTTCGACTTAACGCCTTACTATGGCTTTGAAGAGGATGCCGTGCACTGGCACACCACCGCGCGCGACCTCTGCCTGCCGTTTGGCGAAGACGTTTACCCGAAATACAAAAAGTGGTGCGATGATTATTTCTATCTGAAGCATCGCGACGAGCAGCGCGGCATCGGCGGGCTGTTCTTTGACGATCTCAACACGCCGGATTTTGATACCGCGTTCAGCTTTATGCGCGCGGTGGGTGAAGGCTTTACCGACGCCTATCTTCCGATTGTCGAACGCCGCAAAGACACCGACTACGGCGTGCGCGAGCGTGAGTTCCAGCTCTACCGTCGCGGGCGCTACGTGGAGTTTAATCTGGTGTGGGATCGCGGGACGCTGTTTGGCCTGCAAACCGGCGGGCGCACGGAGTCCATTCTGATGTCGATGCCGCCGCTGGTGCGCTGGGAATACAGCTACGCGCCAAAAGAAGGCAGCTCGGAGGCTGCCTTGAGTGAGTTTATTAAGGTTCGGGACTGGGTTTAACCCTTACCCCTCACCCCGGCCCTCTCCCCAAAGGGGCGAGGGTGAAAAGACGGCTCAGAGCAGTCCCCTCTCCCCTATGGGGAGAGGGTTAGGGTGAGGGGCGAGGGCAATAAATTACAGCGGCTGCGTCTGCGCCTCAACCACCGCCAGCGCCACCATGTTGACGATACGACGCACGGAGGCAATCGGCGTTAACACATGCACCGGTTTTGACACCCCCATCAGCACTGGCCCTACGGTCACCCCTTCAGAACTCGACACGCGCAGCAGGTTATAGCTAATACGCGCCGCTTCCACGTTCGGCATAATCAGCACGTTCGCCGAGCCTTTCAGCGGACTGTCCGGCATACGTTCATTACGAATACTCTCCACCAACGCGGCGTCGCCGTGCATCTCGCCGTCGATCATCAGCTCCGGCGCACGCTCGCGCACCAGGTCCAGCGTCTGGCGCATTTTGCACGCCGCCGCGGATTTGGATGACCCGAAGTTTGAGTGCGACAGCAGCGCCACTTTCGGCTCGATACCAAAGCGGCGCACGGTTTCCGCCGCCATCACGGTGATTTCCGCCAGTTCGTCCGGGGAGGGATCGTCGTTGACGTAGGTATCGGCGATAAAGGTGTTACCGCTTGGCAGCAGCAGCGCGTTCATTGCGCCGGCAGTATGGACGCCCTCGCGATAGCCGAAGATCTCCTGTACCACGCTGAAATGCTCATGGTACTCGCCGATGGTGCCGCAGATCAGCGCATCCGCCTCACCGCGATGAACCATGATCGCGCCGATCACCGTGGTGTTGCTGATCACCGCCCGCTGCGCCTGCTCCTGGGTGATCCCGCGACGCTTCATGATCGAATAGTATTCGTTCCAGTACTCTTTGAAGCGCGGATCGGATTCGTTGTTAACGATCTCAAAGTCCACGCCCGGCTTTATTTGCAGGCCGAGCTTCTGAATACGCATCTCGATCACGCTCGGACGACCAATCAGGATCGGTTTCGCCAGCCCTAAGGTGATCAGCTCCTGCGTGGCATGCAGCACGCGCGCCTCTTCCCCTTCCGCCAGCACCACGCGCTTCGCGTCGGCGCGCGCCTGGGAGAAGATCGGCTTCATAAACAGGTTGGTTTTGTAAACGAACTCGGTGAGCTTATCGACGTACGCGTCGAAATCCTGAATCGGACGCGTCGCCACGCCGGAGTCCATCGCCGCTTTGGCCACCGCTGGCGCGATCTTCACGATCAGACGCGGGTCAAATGGTTTAGGGATGATGTAGTCGGGGCCGAAGCTCAGATCCTGATCGCCGTAGGCGGAGGCCACCACTTCGCTCTGCTCGGCGTGCGCCAGCTCTGCGATAGCATGAACGGCAGCCAGCTTCATCTCTTCGTTGATCGCCGTGGCGCCGACGTCCAGCGCCCCGCGGAAGATGAACGGGAAGCAGAGCACGTTGTTCACCTGGTTCGGGTAGTCCGAACGTCCGGTGCAGATGATAGCGTCTTCACGCACCGCCTTCGCCAGCGGCGGCAGAATTTCCGGCTCCGGGTTCGCCAGGGCCAGGATCATTGGCGCGCGCGCCATCTTCTGCACCATCTCCTGGGTCAGCACTTTCGGGCCTGAACAGCCGAGGAAAATGTCAGCACCGTCAATCACGTCTTCAAGCGTGCGCTTGCCGTCGTCTTCCACCGCATAGGCCGCCTTGGTTTCCGCCATGTTTGGCTCGCGGTCTTTGTAGATCACGCCCTTGGAGTCGCAGACCACAATATTGTGCTTCTGCATGCCCAGCGCCACCAGCAGGTTCATACAGGCGATGGCCGCGGCGCCTGCGCCGGAGACCACCATGCGCACGTCGGAGAGATTTTTCTCCACCACGCGCAGGCCGTTCAGAATGGCGGCGGTACTGATAATCGCCGTGCCGTGCTGGTCGTCATGGAACACGGGAATGTTCATACGCTCGCGCAGCTTCTGCTCGATATAGAAACATTCCGGCGCTTTGATGTCTTCCAGGTTGATGCCGCCGAAGGTCGGCTCCAGCGCCGCCACCACGTTGATGAATTTATCCGGATCCAGTTCGTCCACTTCGATATCGAAGACGTCGATACCGGCAAATTTCTTAAACAGAACGCCTTTCCCTTCCATCACCGGCTTACCAGCCAGCGCACCGATGTTCCCTAACCCCAGCACCGCCGTACCGTTAGAGATAACGGCCACCAGGTTGCCGCGCGCGGTGTATTTGTACGCTGCCAGCGGATCTTTTTCGATTTCCAGGCACGGAGCAGCCACGCCCGGCGAGTAGGCCAGCGCCAGATCGCGCTGGGTCGCCAGCGGTTTGGTCGGGGATACCTGGATTTTACCCGGAACAGGAAACTCGTGAAAATCGAGAGCGCTTTGTTTTAACTGATCATCCATCTTGTTATTCCTTTCACGTTTCGGTCAAAAAGGGTGATGTCGACGTTCCTATGCACACCCTGGTGTGCCGCATAGTATCGCCGCAGGCAGGCTCCTAAACTTTGAAGGCTGCCAAACTCTCACCATTGCAGAATAAAAATTGTTATCAATTTATAACAGCCATGTTACCCGTCTCAGAAAGCAATGCCTCCCCCGTCTGCTATGCTTTTTTGTTAAGTCCATCATGATTTTCTCAGAAGTGTGAACTAACGCACTCGACTAACTCTTTTATTTCCAAGGAGTAATTATGAACCAGCTAGACGGCATCAAACAATTTACCACCGTGGTTGCAGACAGCGGCGACATCGAGTCGATTCGTCACTACCAGCCGGAAGACGCGACCACCAATCCCTCTCTGCTGCTCAAGGCGGCCGGTCTTGCGCACTTTAGTCATCTGATTGATGACGCCCTTGCCTACGGCAAACAGCGCGGGAAAACGCAGGAACAGCAGGTCGCCGAAGCCAGCGACAAGCTGGCGGTCAATATCGGTGCGGAAATTCTTAAAAGCATACCGGGGCGCGTCTCTACCGAAGTGGACGCCCGCCTCTCGTTCGACCAGGAAAAAAGCATTAACAAGGCCCGCCGCATAGTGGAACTCTACCAGGAGCAGGGGATCGATAAGTCACGCATTCTGATCAAGCTTGCGTCTACCTGGGAAGGCATCCGCGCGGCGGAAGTGCTGGAGAAAGAGGGGATCCACTGCAACCTGACGCTACTGTTCTCCTTCGCCCAGGCGCGTGCCTGCGCCGAAGCGGGCGTGTTCCTGATTTCACCGTTTGTCGGGCGTATCTACGACTGGTATCAGGCGAAACAGCCAATGGATCCGTACGTGGTGGAAGAAGATCCTGGCGTAAAATCGGTGCGTAATATCTACGATTATTACAAGCAGCATCGCTACGAGACCATCGTGATGGGAGCCAGCTTCCGCCGCACCGAGCAGATCCTGGCGCTCGCGGGCTGTGACCGTCTGACCATCTCTCCTGACCTGCTGAAAAAGCTTCAGGAGAGTGAAGAGACGGTGATCCGCAAGCTGGTACCGACCTCTACCGTTCTGCCCAAACCGAAACCCATGACCGAAGCGGAATTCCGCTGGGAGCACAATCAGGATCCAATGGCCGTGGAAAAACTGGCAGATGGCATCCGCCAGTTCGCCGTCGACCAGCGCAAACTCGAAGATCTTCTCGCCGCCAAACTTTAACCTTGCCACGGAGTGAACTATGTCCCGTAAAGAGCTCGCCAACGCCATTCGCGCCCTCAGCATGGATGCCGTACAAAAAGCCAATTCCGGCCACCCTGGCGCCCCCATGGGTATGGCTGATATTGCCGAAGTGCTGTGGAACGACTTCCTGAAGCACAACCCGACCGATCCGACCTGGTACGATCGCGACCGTTTTATTCTCTCCAACGGTCATGCCTCGATGCTGCTCTACAGCCTGCTGCACCTTTCCGGCTACGACCTGCCGCTTGAGGAGTTAAAAAACTTCCGCCAGCTGCACTCCAAAACGCCGGGCCACCCGGAGATCGGCTATACGCCGGGTGTTGAAACTACTACCGGCCCGCTGGGCCAGGGGCTGGCAAATGCCGTCGGCCTGGCGATTGCAGAGCGTACGCTGGCCGCGCAGTTCAACCAGCCCGACCACGAGATTGTCGATCACTACACCTATGTCTTTATGGGTGATGGCTGCCTGATGGAGGGGATCTCCCACGAGGTCTGCTCGCTGGCGGGCACCCTGGGGCTGGGCAAGCTGATTGGCTTCTACGATCACAACGGTATCTCCATTGACGGGGAAACCGAGGGCTGGTTTACCGACGACACGGCAAAACGCTTTGAAGCCTATCACTGGCACGTGGTTCACGAGATCGACGGTCACGATCCTGAGGCGGTGAAAAAAGCGATTCAGGAAGCGCAGAGCGTAAAGGACAAACCGTCCCTGATCGTCTGCCGCACCACCATCGGCTTCGGCTCGCCGAACAAAGCGGGTAAAGAAGAGGCGCACGGCGCGGCGCTGGGTGAAGAGGAAGTGGCGCTGACCCGCCAGAAACTGGGCTGGAAACACCCGGCCTTTGAGATCCCAAAAGAGATCTACAGGGCCTGGGATGCTCGCGAAACAGGTGAAAAAGCGCAGCAGGCCTGGAACGAGAAGTTTGCTGCCTACAAAAAAGCGTATCCGGAGCTGGCGGCCGAATTTAACCGCCGCATGAGCGGTGGCCTGCCGGAAGACTGGGAAGAGAAAACTCAGGCGCTGATTGAAAACCTGCAATCTAACCCGGCGAAAATTGCCACCCGTAAGGCGTCACAAAACACCCTGAACGCGATTGGCCCTGTCCTGCCCGAACTGCTGGGCGGCTCGGCGGATCTGGCGCCAAGTAACCTCACCATCTGGTCTGGCTCTAAATCCCTGAAGGAAGACATTGCCGGGAACTATATCCACTACGGCGTGCGCGAGTTCGGGATGACCGCCATTGCCAACGGTATCGCCCACCACGGCGGCTTCGTGCCGTACACCGCCACCTTCCTGATGTTTGTCGAATATGCCCGTAACGCGGCGCGTATGGCGGCCCTGATGAAGGCGCGGCAAATCATGGTGTATACCCACGACTCCATCGGACTGGGTGAAGATGGGCCGACGCACCAGGCGGTAGAGCAGCTGGCGAGCCTGCGCCTGACGCCAAACTTCAGTACCTGGCGTCCGTGCGATCAGGTTGAAGCGGCTGTGGGCTGGAAGCTGGCCGTAGAGCGCCATAACGGACCCACAGCGCTGATCCTGTCGCGCCAGAACCTGGCGCAGATCGAGCGCACGCCGGAGCAGGTGAAAAATATCGCCCGCGGCGGGTACATCCTGAAAGACAGCGGCGGTAAGCCGGACGTGATCCTGATTGCCACCGGTTCAGAGGTGGAAATCACGGTAAAAGCGGCCGAGAAACTGACCGCCGAGGGTCACGCGGTGCGCGTGGTTTCCCTGCCTTCAACGGATATCTTTGATGCCCAGGATGAGGCGTACCGCGAATCGGTGTTGCCTTCAAACGTCGCGGCGCGCGTGGCGGTTGAAGCTGGCATTGCCGACTACTGGTACAAATATGTGGGGCTGAAAGGGGCGATTGTCGGCATGAAGGGTTACGGTGAATCCGCCCCGGCCGATAAGCTGTTCCCGTACTTCGGCTTTACCGTTGAGAACGTGGTGGAGAAGGCGCTGAGCGTGCTGTAGTGCAGTCTTCGTGCCCGGTGGCGGCTACGCCTTACCGGGCCTACAAATCGCTAAAACGTAGGCCGGGTAAGCGACAGCGCCCTACCTTGTGATCCACAGCGTGGGCCAGGCATCTGGCCCATTCCAGTTATCGCAGCTTGGCTCTTCCGCGTAGCGCACCAGGCGGAAGCGCTGGCCGTTAAAACGCCAGCGGGTCTGGATCCCACAGTCGCCAATCCCGCGTCCCAGTGCCAGCGTGGTCAGCTCGCGCGTTTTTTCATCGAAGCTGGCATTCATCAGCTCCATGTCGCTACTCTGGCTGGAAGGGGTAAACGGCAGGCGCAATCTCACGCTTCTGGCAGCAAACGGTTTTTTACGCGACACCAGCCACGCCAGATCGACGGTGTTGTACGCCCCCGCCTCACAGCTGATGATCATCAGCGCTTTGTCATCGGTCAACGCGGTCACGCGCACTTCACGCCGGTTCGGATCGAGGGAGCACTGGCTGTGGTTCATGCGCCAGGTACCGTAATCCAGCAGATCGTTGAGTTCGTTATGCGTCAGCGGCGTTGGCGTGGGGTTCACCACTGCCACCTTTTTTAATGCCGGCGCAGGCGGCACGCTCAGCGGTGGACTATCTCCTTTTTTAATCCATGCCGTTTCACTTCCGACGCGTTTTTGCTGGGCATCAATAAACAGCAGCGCCGCTTTCAGACCGGCCAGAGAGATTGTCTGCTTCCCCCCGCGCAGGGTCAGCGCCTGCCCCTCCTGAATGGTTTTCAGAAACGTGGTGATGGTGCCCGTATCGTCTGTTTTAAGATGCCAGGGGGTTAACTGCCAGTGTTGCGACGTGAGCTGAAGCGGCACATTGTCGAGCAGCAGGCGCGGGGCAATGTCAGGCTCTTTCACCGAAGGCGTCGAAAGACCGCCGAGATCGATGCGCAGGCTGGCGTCCGTTTTTGCCCCCGCACTGCGGCTCAGCGTCATGACCAGACCGCGATGCTCGCCGGTGTTGCGCGCTACGCAGAAATTCTGGTTATTGCAGGTCACCTGCCAGTCTGAAAAAGACTGCTGCGCAGGCGCAGCCCACACCAAAGGCGCGGGAAGCACGCAAATGAAGAAGAGAAGAAAAACGCAGTAGCGCATGAACGGCACAGCCCCGGAAACGAATAGGTCAATCTGGGGCGTATCTTCGTGCCCTGGGCGGGCTGGCTCAATCGGATTTATCGGATAGATTTATCTGAAATACAACTTATCACGCTACCGCCGCAGCATTCATCAAACCGCTGGTTTGCAGATACTGCAACAGGATCACCGCTTTACCGTCGCGGATCTCGCCGCTTTTCACCATGTCGACAGCCTGAGCGAAAGGCATTTCCAGCACTTCAATGTCTTCATCGTCCACGCCACCGCCCCGGTGCGTGCGCTGGGCATCGGTGTACTCCGCAATGAAGAAGTGAACCAGCTCGGTAACCCCGCCAGGGGACATAAACAGCTCAAAGACTTTCTGCACCGCCCCCACCTCAAAGCCCGTCTCTTCAATGGCTTCTTTGCGGATACACACTTCCGGCTCATCGTCGTCCAGCAGACCTGCACAGGTTTCAATCAGACGTCCGTCCGCGTTGCCATTGACCCATGTCGCGATGCGAAACTGGCGGATCAGCACCACGCTTTGCTTTTCACGGTTATACAGCAGAATGGTTGCACCATTGCCCCGGTCGTAGACTTCGCGTTTATGGCGAATGACGTCCCCGCTCTTACGGGTGAGATCGTAAGTGATGTTACGCAGGACAAAGTAATTTTCAGAAAGGATTTTGTCTTTAATAACGGTAATGTTCAGGGACATACGGGCTCCACGGCAAAATGAGTCTGTTTATACTACGCCGTGATGCCCGCTTTGTCGCCCGTCTGCGTTAATGCATGTTGCGCGGCGGCACGCCAAGCCAGTCCATGATCCCCTGCGCGGCATGGCGCCCTTCCGCCATCGCGGTGACCACCAGATCCGCACCACGTACCGCATCACCGCCAGCAAAAATCTGCGGATTCGAGGTCTGGTAGCGGTAACGGCTCTCCACGGAAGCCCTGATGCGCCCCCAGTCGTCGGTTTCAACGCCCTGCGCCTGAAGCCACGGCATGGCGTGCGGATTAAACCCAAACGCCATGATCACCGCATCCGCTGGCATGACAAACTCACTGCCCGCCACCGGGACAGGACGACGCCGCCCCTGCGCATCCGGCTCGCCCAGACGGGTGCGCAGCATCCGGATACCCTTGACCTTCCCGTCGTCATCCAGCGTGAGCTCAACCGGCTGGACATTAAATTCAAACGCCGCGCCCTCTTCTTTCGCGTTTTTAACCTCTTTCTTTGAGCCCGGCATGTTGGCCTCGTCCCGCCGATAGGCGCAGGTTACTTTCGCCGCGCCATGTCGCAGCGCGGTGCGCACGCAGTCCATCGCCGTATCGCCCCCGCCCAGCACCACCACGTTTAACCCCTGCGTGTCGATAAACGGCTCGTCTGCGGCAGGGTCAAGACCCATCACGTTCCGCGTATTTGCCACTAAAAACGGCAGCGCGTCGTACACGCCCGGCGCGTCTTCATGAGGGATACCTGCTTTCATGGAACGATAGGTCCCTACGCCGATGAACAGGGCATCGTAGTCGTTTTGCAGTTGGACCATCGACACGTCTTTTCCCACCTCGCAGTTCAGCTCGAAGCGGATACCCATCGCGCTGAATATCTCTCTGCGCCGCGCTAACAGGGATTTATCCAGCTTGAAGGCCGGAATACCAAAGGTCAGCAATCCGCCGATTTCTGGATGGCGATCGTAGACCGTCACACCGATGCCGCTGCGCACCAGTACGTCGGCACAGGCCAGCCCTGCCGGACCGGCACCAATGATGGCGACGCGCTTACCGACCGGTGTAACGTGGCTGACGTCCGGCGTCCAGCCCATCGCCAGCGCCCGATCCGAGATATATCGTTCGATATTACCGATGGTTACCGCCCCTGACGCATCCCGCAGGGTGCAGGCGCCTTCACATAATCGATCCTGTGGACAGACGCGGCCGGTAATTTCCGGTAAACAGTTAGTCTGGTGAGAAAGCTCAGCCGCACCGATGATATCCCCCGCCCTGATCCGCTCAATCCACTGCGGAATATGGTTATGCAGCGGGCAGGTCCACTCGCAAATGCTGTGGTCGCCACATTTCAGGCACCGGGATGCTTCGCGCTGCGCCTGTTCCGGGCGAAACGGCAAGTAGATCTCGTTAAAATGGCCGGCGCGCGCGTCGGGGCTGAGCTTATCCGGCTCACCGCGCGCCGGGGTGTTTTGCATCTGTTGCCGTTTGGTTTGCGGAGGGGCTGATTGAACCGCCTCGCTGTGCCACGGCAGCGCGTCCAGCCTTGCGCTGCGCTGTCGGCGCTGTTTAACCAGCTTATCCAGCACGGCTGGGGTGGCGAGCGTAAGCACCTCCGCCGGGCAGTTTTCAACGCAGGCCGGGCCTTGCGGCCTTTCCAGGCAGAGGTCGCATTTGTGCGCCGAGGCCTTTACGCTGTCGTTTTCAAGCGGGGTGATCAGCATGTCCATCGTGCCAAACGGGCAGGCCACCACGCAGGCTTTACAGCCAATGCATTTTTGTTGATTGACCTGTACGCTGTCGCTGTGTTGCGTGATGGCTCCGTTCGGGCAGCTTTGCGCGCAGGGCGCATTTTCACAGTGGTGGCAGGTCACTGGGCTTTTTCGCAAGCCAGAGGTAAGGACCGTAATGCGGGGATGAAAATGGCGCTCGCTCAGCGCGTGCTGCTCCCCGTTGTGCGCCATCACACAGGCAACTTCGCAGGCGCGACAACCGATACACTGTTGAGCGTTGGCCATAATAAAACGATTCATAACAACACCTGTTTTTGGTTCAATAACCTTATTCTTTATATTGTTATCGTATTTACCCACAGTGGCATGGCGACGCAATGTTCAAATGCCCAGGAAGGCGAACTATTTCCAGTGAACCTGTGGCAGATCAATTTAATTCAGGAAGCTGATGAGTGACCGTTAAACGCCCCGTATCGGGAAGCCTGGCTCGGGCTTTCTTTTCGATGATTGTCTTGTCCGTTCTGATCAGCGCCATTGCGCTGGTTACACTCGCCAGCAGCCAGCGCGACGCCGAGGCGATTAACATCGCCGGATCGCTGCGCATGCAGAGCTACCGCCTGGGCTACGAAATGCAGCGCGCCAGCCCGTCACTGGCAGAGCACCGCGCGGTCTGGCAGAAAACGCTGAGCGCGCCTGCGTTGCAGAAGCTAAACCGCTGGTATGTGCCAGAGGACGTCAAACAGCGTTACCAGCAGTTGCAGCTTGGCTGGCAGGAGATGGACACGCGTATCGCCAGCGGCGATACCGGGTGGTATCAGAGCCACATAGAGGATTTCGTGGGCCGGATAGATGCCTTTGTGCTGGCGCTACAGCACTACACCGAACATAAGATACAGCTGGTGATTTTCATGTCGCTGACGGGCGGCCTGGGCATCCTGCTGCTGGCGGTGATGACCCTGCGGCGCATCCGCCGTCAGGTTGTGCTGCCGCTGAATAATCTGGTGGCAGCGAGCGAGCGTATCGAACAGGGGCAGTTCGATACCCCCGCGCCGGATATTATGCTTCCCAACGAGCTGGGCCAGCTTTCCCGCGCCTTCAACCATATGTCGGCGGAATTACACACCCTGTACCGTTCCCTGGAGCACTCCGTTGCCGAAAAAACCCGCCACCTGAATGAAGCGCATCAGCAGCTTGAAATGCTGTTCAAATGCTCACAGGCGTTGAATACCGGGCAGATAGACAGCCACTGCTTCCGGCATATTTTGCAAATTGTGCATGACTATACGCAGATGAATTACCTGCAATTGCGCACCAGTGACGACTGGCAGCTTTACGAAGGACAGGAGTCCCCGGGCGAGAAAATGCACAATTTACCGGTATTAATGCAGGACACCCTGTACGGCGAACTGCGCTGGCAAAGCGCGACCGGGGATGTTCCGCTGCCGCTCATGGAAAGCGTGGCGACGATGCTGGGCCGGGGACTCTATTTCAATCAGGCGCAGAAACATTATCAGCAGTTGCTGCTGATGGAAGAGCGCGCCACCATCGCGCGTGAGCTACATGATTCTTTGGCGCAGGTGCTCTCCTATTTGCGTATTCAGCTTACGCTGCTGAAGCATGCCGTGCCGGGCGACAATGCCCCGGCGCAGACCATCATTACGGACTTCTCCCGCGAGCTGAATAACGCCTGGCATCAGCTACGCGAGCTGCTCACCACCTTCCGCCTGACGCTCAACCACGCCAATCTTCCTGCCGCGCTACAGGAGTCTCTCGACGGTTTGCAAAGCCAGACCAGCGCGAAGCTGGTGCTTGACTGCCGTCTCTCATCGCTTGCGCTGGACGCGCAAAAACAGGTGCACCTCTTACAGATTGTGCGTGAGGCAGTGCTGAATGCGATTAAACATGCCGACGCCAGCGAGATTGTGGTCAGCTGCGTCACCACCGCGGACGGTACTCACACGGTCACGATCCGCGACAACGGTATTGGTATCGGCGACGCCAGTGAACCGCCGGGGCATTACGGGCTGAATATCATGCGCGAACGCGCGGGACGGCTCGGCGGAACATTACACTTTTCTCAGCCGCCACAGGGCGGTACACAGGTCAGCGTGACGTTCCGGACACCTGCGGCGCAGGCTGAAAAATAGCGGGAAAGAAGGCGCGCTGAAAAAAGCGCATGATAATTTACATTATCTCCTTTATTTCTCCACGTTTGACCTGGGCCTTACCGCTAAAGTTAGGCGGGCAATAAACAATAATGACGTGCAGCAAAACGAGGTCACATTTTAATGGCGAATTTTTTCATCGATCGCCCCATTTTTGCCTGGGTGCTAGCAATCCTGTTGTGTCTGACGGGTGTCCTGGCGATTACTTCCCTTCCTGTTGAGCAATACCCCGACCTCGCCCCCCCTAACGTGCGTATCACGGCGAACTACCCTGGCGCCTCGGCACAGACGCTGGAAAATACCGTCACGCAGGTTATCGAGCAGAACATGACGGGTCTTGATAACCTGATGTACATGTCCTCGCAGAGCAGCGCCACGGGCCAGGCGACGGTAACCCTGAGCTTTACGGCGGGCACGGATCCGGACGAAGCGGTGCAGCAGGTGCAAAACCAGCTGCAATCGGCCCTGCGTAAACTGCCTCAGGCGGTGCAGAACCAGGGGGTGACCGTGCGTAAGACCGGTGACACCAATATTTTGACCATCGCGTTTGTTTCAACCGATGGCTCGATGGATAAGCAGGACATCGCGGACTACGTCGCCAGTAATATTCAGGACCCGCTCAGCCGTATCAACGGCGTGGGTGATATCGACGCCTACGGCTCGCAGTATTCCATGCGTATCTGGCTGGATCCCAACAAGCTGAACAGCGTGCAGATGACCGCCAAAGATGTCACCGACGCTATCGAATCGCAGAACGCTCAGATTGCCGTGGGGCAGCTCGGTGGTACGCCGTCCGTGGATAACCAGGCGCTTAACGCCACCATCAACTCCCAGTCGCTGCTCCAGACGCCTGAACAGTTCCGCAATATCACTCTGCGCGTGAATCAGGACGGTTCGGAAGTGCGTCTGGGGGATGTCGCCACCGTGGAAATGGGGGCGGAAAAATATGACTACCTGAGCCGCTTTAACGGCAATGCTGCGTCCGGCCTGGGGGTGAAACTGGCCTCCGGCGCTAACGAAATGGCGACCGCGCAGCGGGTGTTAGAGCGTCTGGATGAGCTGTCGCATTACTTCCCGCACGGACTGGAGTACAAAGTCGCCTACGAAACCACCTCATTCGTAAAAGCCTCCATCGAAGATGTGGTGAAAACCCTGCTCGAAGCTATCGCGCTGGTGTTCCTCGTGATGTACCTGTTCCTGCAAAACTTCCGCGCCACGCTGATCCCCACCATTGCGGTGCCGGTGGTGTTGCTGGGAACCTTTGCGGTGCTGTATGCCTTCGGTTACAGCATCAACACCCTGACCATGTTTGCCATGGTGCTGGCCATCGGCCTGCTGGTGGATGATGCCATCGTGGTGGTGGAAAACGTCGAGCGCATCATGAGCGAGGAAGGGCTTTCGCCCCGCGAGGCCACGCGTAAATCGATGGGGCAAATTCAGGGTGCGCTGGTCGGTATCGCCATGGTGCTGTCGGCGGTATTTATCCCGATGGCGTTTTTTGGCGGCACTACGGGCGCGATTTATCGCCAGTTCTCGATCACCATCGTCTCTGCGATGGTGCTCTCCGTACTGGTGGCGATGATCCTTACCCCTGCTCTGTGCTCGACGCTGCTCAAACCGCTGCATAAGGGCGAACACCACGGTCAAAAAGGCTTCTTCGGCTGGTTTAACCGCATGTTTAACCGAAATGCGGCGCGCTATGAAGCGGGCGTGGGTAAAGTACTGCACCGCAGCGTGCGCTGGATGGTGGTTTATGTCCTGCTGCTCGGCGGCATGGTCTTCCTGTTCCTGCGGCTGCCAACCTCGTTCCTGCCGCTGGAAGATCGCGGCATGTTTATCACCTCCGTACAGTTACCCAGCGGCTCGACCCAGCAGCAGACCCTGAAAGTGGTGCAGAAGGTTGAGAACTACTTCCATACTCAGGAGAAAGATAACGTGGTCTCCGTCTTCTCCACCGTCGGCTCTGGCCCTGGCGGTAACGGGCAGAACGTGGCGCGTATGTTTGTGCGCCTGAAAGACTGGGACCAGCGCGACAGCGATAGCGGCTCCTCCTTTGCCATCATTGAACGTGCAACTAAAGCGTTCAACAAAATCAAGGAAGCGCGCGTTTTCGCCAGCAGCCCGCCCGCTATCAGTGGCCTGGGCAGCTCAGCCGGATTTGATATGGAGCTTCAGGATCACGCGGGTGCCGGGCATGACGCGTTGATGGCAGCTCGCGATAAACTGCTCGAGCTGGCCGGGAAAGATCCGCAGCTTACCCGCGTTCGTCATAACGGTCTGGATGACAGCCCTCAGCTACAGGTGGATATCGACCAGCGTAAAGCGCAGGCGCTGGGCGTCTCCATCGACGACATTAACGACACCCTGCAAACGGCATGGGGCTCAAGCTACGTGAATGACTTTATGGATCGCGGTCGCGTGAAAAAGGTCTACGTTCAGTCTGCTGCCAAATACCGCATGCTGCCGGACGATATCAACCGCTGGTATGTGCGCAATAACACCGGCGGCATGGTGCCGTTCTCGGCGTTTGCGACGTCACGCTGGGAGACCGGTTCGCCGCGTCTGGAGCGTTACAACGGCTATTCGGCGCTGGAGATTGTCGGTGAAGCCGCGCCTGGCGTCAGTACCGGTACTGCAATGGACATTATGGAAAAACTGGTTCAGCAGTTACCGACCGGCTTTGGCCTGGAGTGGACGGCGATGTCCTACCAGGAACGGCTTTCCGGCGCGCAGGCGCCTGCCCTGTATGCCCTGTCGCTGCTGGTGGTGTTCCTCTGCCTGGCGGCGCTGTATGAAAGCTGGTCAGTGCCGTTCTCGGTAATGCTGGTGGTGCCTCTCGGGGTCATCGGCGCGCTGCTGGCAACCTGGATGCGTGGCCTGGAAAACGATGTCTATTTCCAGGTCGGACTCCTCACCGTAATCGGATTGTCGGCGAAAAACGCCATTCTGATCGTCGAATTTGCCAATGAGATGAATGCCAAAGGTCACGAACTGATGGCCGCCACGCTGCACGCCTGTCGTCAGCGCCTGCGCCCGATCCTGATGACTTCTCTGGCGTTTGTGTTTGGCGTCCTGCCGATGGCCACCAGCTCCGGCGCAGGCTCCAGCAGCCAGCACGCGGTGGGAACGGGCGTTATGGGGGGAATGATTTCCGCGACGATTCTGGCTATCTATTTCGTACCGCTGTTCTTTGTGCTGATACGCCGTCGTTTCCCGCTGAAGGATAAGCCGGAATAACCCGTTGAAATAAAAAAAAGGCGGCTTTACAGGCCGCCTTTTTATTGTGTGATTCTTTCACACTATGGTTATTTTAGTTAATTAAGTGCTCTTGCATTTCTTACCGGAAATTCATTTACGAAGCATGCCTTCGATAAAATCTTTCCAGTTCCCCAGTTCATGTTCAATCATAACAACCTCTCTTATTATTATGTGCATTCTACGAAAACGTATCATCATTGTGAAGCCACTTTAACCGATTGCTGTGATTGAGCCTCGCTGTGCAGGTAGGTTTAGGATCACTATGAGCGTTGCCGGGTAAATTTTATGTGACCTACAGCAATATTTTGAAATAGTCAGAAAAATGACAGCATTTTTAATTTCCCCCTGAGTTTATTGGCAATTTATACAGAGTGGACAACTATGCTTAAAAGATGGAACACTATTCAGCGTACAGCTGTTCGTTGAATTATGGAGAATTGTAAATCACGAAAAATTCCGAATATGTTATATTCCACTTAAGGATATATCTTCGAAAATATTGAACATTTAATCCACACAAGAACAAAAGGATTCACTATGGTTGTGATGTACGGCATTAAGAATTGCGATACGATTAAAAAAGCCCGCCGCTGGCTGGAAGCACACAACATCGACTATCGCTTCCATGATTACCGTACCGACGGGCTTGACCCCGCGTTTCTCCATTCCGCCATCAACGAACTGGGCTGGGAAGCGCTGCTGAACACCCGCGGGACCACCTGGCGAAAACTGGATGAATCTCTCCGGGCCACGATCAACAACGCCGACAGCGCAGCCAAACTGATGCTTGAAATGCCGGCAATCATCAAACGCCCATTGCTCTGCAAGCCAGGTCAGCCTATGCTGCTGGGTTTCAGTGAAACCCTTTATTCAGATTTATTCGTTGAGGTGTAGTCTATGTCATGCCCGGTCATTGAGCTGACTCAGCAGCTTATTCGCCGTCCTTCCCTTAGCCCGGACGACGCAGGTTGTCAGGCATTAATGATTGAGCGCCTGCGTGCCATCGGTTTTACCGTCGAGCACATGGATTTTGGCGATACGCAGAACTTCTGGGCATGGCGCGGTCAGGGGGAGACGCTGGCGTTTGCCGGACATACCGACGTAGTTCCCGCAGGCGACGCAGACCGCTGGATCAACCCGCCTTTTGAGCCAACCATCCGCGACGGCATGCTTTTCGGACGAGGCGCTGCGGATATGAAAGGTTCCCTGGCTGCGATGGTCGTGGCGGCAGAGCGTTTCGTCGCCCAGCATCCGAACCATAAAAACCGTCTTGCGTTTTTGATTACCTCCGATGAAGAAGCCAGCGCCCACAACGGCACCGTGAAGGTCGTTGAGGCGCTGATGGCGCGCAATGAACGTCTGGACTACTGTCTGGTGGGCGAACCGTCCAGTACCGAAGTGGTGGGCGATGTGGTGAAAAATGGCCGCCGTGGATCCCTGACCTGCAATTTGACCATTCATGGCGTGCAGGGCCACGTTGCCTATCCGCACCTGGCGGATAACCCGGTACACCGCGCCGCGCCGATGCTGAACGAACTGGTGGGCATTGAATGGGATAAAGGCAACGAATTTTTCCCGCCAACCAGCATGCAAATAGCCAACATCAAGGCCGGCACCGGCAGCAACAACGTCATTCCCGGCGATCTCTTCGTCCAGTTTAACTTCCGCTTCAGCACCGAACTGACCGACGAGATGATAAAAGCGCGCGTGATTGCGCTGCTAGAGAAATACCAGCTGCGCTATACCCTCGACTGGTGGCTGTCTGGCCAGCCGTTCCTGACGCAGCGCGGTAAACTGGTGGATGCGGTAGTGAACGCCATTGCGCACTATAATGAAATTAAGCCACAGCTGCTGACAACGGGCGGCACATCTGACGGACGCTTTATTGCCCGCATGGGCGCACAGGTTGTCGAACTGGGTCCGGTTAACGCGACGATTCACAAAATCAATGAATGCGTGAACGCTGCCGATTTACAACTGCTGGCCCGCATGTATCAACGTATTATGGAGCAGCTCGTCGCCTGACGGGTGCTTAAAGAGGATTAGCGAATGGACTGGCTTTCAAAGTACTGGTGGATTCTGGTGTTGGTATTTCTGGTAGGCGTGCTGCTTAACGTGATTAAAGATCTCAAGCGCGTTGACCACAAAAAGTTCCTTGCCAACAAACCGGATCTTCCGCCGCACCGTGATTTTAACGACAAGTGGGACGATGAAGACGACTGGCCGAAGAAGGACCAGAAGAAGTAATCGCTTTGTTTACCCTCTCCCTAGGGAGAGGGGAAACCTCACATAAACTCGACGATATCATCGTCATTCGGCTTACCGCCGCTGAGCGCTTCATCAAAGTAGTGCTTAGGTACGGTATAACGCAGATGATTGAGCGCGAACTGCATGCTGCGATCGTCAATGGCATGCCCCAGATCGTCCACGATATCCAGCGTCACATCCCCGCCCTCGCGCATCAGCGTCTCCTGGGCTGCAACCGCATGCGAAAGCTCAATTACCCGGTCTTCACCCCCATGAATGAGATGGATCGTGGTCTGCGTGGTCGCGCTTTGCGGTAACGTCGCAAAACGCCCGTTGAAGGCAATCACGCGGGACACCAGTCCGGGCTGCGCTTTTACGCTTTCCAGCGACATGATTGAGCCCTGAGAGAAGCCAATCAGCGCTGTTGCATTGGCACCTACGCCGCTCTGCTGCTGCCAGTAACGCACGGTATTGATAAAAGCTGGCATAACGGTATCAATACGCGCCTGACGATTTTCCTCCGTCACGCCCTCGACGGAAAACCACTGCCGCCCGTCCGGACCGCAGGGCTCCACGCCGCCGATACTGACGATCAGCGCGTGTGGGAAAACGGGTGCAAACCAGCTGCCAATCTGTCCCATATTGACGGCATTGTCGCCCACGCCATGAAACAGAAGCAGTAGCTGTTTAGCAGGTGTATCCGGGCTTTGCACAACAAAATGGTCATGTTTCATGGCGATCTCCTTAATTGTTAAGCAGGATTTTACGCCTCTGCGGGGTAATGACCATGCCACTTTACTGAAGAAGTCATTGAAAAAATTGCCATTGCAAAATGTCGGCTTTCAGCCGCTGGCTACGAGAGTAATCAAGCCTTTCAAGCGCGTGAGCGGTTTCCTCGCGTAGCTTCGCCAGCAACGCTTTGCGCCCGAAATCGTGCGTATTCCCTTCCATTTTCCCACGCAGCGCCGGGAGCGGCATTTCCACGGCAAACAACAATCGCGTTAGCGCCGCAACCGAGGTTGAAAACGCCCGGTGCGCAAAGGCAAACCCCGCCAGCTCCAGCCAGTCGTCACTATTAAGGGTAGCTTCCCATGCATCCATCACCGGGATCTTTTCGCCATTCCAGGCCGACAGGACGCGCATATCACGACATAAACGCTGATGCGCCTCTTCGCAGAGCTGATGCCCCGCCTCGCTCAGCGGCAGCAACGCCATCGCCGTATAGCACCCGCTGCTGGCCTCCCGGTGGCTGCCCATTCGCACCAGCACAAACCCGCACTGCCGCCAGAAACGCCACAGCTCGTCGGTATAGCCAAAGCTGACCGAGAGATAATCTTCTCCGCTGGCACTGCGGATCAGCCCCTGGCCGATGCCTTCCCGCTGGCGATGAGGATGAACCGCAATACGGCTGACGCGTCGGCCTTTCAGCGTCGCCGCGAGAGGCGAACCGCCGTGCGCCGCCAGCGATTGTGCCACCAGATTTCCACGCGGCCGACGAAACCCCGCCCATACTGCGCGGCTAAGTTCAGGGGGTAATCCCCCCTCCTCCACCAGCCAGAGCGCGCCAGCGATCTCCGCGCCCGCATGAGCAACAGCAAAGTGCTGGCCGGGGGCGTCCATCATCCGGCGTAAATCGAGGGGGGACGTCCGGTAGTGCGCGGCACACAGCAGTTCATACACGCCTGCCCCGCGCGCCGGATCACTCTCCCACACCCCGGGCTCCAGCGACGTTAAACTTACCTCCCCTGCCGGTTTGCGATCGATAAGCGCATCGTCGAACAGCAGCGCGTTCGCCACGATTCGCTCAAGAGGACATCCGGCAGCCCAGCGTACAGGAGTTGATAAGGTATATCGCCGCAGACCGCTGAACCGGGCGCAGAACTTCAGCAGGAATCCCCTGCCCGTGCCTTCATAACCCTGCACCGTAGTGGTCAACAACACGCGGGGAAAGCGCATCGTCAGTTTCTCGAGCAGCGGGCCGGGGATGGCGGCCGCCTCATCGACAATCAGCCAGTCAGCTTCTGTTGTGGAGGCCAGCAGCGCATCCGGGGCCATAAAGTGAAAATGTTCCCCGGCGAAACGCGCGATGACATCCGTCGCCCCTTTTGCCGGTGCGGTCACTACAGCACTACCCTGAATGCCGTTGAGCAACATGCCCGCCAGGGCGGACTTTCCTCGTCCGCGCGGGGCCGTCACGGCAGCCACGCCAGCAGGCATGGTCAGAAGCGCGTCGAGGATCGCAGCCTGCTCGCGCTGCGGTTCACCGCTGGCGGGCTGCCAGGCGGGTAAATCTGGCGCAACGGGAAGGCACAGAGGACGATGTTGATGCCAGACGATAGCATCTGAATCGGCGGCCAGCGTCCGGCAAAAATGGTAAACAAAGTGCGGGGTGGCGATCGGCTCGGCGCTGTCGCTCCAGCGTAGAGAATCCGCGTCGGGCCTGTTAGCCCAGACGGAGAACGGCGGCACCAGCAGCACCAGAAGGCTTCCGGCGCGCAGGGTCCCGCTGAGGGCGGCGAAGGCCGAGACGTCAAACCCGCGACGCGCGTCAAAAACGGCGTGCAGATATTCACGTCCCAGCAGGCCGCTGATGGCCTTAGAGGGGTTTTCCTCCAGCCACAGCCAGTCTCCTGGTAACGTATCGCGCAGGATGGTCGCCTGGCTCAACGTCCACGCTTCATCGCCGCTAAGCACCACCAGCCGGCGGTGCCCGGTACGCTGAAGCTGGTTAACCAGCTGTTCAACCCCCAACATCACATAGCTTTGCCGAAGGTATTACACTGCGATGGGTTGCCGCTGTCAAAGCCACGCTTAAACCAGCTGTAGCGCTGCTCTGAGGTGCCATGGGTAAAGCTGTCCGGCACAACGCGCCCCTGGCTTTGCTGCTGCAAGCGATCGTCACCAATCGCCTGTGCGGCATTCAGGGCCTCTTCCAGATCGCCTGTTTCCAGCACGCCCTGCTGCTGCATGCTGTGTCCCCAGACGCCAGCGAAGCAGTCGGCCTGAAGCTCCATGCGTACGGAGAGATGATTCACCTCCGCCTGAGACGCATTCTGCTGCATCTGACGCACTTTAGGTTCAATGCCGAGGAGCTTCTGCACATGGTGGCCGACTTCATGCGCGATCACGTAGCCCTGGGCAAAATCGCCGTCGGCGCCCAGCTTGCTTTTCATGTCGTCATAGAAGGAGAGATCGATATAGACGGTGCTGTCCGCCGGGCAGTAGAACGGCCCCATAACGGACTGCCCGGTGCCGCAGCCCGTGCGGGTTGCTCCCCGGTACATCACCAGTTTTGGCGGCTGATAAGTCCGCCCCATTTTCTCGAACTGCTGACCCCAGGTATCTTCGGTCGTCGCGAGAATAACGGAAGTAAATTTCGCCGCTTCATCTTCATTCGGGCTGATGGAGCGCTGAGAATACTGCTGCTGTTGCCCGGTTTCACCGGTCATCAAACCGGTCAGGTCGACACCGTAGTAGCCCGCTACCAGCACGACGACCAGCAGAATAATACCGCCCTTGCCGCTGGGTAACCGGAAACCTGGCCCGCCCATAGACGGACCACCGCCACCACTGCTGCGTCTGTCTTCTACGTTGTCACTTTCACGACGCCCTTGCCAGCGCATAAACACCTCGAACTATTCCATTTATAATAGCTATGATCGTAGGCGGTTAATGAAAGGATTACCATAGTAAACAAGGATAAGACGCCAAAGGATGCCAACATCCTTTGGCAAATGCGCAGTTTAGTCGAGCTTAACGCCTAAACGGTGAGCAACCGCTTCGTACGCTTCGACCACGCCACCCAGACTCTGGCGGAAACGGTCTTTGTCCATTTTATCCAGCGTCTCTTTGTCCCACAGGCGGCTGCCGTCAGGAGAGAACTCGTCGCCCAGCACCACTTCGCCTTTGTACAGACCGAACTCCAGCTTGAAGTCGACCAGGATCAGGCCCGCGTCATCAAACAGCTTTTTCAGCACGTCGTTGGCTTTGTAGGTCAGTTCCTGCATGCGCGCCAGGTTCTCTTTGCTGACCCAGCCGAAGGTTTCGCAGTAGGATTCGTTGACCATCGGGTCATGCATGGCGTCGTTTTTCAGGAACAGATCGAACAGCGGTGGATTCAGTTCGATACCCTCTTCAATGCCCAGACGCTTCACCAGGGAGCCTGCGGCACGGTTACGGATCACGCACTCAACCGGCACCATATCCAGTTTTTTTACCAGACATTCCGTATCGGACAACAACGCTTCCATCTGAGTCGGGATACCGGCTTCGGCCAGTTTGGTCATAATGAAGTGGTTGAACTTGTTGTTCACCATGCCCTTACGATCGAACTGCTCAATGCGTGCGCCGTCTCCTGCTGACGTATCATTGCGGAATTCGAGCACCAACAGATCCGGGTTTTCCGTGCTGTATACGGTTTTCGCTTTGCCACGATACAACTCAGCTTGCTTCTGCATCTTCATTACTCCTGGTGTGATGATTTGTATTCAAAACTGGCTATATTATGCCACGCACACGTTTGCGTGGCACGAAAATAAAAAGGGCTGGATCAACCAGCCCTCACTATTATTTGCTGAATGCGGCCTGGAAGGCAGCGACCAGCGCATCGTTCTGCGCCTGGGTCAGCGTGTGTCCTTTCGGATCGATAAACTGCAGGCTGCTGCGGTTATCGAGGTCGCCGACCTGGATTTTGTAGTCACCGGAAGGCAACTGTGGATCGCTTGCCCCCAGCTCCTGCCAGGCACTTTCAGACAGCGGCTTATAGGTCGCTGTGATGCTGCCCGTTGAACGGGTGCTGTCGGTCACCTTCATGCCCACTTTTTCCAGCGTGGCTGGCAGACGCTGCCAGGTCTGGTTAAACGGCGCACGCACCACCAGCATTGGCAGGCCGGTATCGTCTGCACCGCTCTGCACGTCAAACGTTGAGCCGTTACGGTTCTGCGCGGCGTTTGCGGCATCAGCAGCGTTCTTATCCAGACCCGCTGCAATCACGTTCAGCATTTCGGTACTGTAGCGCTGCATGGCGGACGGATCGGCAACCGGTTTACCTGCCTGCTCAAGATTCAACAGCTTAACGGTAACCGCCTGCTGATAACCCTGCGGCTTAACGGAGACTTGATAACGACCACGATACTGCTGGTCTTCATCGAGACGGTTCCACTCAATCCAGTCGGTGGTTAAGGTCTGGCTGGCGTCGTCGCGTTTATCAATCGTATAGTTTTTCGACTGAATGACGCTCACAACCTGCGGCCACAGCGTGGTACCGCGTGCGCTTTCCACCAGCAGAGAAGCTGTATCACCGGTGAACTGCGTGCGTGCGCCACTCACCAGCGCCAGAGGCTGAGCTGGCGGACGAATATCGAGCGCTTTACCCACCAGGCCGCTGCCGTTGGTAACCGGAATATTATAATCACCGTTCTGGATCGGCAGGATCATGCCGGCAGGCGCGTGAAGTTCAGCAAGCGGCGGCGCATCCAGATAGGATTCATCACCGCTCACCTGGCGCTTGTAGCGCGAGTCTGAACTACAGGCAGCGAGGAGCATAACAAGCGAAACACCCGCAACCTTGGCCAGGCGCGACTTCTGTACTGAATAAGCCATCAAATCTCCCTAAACTTTACAGCAAACCGGCATGCTTCAGCGCGCCAGCGACAATTTCACGACCATGGTCGGTAATCGGTGTCATTGGCAGACGCAGCGTGTCGGTTGCTACAAGCCCCAACTCCTTACATGCCCATTTCACTGGGATCGGATTGGGTTCGACAAATAATTTATTATGCAACGGCATCAGACGCTGATTAATCACGCGAGCTTCATCAAAGTGACCGGCTGCGGCCAGTTTGCACATGTCAGCCATATCACGCGCCGCCACGTTCGCCGTCACGGAAATCACGCCGTTACCACCGAGCTGCATAAAGTCCAGTGCGGTCGCATCATCACCGCTCAACAGGATAAAGTCGTCTGAAACCAGCTCTTTGATCTGATGAACGCGGCTTAAGTTCCCTGTCGCCTCTTTAATCCCGATAATATTTTTTACTTTCGAGAGACGGCCAACGGTTTCCGGCAGCATATCGCAACCGGTACGGGACGGCACATTATACAGAATTTGTGGCAAGTCAGTATGTTCAGCGATGGCTTTGAAATGCTGGAACAAACCTTCCTGAGTTGGGCGGTTGTAGTAAGGGGTCACCGTCAGACAGCCAACAATGCCGCTGTCGTTAAAACGCTGAGTCAGGCTAATGGCCTCTGCCGTTGCGTTTGCGCCCGTACCCGCGATGACCGGAATACGCCCGTCCGCCAGTTCCAGGGTCAGCATCACAACGTCGCCGTGCTCTTCGTGGCTCAGCGTGGCGGATTCACCGGTAGTCCCTACCGAAACGATCGCCGAGGTTCCATTGGCGACATGGTAATCAATGAGCTTCTTCATGCTTGACCGGCAGACATTACCTTTTTCATCCATCGGTGTAACAAGCGCGACAATACTTCCCGTGAACATGAGCCATCCTCTGTGCGAACAAGAGCCTCAATGTTACGTTTGGAACTGTAATAAAAGCAAGCGACCTGAGGCTCTCAGGCGGTTGTATGCATGTTTTTTTTATGCTTTCCTTAGGAAGACTTAACCACGCAAAGGAAGAACAGGTTTGACAACCTCATCACAACATTACCTGGTTATCACTGCGCTGGGTGCTGACAGGCCGGGTATCGTGAATACCATCACTCGCCACGTGAGCAGCTGCGGCTGCAATATCGAAGACAGCCGGCTGGCTATGCTTGGCGAAGAGTTCACGTTCATCATGCTGCTTTCCGGAACATGGAATGCCATTACCCTCATCGAATCTACCCTGCCGCTGAAAGGCGCAGAGCTGGATTTACTGATTGTGATGAAGCGCACCACCGCGCGCCCGCGTCCGGCTCTGCCTGCCACAGTCTGGGTACAGGTTGAAGTGCCTGATTCACCTCATCTGATTGAACGTTTTACGGCACTGTTTGACAGCCATCAGATGAACATTGCCGAACTGGTTTCCCGCACGCAGCCTGGCGATGAAAACGCCATCCCGACGCTGTTTATTCAAATTACCGCCCACAGCCCTGCCTCGCAGGATGCGTCAAATATCGAGCAAGCGTTCAAAGCCCTCTGTACAGAATTACACGCGCAAGGCAGTATAAGCGTCGTCGATTATTCGCAGCACGAACAGGATGGAGTTGAGTAATGAACCCACTGAAAGCCGGTGATATCGCACCGAAATTTAGCTTACCGGATCAAGACGGCGAGCAAGTAAATTTGACCGACTTCCAGGGACAGCGTGTTCTGGTCTATTTCTACCCGAAAGCCATGACCCCGGGCTGTACCGTACAGGCCTGCGGTTTACGCGACAACATGGATGAGTTGAAAAAGGTCGGTGTGGAAGTGCTGGGCATCAGCACCGATAAACCAGAGAAGCTGTCACGTTTTGCGGAAAAAGAGCTGCTGAACTTCACGCTGCTTTCCGATGAAGACCACCAGGTTTGCGAGCAGTTTGGCGTCTGGGGTGAGAAGTCCTTTATGGGCAAAACGTACGACGGTATTCACCGCATCAGCTTCCTGATTGACGCTGACGGTAAAGTTGAGCACGTGTTTGATGATTTCAAAACCAGCAACCACCACGACGTGGTGTTGAACTGGCTGAAACAAAGCGCCTGATAAACAGCAAAACGGCAACCCAGGTTGCCGTTTTTAGTGTTTGCCCCCTCTCCCCGTGGGCTGAGGGTTCCCCACAAATTAATGCGAGCACTGAGCAATCCCCTCGTCCCTCCGGGGAGAGGGTTAGGGTGAGGGGAACATACGGCGGTGGTGGTCATTCCGTTCACTTTATGTTCCTTGCTACTCTGTAACGATATGACCGGTGAACGTGCCAGGGTGGCTCAGTCGCCACCACCCTGGCGACCCGGGCTCCCGGCGGTAAATCGCCGCTTCGCGGTGCCCTCGGCTTATTCCTTCCGGCTTATCGGGTACGGGCGGAGGCAACGTCCCTGTAAAGCCGCCCTCTCGGCGCATCCCTGCGCCTCGCCCCGGCCGGAAGGCAAACGCCTCAGCGATTTACAGCCGGACCAGAGCATCGCTGACAGCCCTCAGTCATTTAGAAAGCAACTTTATTGCTTCTGCATAAAAAAATTACTGGGGATCCCTCAGCCCCGTGGGAGAGGGTTGGGGTGAGGGCATCAGCCCGCACTAAATCTACTTCTCTTCCACCGCCGGCACATCCGGCCACGCGTGGACCACGGCTTTAATCAGCGTCGCCAGCGGAATGGCGAAGAACACGCCCCAGAATCCCCACAGCCCGCCGAAAATCACCACTGACAGGATAATCACCAGCGGATGCAGGTTAACTGCTTCTGAGAACAGCACCGGTACCAGCAGGTTCCCGTCCAGTCCCTGAATAATCAGGTATACGGCGAAACAGCTCCAGAACTCCGTACCCAGACCAAACTGGAACAGCGCCACACCGACTACCGGAATGGTCACCACAAACGCGCCGATATACGGGATCAGAACCGAGAATCCGACCAACACCGCCAGCAGCAGCGAGTAGTTCAGCCCGAAAATCACGAAGCCAATCCAGGTCGCCACGCCCACCACAATCATCTCCAGCACTTTACCGCGAATGTAGTTGGTGATCTGCTGGTTCATCTCCTGCCAGACCTGACCGGCGAGACCGCGATTGCGCGGCAGCACGCGGCGCACCGCGTTCAGCATCTGCTCTTTATCTTTGACCAGGAAAAACACCATTAACGGCACGAGAACAAGGTAAACCGCCAGCGTCAGCAACCCCACCAGCGAGGCCAGAGAGTATTTCACCACCGAGTCACCCATGGTCATGATGCGGGCGCGCATGTTTTCGGCCATCGCATCGATGATCCCGGCGTCCATCAGCGCAGGATAGCGGCGCGGCAGCGTGGCGGCAAAATCAGACAGTTTATTCAGCATGCCGGGCATGTCGCGGATCAGGTAGATCCCCTGTTGCCAGGCGATGGGCATCACCACGAAGGACATCAGCAGCAGAATGCCGACAAACAGCACCAGGACAATGCTGGTCGCCCAGCGTCGGGAACAGCCGATATGTTCCAGACGCGCGGTGGGCCACTCCAGCAGATACGCCAGCACAATCGCCACCAGAAGCGGTGCCAACAGGCCACTAAAGAAGAACAGGATACCGAATCCGGCAACCAGAATGACCAGCAAAGCAATGGCTTCCGGATCGCTAAACCGACGCCGATACCACTGCATTAACATTTCGAGCATACAACCCTTCCCTGAATCGAATGGCGGGAGTGAGACGGTGAATTGTATCTAACTGTCACAAAAAAGACTTTCCTTTTTGTTTCACTGTCAGGTTTCGCAAAACCCTGATGAATGGGATTTTCTTCATCTCTTAACACGGCTACACTCGCAGAGCAGCGGAGATGAACGTTATGCGGGTTCATCGGTCAAATTAGCACATCCAACATACAGGACAGTGGTTATGTTCAGGCAGTTGAGAAAAACACTGGTTGCGACACTGATTGCCGCCGTGACGGTGGGTCAGGTGTTGCCCGCTTTCGCTGACTCGTCCGATTCATTGCCGGACATGGGCACCACGGCAGGAAGCACGCTCTCCATCGGGCAGGAGATGCAGATGGGTGATTATTACGTACGCCAGCTGCGCGGCAGTGCTCCGCTGATTAACGACCCTTTGCTGGTGCAGTACATCAACGGTCTGGGGATGCGACTGGTGGCGCACGCAGACTCGGTAAAAACGCCCTTCCACTTCTATTTAATCAATAACGACGAAATCAACGCCTTCGCCTTCTTTGGCGGGAACGTGGTGCTGCATTCGGCGTTGTTCCGTTATTCCGATAACGAAAGCCAGCTGGCGTCCGTCATGGCGCACGAAATTTCGCACGTCACCCAGCGCCATCTGGCGCGTGCGATGGAAGATCAGAAGCGTAACGCCCCTCTGACCTGGGTGGGCGCGCTGGGCTCTATTCTGCTGGCGATGGCCAGCCCGCAGGCCGGGATGGCGGCGCTTACCGGGACGCTGGCGGGAACGCGTCAGGGGATGATCAGCTTTACCCAGCAGAACGAGCAGGAAGCAGACCGCATCGGCATTCAGGTTTTACAGCGTTCCGGCTTTGACCCGCAGGCCATGCCGAGCTTCCTGGAAAAACTGCTCGACCAGGCACGCTACTCGTCGCGCCCGCCTGAAATTCTGTTGACCCACCCGTTGCCGGAAAGCCGTCTCTCGGATGCGCGTAACCGTGCTAACCAGATGCGTCCGGTCGTCGTGCAGTCCTCGCAGGATTTCTACATGGCCAAAGTGAGAACGCTTGGCATGTACAACTCCGGACGTAATCAGCTCACCAGCGATCTGCTGGACGCGCTGGCGAAAGGCAACGTGCGCGAGAAGAACGCCTCGCAGTATGGTCAGGCACTCCAGGCGATGGAAGCAAGCAAGTACGATGAAGCGCGTAAAGCGCTACAGCCGCTGCTGGCGTCGGCGCCTGACAATCCGTGGTATCTTGACCTCGCAACCGATATCGATTTAGGACAGAAAAAAGCGACCGATGCGATCAACCGTCTGAAAGGGGCGAAAGACATTCGCAACAATCCGGTATTGCAGCTAAACCTGGCGAACGCCTACTTACAGGGCGGCCAGCCCGGCGAGGCGGTGACCATTCTGAACCGCTATACCTTTAACAATAAAGATGACCAGAACGGCTGGGAGCTGCTCGCCCAGGCCCAGGGGCAACTGGGTAATCGCGATCAGGAGCTGGCCGCGCGTGCGGAAGGTCTGGCGCTGGCGGGGCGCCTCGATCAGGCCATATCCCTGCTAAGCAGCGCCAGCTCACAGGTGAAGCTCGGCAGCCTGCAACAGGCCCGCTACGATGCGCGAATCGACCAGCTGCGTGGCCTGCAACAACGCTTTAAGCCGTACGAGAAGATGTAATAAAGGAGAAGTCATGACAGACGCGGTAAAAATTTACCATAACCCTCGCTGCTCCAAGAGCCGCGAGACTCTGAATCTGCTGAAGTCTAACGACATCGAGCCGGAAGTGGTGTTGTATCTGGAGACGCCCCCGGACGCGCAGACGATCCGCCAGTTGCTGAAGATGCTGAACATGGGCAGCGCACGCGAGCTGATGCGTCAGAAAGAAGATCTGTATAAATCGCTCAATCTGAACGATACCAGTCTCACTGAAGATCGGCTGATTCAGGCGATGGTCGACAATCCTAAGCTGATTGAGCGCCCGATTGTCGTGGCGAACGGCAAGGCGCGTATCGGCCGTCCGCCGGAAGACGTACTCGGGATCGTCTAATCGTTACGCCGCAGCGCTTCCAGAAACGCCTGCGGCGTACTCTCCCCCAGCTTTTTCTGCGCTTTTCCCCGGTTGAAAAATTCACACAGCTGGATCAACAGTTCTCCCGCCGGTTCACTATTCACGCGCGGAATGATCTCACGTAACGGCACGGCGACCTGAAGGGCAAGATAATACTGTGAATGCACTTTTACGATGACGTTATGCTCCGGCAAGTTCACTTCTAGCCCAAAAGTCTCAATAGATTGAATATCAGCCGGACAGGCAGCCAGCACCTCGTTCGTCCAGCGGGTCAGCAACTGCGGCGAGACACCGGCATAAAGCCGGGCGTAGCACCAGCCGCTGACGGGTTCACGCGCCCAGAGCAGGTGTTGCTCCCCACCGTCGTCCATATGCAGCGATAGCGGCTGATGATGCAGAAGTAGCTTCTGCGGCATGATACCGGCCTTCAGCGCCTTTTTGCCCTGCAACGACGCCCCCTTTTGTCTTACCGAAGCCGGTTTGAGGTAGCGGTTCAGGGTCGCGCGGGAAACGGCGATCCCGAGTCCGTCATTCACCAGCAGCAGCAGTTCATCCAGCGGTGCCCCAGTGATATCCCGCAGGGCATTTATCAGTGCCGCCTGCTCTTGTCTCAATGCTTTGTGTATCACTTTTGGCGTTGTGTGGTTATCCGAAACCTGGTCGCGGTTGCGCCAGCGCCTGACGGTGGTGACCGAGATCCCCAGTTCAACAGCTAGCTCTCTGTCGCTTTTATCTGACTGCTGAAGATAGCGACGGATACGCGGTGTGGTGGTGGCGTTAGCATGCAGTTTGATTTCCATCGCGTCTCTCTCCGCAACTAATCTTATGAGATTTATAGTAGAACAGCGAATGCTTTGTGACCGATTTCACCTTTCGCTCGCCGCGCTTCACTGATAATCCACAGACATAACATAAACAACACCTCTCAATCTTGTACGGAGTTCACAATGAACAATGTTCTGGGATTTCTTGAAGCAAAACTGATGCCGCTGGCGGCGAAAACGGCCCAGCAGCGTCATCTTGGGGCCATTCGTGGGGCCTACGTTTCATTCATGCCGTTTATCATCGTCGGCTCCATCCTGCTGGTGATCTCCTCCTTCCCGAATCAGGCCTATCAGCAGTTTATGTCTCAGGCCTTTGGTGAGAGCTGGAGTGCGATTATAGAGATTCCATTCAACGCGGTATTCTCAACCATGTCGCTGTTTATCAGCTTCCTGGTGGCCTACCGCCTGGCTGAGCATTATGGCGAGGACCGCATCTCCTGCGGCATCCTGGCGCTGGTTGCGTTTCTGATCCTGACGCCCTTTATCAAAGTGGCGGAAAACGGCGGCATTACCGTGATGCCAGTGGAGTGGATTGGCAGCAAAGGGTTGTTTGTGGCGATGATCGGTTCCCTGCTGTGGACGGAACTGTTCTGCTGGCTGAAGCGCAAAAAGCTGGTCATTAAAATGCCGGACGGCGTACCACCGGCGGTGCAGGAGTCGTTCGCGGCGCTGATCCCGGCCCTGCTGGTGATGATTCTGGTGCTTATTATCCGCATCATCTTCGAAAACACCCACTACCACACCATCCACCAGTTTATTTATGAAGTGGTTGCCACCCCGGTGCGCCACTACGGTACCTCTTATTTCGGTGCGCTGATGACCGTATTCAGCATCACCATTCTGTGGTCAGTGGGCATTAACTCCGGTTCGATGATCAACGGCATTATTCGCCCGCTGTGGATGGAAAACCAGACCGACAACATCGCCGCGATCCAGGCGGGAACGACGCCGCCGCACATCATCACCGAACAGTTTTTTGACATGATCTGGATGGGCGGCGCGGGCGCCACGCTGTCGCTGGTGATAGCGATGCTGATTTTCGCCCGCAGCAAAAACATGCGAGAGGTGGCGCGCCTCGGCGCAGGAGCCTCAGTGTTTAACATCAACGAACCGATCCTGTTTGGCCTGCCGGTGATCATGAACCCGATCATGCTCATTCCGTTTAATCTGGTGCCGCTGGTGCTGGTCACCGTGCAGTATGCGGCGATGAAAATTGGCGCGGTCGCCGTCACCACCGGGGTGTTTATTCCCTGGACGCTGCCGCCGGTTATCAGCGGCTTTATCGTCACCGGGCACCTGAGCGGCAGCGTGATGCAGCTGATCAACCTGCTGATTGGCGCCATACTGTACCTGCCTTTCATGCGTATCCTGGATAAACAGTACCGCGCCGCGGAGCTGACTACCGCTACGCAACCCGACACCACCCTTGCAAAACAGGAGTAAAGCATGTGGGGAATTATCGCAACCTGGCGAATGGCACTTGAAGGGGTAACGGAATCCGCGTCTGCCCTGGCGGCGGGAAAACCGGTCGCTTCGGCGGTGGTCGATGCCGTCGCTGCCGTGGAAGACTTTCCGCTGTATAAATCCGTCGGCTACGGTGGCCTGCCGACCGAGAACGGCGAGGTGGAGCTGGACGCGGCGTATATGGACGGCGACACGCTGGCGTTCGGCGCCGTGGGGAATCTGGTGGATATCGCCAACCCGGTGCGCGTGGCGCACGCGCTCAGCCGTCAACGCTATAACAGCCTGCTGGTCGGCCAGGGCGCGCGCGAATGGGCGCTGAGCCAGGGCTTTGCCGACAAAACTATGCTCACGGATCGCGCCATGCAGCACTACCGCAAGCGCTGCCGCGAAACGCTGGATAAGGGGTTAAGCCCCTACGACGGACATGACACCGTCGGCATCATTGGCCTTGATAAACAGGGTTCGATGAGCGTCGCCACCTCCACCAGTGGCCTGTTTATGAAAAAACGTGGTCGCCTCGGTGACTCACCCATCATCGGCTCCGGCTTTTACTGCGACAGCGAAACCGGCGCGGCCACCGCCACAGGCGTCGGTGAAGACCTGATGAAGGGCTGTACCAGCTACGAAATCGTTCGCCGGATGGCGCAAGGGATGACGCCGCAGCAGGCGGCGGATTCAGTCGTATTCGAACTGGAAGACAAGCTGATGTCGCGCTTCGGTCGCGCGGGCGATCTCTCCGTGGTGTGCATGAACAGCAAAGGAGAATTTGGCGCCGCGACCAACATAAAAACCTTCTCGTTCGTGGTAGCGACGGCTCGCCAGCCCCTCACCGTTTTTCGTACTGAACGCCTCCGGGAGAAAACGCACTATCATGCGGTAGATGAGGAGTGGATGCAGGCCTATGCCGCACGGATCCGCGCGCCGATTGAGGAATCATGATGATCACTTACCAGTTTATCAACGCGCTTTCAGACGCGAAGCCGAACAGCCATTTGATCGCGCGCGCTGACAGTTCCCTGTTACCGGATAGCGCTCTTGTCGCTGAAATGCGCCAGCAGAGCACCGTCGCGGACGCGCGCTTTGGCTGCGCGCCGTTTGCGCGCATTACTCTGTTGCCGGACACGATCTGGCATGACGCCCTGACCGAAGGGTTGCTCACCGCCCTGCGACCGCTGCTTACCGCCCCCGCCAGCGCCGATATCGTGCTGGACGTGACGGATATCGACGAGGTGGTGCTGGCGCAGGTGCTGCGATTTCTCTTTAATCAGGCCCACAGGCTGAGCGATCTGAAGCTCAAGAAAACGGACGACGCGGTGCGTCTTACGTGCATCACCGCCCTCTGCCTGCCGGAACAGAGGGCGAAGCTGGAGACGATCTTCCGCCAGCAGCAGGCTATTGCCCTCGGAATGGTCGCGGCGCGGCGGCTGGCGGATATCCCGTCTGACCGCTGTACGCCGCAGTTTGTGGTCGAAGAGGCGCAAAAACTGTGTGCCGCCTACCCTGCCCTGCGCTGCGAGGTGCTGAATGAAAAGGATATTGTTGAGCAGGGTCTTGGGCTGCTGCACGCGGTTGGCAAAGGGGCGGCCTGCCCGCCGCGTCTGCTGGCTATTCATTATGATGGTGCCAACGACGGCCCGATGCGCTGCTACGTGGGAAAAGGCATTACCTTTGACACCGGCGGCCTGTGGCTGAAGGAAGGCGCGGGCATGTACACCATGAAATATGACATGTGCGGCGCGGCCAACGTACTGGGGCTGATGCTGACAGTTGCGGAGCTGAAATTACCCGTGCGCATCATGGGCGTGCTGGCGCTGGCGGAAAACGCCATCGGCCCCGACGCCATGCAGCCCGGCACGGTGGCAACAGCCTGTAACGGCACCACCGTTGAAATCAATAATACCGATGCCGAGGGCCGGCTGGTGCTGGCTGACGCCATTGCCTGGGCCAGCCAGCGGTACCCGCAGGCCCGCTACATCATTGATATGGCGACTTTAACGGGCGCAGTGGTGAAAGCGCTGGGGTATGAGCTGAGCGGGCTGATGACCCAGGATGAACCGCTGCGCGCCGCGTTGACGCAGGCAGGGAAACGGAGCGGTGACGAGGTGTGGTCTCTGCCGCTGGACGCACGGCTGAAAAAGCAGACCGACAGCGCGATTGCCGATCTGTGCAACACACCGACTAACAATGCAGCGATAAGCGCCTCGGCGGCGTGGCTGCTGCATCACTTCTGTCCGCCGGCGATCCCATGGGCACATCTGGATATCAGCGGGACGGCGCTGTGGCGTGAGAACGGCAGAAGCGTGGCGTCGGGAAGACCGATTCCGCTGCTGGTTGAGCACCTGATGGGGGATCTTTAGCCCGGTGGCGCTGCGTTTACCGGGCCTACGGGTGCCATATGTAGGCCGGGTAAGGCGCAGCCGCCACCCGGCATAACTACAGCTTAAGAATATCTTTCACAAACGGAATGGTCAGCTTGCGCTGGGCGGTGATGGAGGCGCGATCGAGCTGATCGAGCGTATCAAAGAGCGTGCGCATCTCCCGATCCAGACGCTTGAGCAGGAAGCGCCCTACGTCTTCCGGCAGTTCAAATCCGCGCAGTCTGGCGCGCAACTGAAGTGCCTGGAGTTTGTCTTCATCCGACAGCGGTTGCAGCTTGTAGATTTGCCCCCAGTCCAGACGAGACGCCAGATCCGGCAGCCCCAGATTGAGCTGACGCGGCGGACGATCGCCGGTGATCAGCAGCCGGGTTTTGCCCGACTCCAGAATGCGGTTGTAGAGGTTAAAGATCGCCATTTCCCACGGCTCGTCTCCCGCCACGCATTCAATATTATCGATGCAGACCAGGGAGAGATGTTCCATGCCCTCCAGCACTTCAGGCACAAACCAGGTGCGTTTATCCAGCGGCACATAGCCTACCGCGTCACCGCGCGCCGAAAGTTCCGCACAGGCGGCATGCAGCAGGTGGCTGCGTCCCGCGCCTTCGCGTGACCAGATATAGATGTATCCGCTGTGTTCCTGGCGCAGCACGTTTTGCAGTGCAGCCAGTAAAGAGGGGTTATCACCCGGCCAGAAACTCGCGAAAGTTTCATCGTCAGGGAGATAAAGTGGCAAAGAGAGCTGTGCCGGTCCGTTCAGAAATACCTCAACCAGAGATCTTACATAAAATCGGAATGGAGTTTAACACGGAACCAGCAAGGAGAGAACCGGGCGGATCGTCCGCCCGGTTAAAGGATCAATGTGGTGCTTTTTCGCTATCGTCAGCGTCCAGGATTTCTTCTTCCGGACGAATGACCGAGATCAGCTTGAAAATCAGGCTCAGGCCCACGCCGACGATGGTCGCCAGCGCCATCCCCTTCAGCTCTGCCGCGCCGATGTGCACCTTCGCGCCGCTCACGCCGATGATCAGGATAACGGAGGTCAGGATCAGGTTCTGCGCCTTGCTGTAATCCACTTTGGATTCAATCAGCACGCGAATACCGGACGCACCGATCACCCCGTACAGCAGCAGGGAAACGCCGCCCATCACCGGAACCGGGATAATCTGGATCGCCGCCGCCAGTTTGCCGACGCAGGAGAGCAGAATAGCGATGATCGCCGCGCCGCCTATAACCCAGGTGCTGTAGACGCGGGTGATCGCCATTACGCCGATGTTCTCCCCGTAAGTCGTGTTAGGCGTGGAGCCGAAGAAACCGGAGATGATGGTGGAGAAACCGTTGGCAAACATGGAGCGATGCAGGCCCGGGTCGCGGATCAGGTCACGCTTCACGATGTTCGCCGTCACCACCAGGTGGCCAACGTGCTCAGCAATCACCACCAGTGCAGCAGGCAGAATGGTGAAGATAGCAAACCATTCGAAGCGTGGGGTGTAGAAGGTCGGCAGCGCGAACCAGTGTGCCTCGGCAATCGGTGTGGTATCCACAACGCCCATCACGAAGGAGAGTGCGTAACCCGCCAGCACGCCGATCAGGATCGGGATAATCGCCATAAAGCCGCGGAACAGGACGGAACCGAAAACCGTCACGCCCAGCGTCACCAGCGAAATAATAATGGTTTTAGAATCCGGTGACTGACCGTCCGCAGGCAGCAGGCCAGCCATGTTAGCCGCCACACCCGCCAGTTCCAGGCCGATGACGGCAACGATTGCCCCCATTGCCGCAGGCGGGAACATCACGTCCAGCCAGCCGGTACCCGCTTTCTTCACGATGAAGGAGACCAGGCAGAACAGCACGCCGCACATGATAAAGCCGCCCAGCGCGACCTCGTAACCCAGCGGCAGCAACAGCAGTACCGGGGAGATAAACGCGAAGCTCGACCCGAGATAGGCCGGGATTTTGCCTTTACAGATGAAGAGGTAAAGCAGCGTACCGATGCCGTTAAACAGCAGCACGGTAGCCGGGTTAATGTGAAACAGGATTGGCACCAGCACGGTTGCGCCAAACATGGCGAACAGGTGCTGCAAACTAAGCGGGATTGTCTGTAAAAGCGGCGGTCTTTCACTCACCCCGATAGCACGGCGCGTCATAGTGTTTTCCTCTGAGTATCATTGTTGGTTTTTATTCAAAAAAAAGCCGACTATCAAAGTCGGCTTCTTTATCGTTATTCGATTATTTAGTCCCAAAAATCTTATCGCCGGCATCGCCGAGCCCCGGGATGATGTACCCGTGCTCGTTCAGTCCCTGGTCGACAGACGCGGTATAGAGTTCAACGTCCGGGTGCGCTTTTTCCAGCGCCGCGATACCTTCCGGCGCCGCGACCAGCACCAGCACTTTGATGCTGCTGCAGCCTGCTTGTTTCAGCAGGTCAATGGTGGCGATCATCGAACCACCGGTCGCCAGCATCGGGTCAACTACCAGCGCCATACGCTCATCAATGTTAGAGACCAGCTTCTGGAAGTATGGGACCGGCTCAAGCGTCTCTTCGTTACGGTAGATACCTACCACGCTGATACGCGCGCTTGGGACGTGCTCCAGCACGCCTTCCATCATGCCCAGACCCGCACGCAGGATTGGCACCACGGTAATTTTTTTACCTTTGATCTGCTCAACCTGTACCGGGCCGTTCCAGCCTTCGATGGTCACTTTTTCCGTTTCCAGATCAGAGGTCGCTTCGTAGGTCAGCAGGCTACCCACTTCAGAAGCCAGTTCGCGAAAACGCTTCGTGCTGATGTCATGCTCACGCATCAGGCCCAACTTGTGTTTAACGAGTGGGTGTTTCACTTCCACAATCTTCATTCTCTTTCTCCTCTGAGGTGGCATCCGCAAAAAAATCGCGGGATTATACCGCTTTTTTCGGATTGCGCCATACCCATGTTGCTTGATGTACATCAATCAAAAACAAAAAAGCCGGAGGCTGGGCTCCGGTTTGGGTGCGGGGTCTTGCCCGGTGGCGCTGCGCTTACGCGGGCCTACGTGTAGTGTAGGTCGGGTAAGTATAAGCGCCACCCGACAATTACAGGTTATCGCCGTTGCTCGCAATCACCTGCTTATACCAGTCGAACGATTTCTTCTTGCTGCGGTTCAGCGTGCCGTTACCTTCGTTATCTTTATCGACAAAGATAAAGCCGTAGCGTTTCTTCATCTCGCCAGTGCCGGCAGAGACCAGGTCGATACAGCCCCACGGGGTATAGCCCATCAGATCCACGCCGTCTTCCACCACCGCTTTTTTCATCTCGCGGATGTGGGCGGAAAGGTAGTCGATGCGGTACTGGTCGTTCACCGTGCCGTCGCTCTCCTGCACGTCGATCGCGCCAAAGCCGTTTTCCACAATAAACAGCGGCAGCTGATAGTGATCCCAGAACCAGTTCAGAGAGTAGCGCAGCCCGACAGGATCGATCTGCCAGCCCCAGTCCGATTTCTGCACGTACGGGTTAGAAACCAGGCTCTTGCTCTCGTCATAATCCAGCGTCGGATTATCCGCCGTCGCTTTGGTGGCGAACGACATGTAGTAGCTGAACCCGATGTAATCCACGCAGCCCTGCGTCAGCGCCACTTTATCTTCTTCGGTGATATCCAGCGCGAAGCCGCGACGTTCAAAGTAGTTGAACAGATGCTGCGGATACTTGCCGCGCACGTGAACGTCGGTAAACCAGTAGCGGCGATGCATGGCGTTCATCGCCATCATCATGTCGTCCGGGGCACAGGTCAGCGGATAGATGGGGCACATGGCAATCATGCAGCCGATATGCAGTGACGGGTTGATATCACGCCCCGCTTTCACCGCCAGGGCGCTGGCCACCAGCTCATAGTGCGCCGCCTGGAACATCACCGGCTCGCGATCTTCTCCCGGCGCATATTTCAGCCCGGAGTTGGTAAACGGCGCAAAGTCTTCATGAAAGTTGGCCTGGTTATTGATCTCGTTAAAGGTCATCCAGTACTTCACTTTATGCTGATAGCGCTCAAAAACGACCTTCGCGAAGCGGACAAAGAAGTCGATCAGCTTACGGTTACGCCAGCCGCCGTATTCCGTTACGAGGTGGAAAGGCATCTCGAAGTGGGAAAGCGTGATCACCGGCTCGATGCCGTGCTTCAGGCACTCGTCGAAAAGATCGTCATAGAATTTGAGTCCCGCTTCGTTCGGCTCCAGCTCGTCGCCTTTCGGGAAGATACGCGTCCAGGCAATGGAGGTGCGGAAGCATTTGAACCCCATCTCGGCAAAGAGTTTGATGTCTTCTTTATAGCGGTGGTAAAAGTCGATGGCTTCGTGGTTTGGGTAATTTTTCCCCTCCAGCACGCCGTTGGTGATTTCACGCGGTACCCCGTGGGCGCCTGCCGTCATGACATCGGCAACGCTCACGCCCTTGCCGCCCTCTTTCCAGCCGCCTTCAAGCTGGTGCGCCGCAACGGCCCCACCCCACAGAAAACCTGCTTTAAATCCTGACATTCGCTTTCCCTCATTCTGCGTTATTTTCTGCAAAAACAGTTACAGAAACCGGTTTCATTTTGATGATGTGCAAAGGGGATAGCCGTTGCAAGCAGATCGCCGAAACCGGTTTCATTTTCGTGAACGGAATCAAGTTTGTTGCCCTGGACAGTCCGCACAGAAAAAAAGATCCCCGCGCGGAGAATAGGCTCGCAAACGTTTGCCTGGACTGTTAGAATTGCGCCGATTTTTCTTACTAGCTATGCAATCGCGTGGGGATTTAAGCCGTGACCAACAAAACTTCTCTCAGCTACAAAGATGCCGGTGTTGATATTGACGCAGGTAATGCGCTGGTTGACCGAATCAAAGGTGTGGTGAAAAAAACCCGCCGCCCGGAAGTGATGGGTGGCCTGGGTGGATTCGGCGCACTGTGCGCGCTGCCGCAAAAATATCGTGAACCTGTGCTGGTCTCGGGTACGGATGGTGTCGGTACAAAACTGCGCCTGGCGATGGATCTTAAGCGTCACGATACGATTGGTATTGATCTGGTGGCGATGTGCGTCAACGACCTGGTGGTACAGGGCGCTGAGCCGCTGTTCTTCCTGGATTACTACGCGACCGGCAAGCTGGATGTGGATACCGCAGCCAGCGTCATTAACGGTATCGCCGAAGGCTGTCTGCAATCCGGCTGTGCGCTGGTCGGCGGTGAAACCGCTGAAATGCCAGGCATGTATCACGGTGAAGATTATGACGTCGCAGGCTTCTGCGTCGGTGTGGTAGAAAAATCAGAAATTATCGACGGCAGCAAAGTGGCTGACGGCGATGTGCTGGTTGCGCTGGCCTCCAGCGGTCCGCACTCCAACGGCTACTCTCTGGTGCGTAAGATCCTCGAAGTGAGCGGTTGCGACCCGCTGACCACCGAGCTGGACGGCAAACCGCTGGCCGATCACCTGCTGGCCCCGACCCGTATCTACGTCAAAAACGTGCTGGAGCTGATTGAGAACGTTGAGGTGCACGCCATCGCTCACCTTACCGGCGGCGGCTTCTGGGAAAACATTCCGCGCGTGCTGCCGGACAATACCCAGGCGGTGATCGACGCCTCCTCATGGCAGTGGCCGCCCGTCTTCAACTGGCTGCAATCCGCAGGCAACGTGAGCGAGCATGAAATGTATCGCACCTTTAACTGCGGCGTGGGCATGGTTATCGCCCTGCCAGCCAGCGAAGCGGATAAAGCGGTTAAACTGCTGACAGAAAAAGGTGAAAACGCGTGGAAAATCGGTACGATTAAAGCTTCCGATTCCGAACAGCGTGTGGTCATTGAATGAAAAACATCGTGGTGCTCATTTCCGGCAACGGAAGCAATTTGCAGGCAATTATAGACGCCTGCAAACAGAAGAAAATCAATGGCACCATTCGGGCAGTATTCAGCAACAAGGCCGATGCGTTCGGCCTTGAGCGCGCGCGGGAAGCGAACATTCCTGCGCACGCGCTGGAAGCCAGCCAGTTCGCCGGGCGTGAAGCCTTTGACCGTGAGCTGGTGCAGGAGATTGACGCCTACGCGCCTGACGTGGTGGTGCTGGCGGGCTACATGCGTATCCTGAGCCCGGCCTTCGTCGCGCATTACAACGGACGTTTGCTGAATATCCACCCTTCTCTTCTGCCGAAATATCCTGGCCTGCATACCCATCGTCAGGTGCTGGAGAACGGCGATGAGGAGCATGGTACCTCCGTGCATTTCGTTACCGACGAGCTGGACGGCGGTCCGGTCATTTTGCAGGCAAAAGTACCGGTCTTTGACGGTGACAACGAAGACGACGTGACGGAACGTGTACAGGCTCAGGAACACGCCATTTATCCGCTGGTGGTAAGCTGGTTTGTTGACGGCCGTCTTGAGATGCGCGACGGTGCCGCCTGGCTGGACGGCGTGAAGTTGCCCCCGCAGGGTCATGCGGCTGAAGAGTAGTTTGTTCTGTCGGGTGGCGCTGCGCTTACCCGACCTACATATTGCATTACCCGATATTCCCTTCTCCAACCCCCTAAAATCCCCAACAAAAAAAATAACTGTCATACTTTTCTGGCACTGTTGGACATATCGTGGAAATGCTCGCCATAATAAGGACGAGACGGATTTACCACGTCCTGTGATTGAACTGGAGTGTGAGCTGTAATGGGTCAGGAAAAGTTATATATCGAGAAAGAGCTAAGCTGGTTAGCATTCAACGAACGTGTACTTCAGGAAGCGGCCGATAAAAGCAACCCGCTGATTGAGCGTATGCGTTTTTTAGGCATCTATTCCAACAATCTGGATGAGTTCTACAAGGTTCGCTTCGCCGAACTAAAACGCCGAATCATCATCAGCGAAGAACAGGGCTTAAACTCCCACTCGCGGCATCTGCTTGGAAAAATCCAGTCTCGCGTCATGAAAGCCGATCAGGAATTTGATGGCCTCTATAACGAGCTGCTGCTGGAAATGGCACGCAACCAAATCTTCCTGATCAACGAACGCCAGCTCTCCGCGAATCAGCAAAACTGGCTGCGCCACTATTTCAAACACTATCTGCGCCAGCATATCACCCCGATTCTGATCAACCGTGAAACCGATCTGGTGCAGTTCCTGAAAGATGATTACACCTATCTGGCGGTAGAAATCATTCGTGGTGAGACCATTAACTACGCACTGCTGGAAATACCGTCTGATAAAGTCCCGCGCTTTGTAAATCTGCCGCCGGAAACCCCGCGCCGACGTAAGCCGATGATCCTGCTGGATAACATTCTGCGCTACTGTCTGGACGATATCTTCAAAGGTTTCTTCGATTACGACGCGCTCAACGCCTACTCGATGAAGATGACCCGTGACGCCGAGTACGATCTGGTGCATGAGATGGAGGCCAGCCTGATGGAGCTGATGTCTTCCAGCCTCAAGCAGCGCCTGACGGCAGAGCCGGTGCGTTTTGTCTATCAGCGCGATATGCCGGACGCGATGGTGGAGATGCTGCGCGATAAGCTGACCATCTCCCGCTACGACTCCATAATCCCCGGTGGGCGTTACCACAACTTTAAAGATTTCATTGGCTTCCCGAACGTCGGCAAAGCCAATCTGGTAAACAAACCGCTGCCACGCCTGCGCCATATCTGGTTCGATAAATTCCGCAACGGGTTCGATGCCATCCGCGAGCGGGATGTGCTGCTCTACTATCCGTATCACACCTTTGAACACGTGCTGGAATTGCTGCGTCAGGCCTCGTTCGATCCGAACGTGCTGGCGATTAAGATCAACATTTATCGCGTGGCGAAAGATTCCCGCATCATCGATGCGATGATCCACGCAGCGCACAACGGCAAGAAAGTGACCGTGGTGGTTGAGCTCCAGGCTCGCTTCGACGAAGAGGCCAACATCCACTGGGCGCGCCGACTGACGGAAGCGGGCGTGCACGTCATCTTCTCCGCGCCGGGGCTGAAAATTCACGCCAAGTTGTTCCTGATCTCCCGTAAAGAGGGCGACGATGTGGTGCGCTACGCCCATATCGGTACCGGGAACTTTAACGAGAAAACCGCGCGTATTTACACCGACTATTCGCTGCTGACTGCCGATGCCCGCATCACCAACGAAGTGCGTCGGGTGTTCAACTTCATTGAGAACCCGTACCGCCCGGTGAGCTTCGATTATCTGCTGGTGTCACCGCAGAACTCACGGCGCCTGCTGTACGATATGATCGACAAAGAGATTGCCAATGCGCAGAACGGCTTGTCGTCCGGCATCACGCTGAAGCTCAACAATCTGGTGGACAAAGGCCTGGTGGATCGCCTGTATGCGGCCTCCAGCTCCGGCGTTCCGGTAAATCTGCTCATTCGCGGCATGTGCTCGCTCATTCCGGAACTGGAAGGCATCAGCGACAACATCCGCGTGATCAGCATTGTGGATCGCTATCTTGAACACGATCGCGTCTATATTTTCGATAACGCCGGTGATAAGCGCGTATACCTCTCGTCCGCCGACTGGATGACGCGTAACATTGATTACCGTATTGAAGTGGCGGCACCGCTGCTGGATCCTCGCCTGAAGCAGCGTATCCTGGACATTATCGAGATCCTGTTCAGCGATACGGTGAAAGCACGTTATATCGACAAAGAACTCAGTAATCGCTATGTACCGCGCGGCAATCGCCGTAAAGTGCGGTCGCAGCTGGCGATTTACGATTACATCAAATCACTTGAGCAACCCGATTAACCTATGCCAATAAACGATAATACCCCACGCCCGCAGGAGTTCGCTGCGGTCGATCTTGGCTCAAACAGTTTCCATATGGTCATCGCCCGCGAGGTGGATGGCGCGATGCAGATCATCGGTCGTCTGAAGCAGCGCGTGCATCTGGCCGATGGGCTCGACGCGCGTAACATGCTGAGCGAAGAGGCAATGGAGCGCGGGCTTAACTGCCTGTCGCTGTTCGCAGAACGTCTGCAAGGCTTTTCGCCGTCCAGCGTCTGCATCGTCGGGACGCATACGCTACGCCAGGCGCTGAACGCGCCGGAATTTCTTAAGCGCGCGGAAAAGGTTATCCCCTACCCGATTGAGATCATCTCTGGTAACGAAGAAGCGCGCCTGATTTTTATGGGCGTGGAGCATACGCAGCCGGAAAAAGGCCGCAAGCTGGTGATTGATATCGGCGGAGGCTCAACCGAACTGGTGATTGGCGAAGATTTCGAGCCGCGTCTGGTTGAAAGCCGCCGTATGGGCTGCGTCAGCTTCGCGCAAATGTATTTTCCGGGCGGCGTCATCACCCGCGAAAACTTCCAGCGCGCGCGCATGGCCGCCGTGCAAAAACTGGAAAATCTGGCCTGGCAGTATCGTATTCAGGGCTGGAACGTGGCGCTGGGCGCATCGGGGTCGATTAAAGCGGCCCATGAAGTGCTGCTGGCGATGGGTGAAAAGGACGGGTTTATTACGCCTGAGCGCCTGGTGAAACTCACCGAAGAGGTGCTTAAGCACAAGAGCTTCGACGCCCTGAGTCTGCCGGGCTTGTCCGACGAGCGTAAAGCGGTGTTCGTACCGGGGCTGGCGATCCTCTGCGGCGTGTTTGACGCGCTGGCGATCAAAGAGCTGCGCCTCTCTGACGGCGCCCTGCGCGAAGGTGTGCTGTATGAGATGGAAGGCCGTTTCCGTCATCAGGATATTCGCAGCCGCACCGCGCAGAGCCTTGCCAACCAGTACAATATCGACCGCGAACAGGCGAAACGGGTGCTGGAAACCACGGTTCAGATGTACGAGCAGTGGGAGGAGCAGAATCCAAAGCTGGCGCATCCGCAGCTGGCCGCGCTGTTAAAATGGGCCGCGATGCTGCATGAGGTGGGGCTGAACATTAACCACAGCGGAATGCATCGCCATTCAGCCTATATTCTGCAAAATAGCGATCTGCCTGGCTTCAACCAGGAGCAGCAAACCATGATGGCGACGCTGGTGCGCTATCACCGCAAAGCCATCAAGCTCGACGATCTGCCGCGCTTTACGCTATTTAAGAAAAAGCAGTTCCTGCCACTCATTCAGCTTCTGCGCCTGGGCGTGCTGCTCAATAATCAGCGGCAGGCGACCACCACACCGCCTACACTGAAGCTCAAAACGGATGACTATCACTGGACGCTGAGCTTCCCGCACGACTGGTTTAGCCAGAACGCGCTGGTGCTGCTGGATCTGGAAAAAGAGCAGCAGTACTGGGAAGCGGTCACCGGCTGGCTGTTGAAGATTGAAGAAGAGAGTTCTGAGGCGGCAGCGTAACGGCTAAGGCGTTCTCCTGAGAAGGCTGTGTTTCGAGCAACGTATCAAGCTCAACTGGCAACCCAATTAAGTAGCCCTGCACATAATCGATACCTAGCGCGTGCACCGCGCTACGTATCTCTTCTGTTTCCACACATTCCGCCACCACCAGCATTTTCTTCATCCGGGCCAGATGGCAAATGGATGCCACGATCTGGTAATCCAGGCTGTTGCTGACAATATTGCGAATAAAGCCGCCGTCGATTTTGAGAATGTCGGCGTCCACGCTTTTTAACCGCGCATAGCTGGCGTAGCCGGTGCCAAAATCATCAATGGCGATCCGTATTCCCATTTTTTGCAATTGCCTGAGGGTGGATGCCGCCAGATCCGCATGACCAAAGGCGCTACTTTCGGTCACTTCAAAGATCAGCTGCCATGCTTCAACGGCATATCTGGCTAACAGGCGGCTCACTTCAAGCGGGAACTGCGCCCGGTAGACGGTAGAAGGTGCGAGGTTGATGGCAAAGCGCTGGCCCGGCAAACGCTGGCGGTGCTGTGCCAGGAAACTCAACGTACGCTCCAGTACCCATAAATCGACACGCGACGATAAACCAAACTCCTGTGCTATGGGCAGGAACTGCTCGGGAAAGATCAGCGCCCCGTTATCATCACGCATTCGCAGCAGCACTTCATGGTAATGATCGCCGCGCAGGCCGCGAACAGGCTGAACTAACAGGCTAAAAGCATTCTGCTCCAGCGCTGTCTGCAAACGGCTCATCATCGCCACCTTATCTTTCAGGCTACGCTGCAAGTGAACAGCCCCGCGCTGCTGAAGATTTTCCGGGTGATTCGTTGAGAGGGAGAGGTCAGCCACGATGCCCAGTTCCCCCAGCACCAGATAGAGGTGATTGACGGGTGAGCGTACATAGCAGTAGCTCACGCCAACCTGAGGCTGCACCGGCATACCATCCCAGATAAAAACAAACTGCTTAATATGCTCGTCCAGCGTCTCAATGCGCTGTTGATGCGACTCCGCCTCCAGACGCACCGCCATGTCATATCCGGTGAGGTGATAGACTTGCTCTTTTGGCTGAAGGGTGCCATTTATCCATTGCGCCAGCTGCTGTTTATACTGGATCCGCAGCATCACGCCGTAATTGCGTCCCAGTACTTCCAGCTCGGGCACGCGCAGTAAACAGAGCGCCGACCACGGATGACTGGCCAGCTCTCGCGACAGCGCCCGCAGGTTGGGCATATGCACCACCGGATCGAGAAAAGCCTGACTGCGGGAGCGAATATTGATGGTCCGCTGGCGTGTCGCCAGCATCGACATGTACGTCACAACGAAGGAAAAGACCAGATAGCTGGATGAGGTGATCGCCAGCTGAATGCCATAACCCCCCTGCACCGGAATGTAGTGATAAAAAAAGTGAATCGACACCAGCAGGACCGGCGTCCAGATGATTGACATCAGCTTGTAGCCAAAGCGCATCGCCCCCCAGAGCATCACGGGCATCAGCAGTGACAAAGTGTAGTTGGTGCTGAAAATGGAACTGTTTTCATTCATGGGCAGCAGCAGCATAGCCAGCAACCCACCCAGAGCTAAAAACCACACCACAAACTCAACGGCCGTCACCTTTTTGTCTATTTGCGTGCGGAGCTGGGACATCAGTCCCTTGAAATAGCGCGGATGACGTATCAGGCGGATCAGCAGGTAGCTTAGCGGCACACCCGTCAGCCCGCTCACCAGCAGCCCCTGATAGTTAATAAGGGTCCGAATATTGAGGGGATTCAATCCTGCAAGGCTCTGGCGGCTCTCATAGACCCCGAGATAAACCGCAAACTGAAATAGCACCAGAAAAAGCGTTGCCGGGCAAAACACCTGCCAGAAGATACGTTGCCCCATCAGGCGTATGTCACCGTAAGCGGTCATATTGCGTCGGGGCGCAAACACGCGGTAACCGCCCCAGCTGAGCACCAGGGGGACGATAAAATGCAAAATGCCGGTCACGGTTTCAAACAACCCAACGGACGGGTAATAACGTAAAAACAGCGACACCACCACTCCGGGAAGGGCTTCCAGGCCAAAGAACAACATCAGCGTCAGCAGAAAGGAGAGCGGGAGATAATAGAGCGCAACGATACCGTCGCCCAGCTGCGTTAAGGTATTAGCCACACTAAGCACCGGGAGTAACACGACGGGTAATATAAGAGGAAGTGCCCACCAGCGGTCTTTATTTTGCTTCAGGATGTGGTGAATATTCATAGATGCTCGTTTACAACCCTTGCGCTCCAGAGGGTAAATGAAGACAGGCATCCAACCTGACGTACACGATGCCCGGAAAATTCCTGGCAAGCACAGTGGAGGTGGGATTTTAAATATCAACGACGAGACGCCGTTGACCTAAATCAAATTAATTTATCTGAATAAACATTTCTTACGTTTTATTTGAATATTTTTCCTGTAATTATCAATACGATAAATAAAAGCGTTGTTTTTAATAACATAAATTAATGTAAGCATTGACGGTATTTTACATTTCGCTGAATTGACCCCGACTTGCGGCTGTGCCTTAATAGCCGTATCGCCCAAAAGGGTATACTCAGGAAAAGAAAGTGAGTCAGGCTACGCGTATGCGAAAACGACATCGATTTAACACCCGGATGACCCGCATCATACTGCTCATCAGTTTCCTGTTTTTCTTTGGCCGCTTTGTTTATTCCTCCATTGGCGCCTGGTATCACCATCAGGACAAAATTCAGTCGCAGCAATCAGGTCTTGTAGTGGATTCGCCCGAGCGCTAAAGCGTGTTCGCTCCAGGCAGACAAACTGTATCGCACTGTATCCCGAGCGCTACGCTGACAAACCGGTACAAAACGCCCGCAAAAGCAAACATCCCCGATACATAAAAATGGTCTTCTGTGTCCCTCGCCATAATAAACTGATGAGGAGAGACACCGATGATTCGTCGATATTTCCTGCTTCCTGTATTTGCGCTGACGTCCTTTGCTGGCGCACTGGCCGCACCGTTGGATGGCCTGAGCGCCGCTGATGTTAATGGCCCGGCCGCCGTAGCGCCGCAGGAAAAACCCCAGCCGCCAGCAAAACTGATCGTCGACCCACCGCTGGCGGGACCGCTGAGTAAAAGTGCGGTCTTTATTCAGTACCGCGTCGAAAACCTGCGCATTGAACCTGTATTTGGACCCGACGCGCTGAAAGTCACTCCGCGTATCGGCCATATTCACGTAGTGGTGGATGACGCGCCCTGGCACTGGGCTGATACCAGCGGCGAGCCGGTGATCCTGGTCGGGCTGCCCGCCGGGAAACACAAGGTAACCATCATCGTTGCCGACCCGACGCATAAGCCCATCGACCATAAAACCGTTGAATTCACCGTACCGCCCCACGCGGCGGTTCATCACTTTTAAGGAGCCTGTTATGAAAGCATTGTCTGTATTAACAGCGGCGCTGCTGGCGGTTTCCACCAGCGCGCTGGCAGAGACGAAAGCCAGCGTGGTGCTGGTGCACGGGGCGTTTGCCGACGGGAGCAGCTGGAATAAGGTGATCACCCGGCTGCAAAAACACCATACCGAGGTCATTGCGGTACAACTTCCGCTCACGTCTCTGAAAGATGATGTCGCCGCCACGCAGCGTGCTATTGCCCGGGCTCATGGGGATGTGGTGCTGGTCGGTCACTCCTGGGGCGGGACGGTAATCAGCGAGGCGGGAAACAATGCCCGCTGAAGTCACTGGTTTACGTTGCCGCTTTTGCGCCGGATTCCGGCCAGTCGACGGCAGAACTGGCAAATAGCTTCCCTGATCCGCCAGGGAGCGCCAGCCTCCTTAAAACGGCAGAGGGGTATTTATATCTGCCGACAAAAGCGGTCAGCGAGAATTTTGCCCCTGACGTGAAGGACGTTGAGCGCAGCGTGATTGCCGCGACGCAGAGCCCCATTAAGGCCAATGCGTTTGGGGAGAAAGTCGCGCATGCCGCCTGGCATGACAAACCGAGCTGGTATGTGGTCAGCAAACATGACCGGATGATCAATCCTGAGCTTGAGCGCGCAATGGCGAAGAAAATCAACGCCAACACCACGGAGGTTGCGGCAAGCCATGTATCGATGGTCAGCCAGCCGGACGTTGTTACCCGTACGATTGAACAGGCGTTATCGGGTCAACAGTGATAAAAAAAGCCCGCATGATGAACGGTCCGACTTCGGGCCACGCCATCCTACGGGCTTTATGTACTTCCGGCTCCTGTAACGGGGTTATGTGCGGTTTTGTCACAAACGCGCCTTCGCCCTCACTGAACCATCAGAAGCTATACGTCACCTTCAAACTTCCCACAGGAGACGTTTTTCGCTGAACAATGGGGCTATCGCCCGCCTCTCCCGTCAGCTGCGTAACGCCAGCTGCGGCAAGCAGGCTCCAGCGGGAGGTGAGCTTATGGGTCCAGTCCAGGTTCAGCGAATAGGCGTATATGCCCGATCCGGCATCATGTCGGGCAAATCCCGATGCGGCCGACTGGGCGGCGCTGACCCCGTAGTACGTTTGCATGTACTTGCTGGATCCCCAACTGCCGGTCAGCGCCAGCGTCACCGAGTTTTCAGGAGAGGTGTAGAGCGGGCTGGCAATGCCAAAGTGCACAGCCTCACCGTTGTCTCTTTCCGAAACCGGGACCTCAGCCTGCAGCTGCACGTTAAGCCAGTCAGTTATCCTGTACCCCAGCCCCGGCACAACGACGGCCGAGCCTTTGATGTCACCCATCCCCCGCAGGTAGTCGCTGCCGGAGGCGATTGAATCGCTGCTTACGTCGCGCTCCTTACGTCCTGCGCGATAGCTCAGCGCAGCGCTGTAATCCAGGTTGCCAACGCGGTTGCCGTAGCCGAGCCCGCGGGTGGTACTGATAAAGAGTCCATTTGCCATCGCGTAATCAACCACCTGAGCCGCAGTAACGCGGCTCTTATCCGAACCGGAATAGCGTGGCGCAACATCCACGCCGCCCCCCAGGGTTAAAACGTTGCCCTGGCGCTGCCCGGCCGCCAGCGCCGGGGTAGCCAGTAACGCCAGGACGGCCCCCGACAGGATGCTTTTCACGCTGCGACCGATGAGTGAACGGGGGAACCTGTGACGCAGTTTGCAGTTTCTCATTAAAGAAGCCCTTTTGGATTCAGATGGTTACGATTCAGGCGGTGTTAAACGCCAGCGCGCTCATTCTGAATACCCTCCCTAAGGTTCTTATGAGCCGAAAATGAAGAAACGCTGAAGCACGTGCTGGTTCTGTAAAGCTGAATGATTTCCTGATACCGTTTTTTTCTTAAGCTGTTCTTCATCCACTGCTGATACCGTTACCTTTGTGAAAATTCTACTAATTGAAGACGACCTGGATCTCGGCAACGGCGTACGTTTCGCCCTTGCAGATCAAGGATTTGATGTCATATGGGTACGCCGGAAAGAGGATGCGCTGCATCAGCTTGAGCTCTGCGTGCCGGAGCTTATCCTGCTCGACCTGGGGCTGCCCGATGGCGATGGCATGAGCCTGATGACGCGCCTGCGTCAGCAGCTCCGGGGGATCCCCGTCATTATCCTGACGGCGCGAGGCACGCTGCAGGACCGCCTGTGCGGGCTGGACGCGGGCGCGGACGACTATCTGGTCAAACCTTTTGTTCTCGCCGAGCTGCTGGCACGCGTGAGAGCCCTTGCGCGACGCAGTTACGGTTTTGAAAATGAGGCAATAGAAATTCGCGGTTTGTCGCTTCATATTCCGACGCGTCGCGTAACGGTGAGCGCACGCCACGTTGAGCTGACGGCAAGCGAATATGCGCTGCTTGAAACGTTAATGCTGCGCGCCGATCGCGTGCTTACGCGGCGGTATCTGGAAGAGAGGATATTCGGCACGAAAGAAAATCTCAGCAACGCGCTCGACGTGCATATGGGTAACCTGCGGCGAAAAATTGGCGATGGCTTTGTGCGAACGGTGCGGGGCGTAGGGTACGTCATTGATACCGTACCGGTTCAGAAGGCGGCAGGTTGATGCATAATTTTTGGTACCGCCTCAGGCTCCCTACGCTGGTCAGGCGAATGCTGGTCGCCCAGATGCTGCTGCTTACGTTGCTCTGGTGTTTCTTTTTAACCTTCATTTTGCTGGAGGACCTGCGCAGCCCTCCAATACTCACGGGCAGTGAGACTTACGAAACCCTCTTTTCCCTGGTTGAGAGCATGGAGGATAGGCCGCAGGCGCGTAATGAGGTGCTGGCCGCGTTCAGCAAGGCGCTGCGGGAGGGGTATGGCGGCGGTGAAGATCCGGAACTCGCTATCAACCTGATCGTTCGCAAGCATAATGAGATTATTTTTTCTTCGCGTGGCGCGCCAACGGAGGTGAAAAATAGCCGCCTGGGGGAAATGCAGCGCGTCCGGACTGGAGACCACACCTGGACGAGCCGCACGCTCAAATCCGCGCGCTCCGACGTTGAAGTCACCCTTTTCACCCCGGCTGGCAGCTGGAATTTCTTTATCTACCTGAACTCGCGCGGCTATTACGTCATGCCGCTGCTGGTATGCATCCCTTTTCTTCTGTTTCCCGCGTGGCTGTCAATCCGCATCGCGATGCGCCCCTGGAACAGGGTAGTGAATGAAATTTCATTGCGCACGCCAGACGATCTCTCTCCCTTAAAAGCCGTTCCCAGGCACAGGGAGATGCGCCAGACGGTGGACGCGATTAATGACTTTCTCGCCAGGGTGCGGGAAAGCGCCGAAAGGGAAAGGGTGTTTATTGCCGATGCCGCGCACGAGCTGCGTACGCCGCTGGCCGCGATGCGAATCAACGTCGAGGCGCTGCAGTCCTGGGTCATCAGCGAAAGCCAGCAGGAGCTGCTTGCAGGCATTGTTCGCAGCAATAGCCGTGCTGCTCGTCTCGTCAATCAGCTTCTGCTGATGAAGCACAGCGAAGCGCACATCGACACGGTAATGGAGCCTGTGCCGCTGACAACGCTTATTCAGGAGCGAATGGCCGCACTGGAGCCGCTGGCATCGGCACGCGGGATTGAGTTTGAATTCTTCGCCGACGATGAAATCCATGTCGCAGGCATTCGGGAACGTCTGGTGTCGCTGATCGACAATTTAATTGAGAATGCCGTGAAGTATAGCCCTGAGGGTGGACGCATTGAGGTACAACTGCAATCGCGTGATAAGTCCGCTCAGCTGCGCGTCTCAGACGCGGGCCCCGGTATCCCGGTTGAACTGCGGGAGCGCGTGTTCGACAGATTTTTCCGCGATCCTAATCAGACCCAAAGCGGGAGTGGACTGGGGCTTGCCATCGTCAAAGCCGTTACGCAGCAACACAACGGCAGGGTCAATCTGAATACGTCAGCCGAAGGTGGTCTTATGGTGACCGTTGATTTCCCGAATCCGGCGTTCGCATGAACGTAAACCCGGCGCTACACGTCCTGACATGTGTCAGCGCAGCGTTACTTCACGTATGCCGCAGATTGCTTCAATAAAATTACCGTATTTGTTATATTGTTACTTACTGATTATTCACCTCTGCGGTGCCAAAAAGAACAAGATTCACCGCAACCCAGGACAGAAAAATGTTAGATTACCGCTTCCCGACAGCTTTGCAGATGGTTCTCAGCGTAGCGATGGCGGAGCAATCGGGTGAACGTTCGACGAGTGCAATCCTGGCTTACGGCCTGGAAGCGAATCCGAGCTTTATCCGCAAATTAATGGTTCCTCTCGCCCGCGACGGCATTATCGTCTCCACGCTTGGCCGCAACGGCTCTATTCACCTTGGCCGCCCGGCTGAAGAGATCACCCTGCGTGATATCTACCTTTCCGTCACTGAAGATAAAAAGCTGTGGGCGTCCCGTCCTGACGTCCCGGCCCGCTGTGTGGTCAGCGCCAACGCCTGTTGGTACTTCAAATCAATCGCTGATGAAGCGGAGCAGGCTTCGTTAGCGGTTTTAGCGCGCCATACCGTCGCCAGCGCGCTGGAAGAGGTGAAAAAAGCCGATACCAGCGGGTGCGATCCGGTGCCGGAACTCTGTACGCAGCATAAAAAAGCGCCTTAATCCTGACGGATTGCGAAAAAAAAGCCGCCTTCACAATGAAGGCGGCTTTTTGTTATCTGCTACGTCCTACGCAGGCAACACCTCTCTTTCCGCTTTGCCGCGCGTCACGAATTTACGCAGCGTCACGTAAAAGACCGGCGTCAGGAACAGACCAAACAGCGTCACGCCCAGCATCCCGGAGAAGACGGTGATCCCGGTGACGCCGCGGACTTCTGCCCCTGCCTCGTGACCTAGGATCAGTGGAATGGTCCCGGCAATAAAGGCGATAGAGGTCATTACAATCGGGCGTAAACGCAGGCGGCACGCCTCCAGCGCAGCCTCCATGATGCCTTTGCCCTGAATTTCCAGCTCGCGGGCAAACTCCACGATAAGTATCGCGTTTTTACAGGCCAGCCCCATCAGCACGACCAGCCCCACCTGCACGAAGACGTTGTTATCGCCCCCGGTCAGCCAGACGCCGAACAGCGCGGAGAGCATCGTCATCGGCACGATAAGGATCACCGCCAGCGGCAGCGTCCAGCTTTCATACAGCGCCGCCAGCACCAGGAACGCCAGCAGCACCGCGACCGGGAAGACGATCAGCGCCGTATTGCCCTGGGTGGCCTGCTGGAAACTCAGGTCCGTCCATTCAATATTCATCCCGTTCGGCAGGATCTGCTTAGACATGGCGTCCAGCTGCGTCATCGCCTGCGCGGAAGAGAGCACGCGCGGGTCAGCATCACCAATAAGATCCGCCGCCGGGTAACCATTGTAGCGGATCACCGGGTCCGGCCCGTAGGTGGTCGTGATTTTCACCATACTGCCAATCGGCACCATTTCGCCCTGGTTATTGCGTGTGCGTAAATTCGCGATATCTTCCACGCTGTCGCGGAACTGCCCGTCGGCCTGTGCCATTACGCGCCAGGTCCGTCCAAACTGGTTAAAGTCGTTTACATATGACGAGCCCAGATAGGTTTGCAGCGTGCCGAAAAGATCGGTAAGCGATACGCCCTGCGCTTTCGCTTTATCACGGTCAACCTGCACATCCAGCTGCGGAACGTTAGCCTGGTAGGTTGAGATGGGGAAATGCATCCCCGGCGTCTGCATAATCGCCCCGGACATGGTGTTCACCGCGTTTTGCAGCGCGCCATAGCCCAGACCAGCACGATCCTGAATGTACAGCGAATAACCCGACCCTTGACCCAGCCCTAAAATCGGCGGCGGCAGAATCGAGAAGCCAAAGCCCTGCTGGATTTGAGCGATTTTCGCATTGATCTCCGCGTTAATTTCCGTCGCAGTATGTTTACGCTGGTCGAACGGCTTCAGGCCAAAGAAGACCGTCCCGGTGTTCGGCGTATTGGTGAACTGGAGCGCGTTCAGGCCAGGAAACGCGACCGCATAATCCACACCTTCGGTATTCATCCCGATTTCGCTCATTTTGCGGATCACCGCATCGGTGCGCGCCAGCGACGAGCCTTCCGGCATTTTCACGCCGCCGATCAGGTACAGCTTATCCTGCGTCGGAATAAACCCGCCGGGTACGACTTTAAACATCACACCCGCGGCACAAAGCAGCAGCAAATAAACCGCAAACACTGCACCGCGTCGGCCAAGCGTTTTCCCTACCAGTCCCTGATAGCCGGTCGAGCTGCGATGGAAAAAGCGGTTAAACGGACGGAAAATCCAGCCGAACAGACGATCGATAATCCGGGTCGGGAAATCTTTCGGGGCACCATGCGGCTTCAACAGCAGCGCGGCCAGCGCCGGAGAAAGCGTCAGCGAGTTGATCGCGGAGATCACCGTGGAAATAGCTATCGTTACCGCAAACTGTTTGTAGAACTGGCCGGTCACGCCAGAGAGGAACGCCATCGGCACAAACACTGCACACAGCACCAGCGCAATGGCGATAATCGGCCCGGACACTTCACGCATCGCCTGATGCGCCGCCGCAAGCGGGGCGAGCCCCTCTTCGATATTTCGCTCGACGTTCTCCACCACCACGATGGCATCATCCACCACGATACCGATGGCCAGCACCAGCCCGAACAGGCTCAGGGTATTCAGCGAGAAGCCCAGCAGGTAAAGAATGCTGAAGGTACCCACCACCGATACCGGCACCGCGATCAGCGGGATGATCGACGCGCGCCAGGTTTGCAGGAACAGGATCACCACCAGCACGACCAGCACCACCGCTTCCAGCAGCGTTTGTACAACCGCACGGATCGAGTCGCGCACAAATACCGTTGGGTCGTAAGGTGCCGCCCACTTCATATCGTCCGGGAATCGCGTGGACAGTTCGTCCATTTTGGCGCGCACCGCGTTAGACAGATCGATGGCGTTTGCCCCCGGCGACTGGAAGATACCAATCCCGACCGCGTCTTTATTGTTCAGCTGGGAGCGCAGCGCATAGCTGCCGGAACCCATCTCGATACGCGCCACGTCGCGCAGGCGGACGACCGTACCGTCCTGCGTTGTTTTCAGGACAATATTGCCAAACTCTTCTTCGGTATGCAGACGGCCCTGGGCGTTAATGGAGATCAGGAAATCGCTCTCTTTCGGCAGCGGCTCGGCGCCAAGCTGCCCGGCGGAGACCTGTACGTTTTGCTCCTGCATCGCCGTCACCACGTCCGAGGCCGTCAGTCCGCGCGCCGCCACCTTGTTTGGATCCAGCCAGACGCGCATCGCGTATTCACCCGAGCCGAAAATCTGGATCTGACCCACGCCGGGCAGACGCGCCAGCTCGTCCTTCACCTTCAGCGTGGCGTAGTTACGCATATACAGTGAATCGTACTTACCGCCAGGCGAAAAGAGATGCACCACCAGCGTCAGCGTTGGCGACTGTTTCTGAGTCGTGATGCCCAGACGCCGAACGTCTTCCGGCAGACGCGCCTCGGCCTGTGCAACGCGGTTTTGCACCTGTACCTGCGCCTGATCCGGGTCGGTACCCGGACGGAAGGTGACGGTAGTCACCAGCACGCCGTCGGAGCCCGCGACGGATTTCATGTACATCATGTTTTCAACGCCGTTGATCGCCTCTTCCAGCGGCGTCGCCACGGTTTCGGCAATCACTTTCGGGTTGGCGCCCGGGTACTCGGCGCGCACCTGCACGCTTGGCGGCACGACATCAGGATATTCGCTCACCGGCAGCAGCGGGATGGCGATTAATCCTGTGATAAAAATCAGAATCGACAGTACGGCGGCAAAAATCGGCCTGTCGATGAAAAAACGGGAAAAGTCCATGGATTGGATTCTCAGGTAAGGGATCAGTTGAGGGCGGCGCTGGCGGTCATGGCAACGGTTTTCGCGTTAACCGGCATACCCGGCATAAACACTTTTTGTAAACCATCGACGATGACTTTATCCCCGGGTTTCAGCCCCTGCTGTACGATACGTAAACCGTCGGCCAGACGCCCCGGCGTAATATCGCGGCGCTGCGCTTTCCCGTCTTTATCTACGACATAAACATACTTACGATCCTGATCGGTCAGCACCGCCTTATCGTCAACAAGCGTGGCTTTAAATTCCGCACTGCCCGGCAGGCGCACGCGTGCGAAGAGTCCCGGCGTGAACTGACGCTGTGAGTTATCCAGCAGCGCACGCATGCGGATTGTACCGGTACTCGGCGTGAGCTGGTTATCCAGGAAATCCACTTTGCCCTGATGGGGATAGCCCTCCTCACCCGTCAGACCAATCTCCACCGGCAGCGCCGTGTGGTGACTGGACGCCCCCTGCCCGCTGCGGGCCAGGTTCTGATAGTGAAGATAGGTGGACTCGTCCACGTCGAAGTAGACGTAAACCGTCTTCTGTGAGACCAGGGTGGTGAGCACGCTGGCGCTGTCACCCGCAGTCACCAGGTTACCGCTGGTGATCAGCGCCCGGCTGGCGCGACCGTCGATAGGCGCGGTCACTTTGGTGAAGTCGAGGTTGAGCTGCGCGGCATCAACCGCCGCCTGCGCCGCGCGAATATCGGCCTGTGCCTGGGTAGCAGCGGAACGGCGCTGCTCCCACTCTTCACGGGATACCACGTTGGTATTGACTAATTTATCGGTACGGTTAGCCTCGCTTCGCGCCAGGCTGGCCTGCGTTTTGGCTCTCGCCAGGTTCGCCTGCGCCTGTTCCAGCGCCGCGCGATAGGTTCGGTCATCAATCGTGAACAGCACCTCGCCCTTTTTCACCTCCTGGCCGTCGGTGTAATTCACTTTATCAATGTAGCCGGAGACGCGTGGGCGCAGCTGAACGCTTTCCACCGCTTCAATGCGACCGTTAAAGCTGTCCCACTGGCTAATGGATTTCACCACCACGTCAGCTGCGCTGACGACGGGCGCTTGCGGTGCGGCATTTTGCGCGACGCTGTCATCGCACCCGACGAGAAGCGCGGAGAGTAAAACCACCCCCGTCGCGCTCAGATGAAAGTAACCCCAGGTTTTTTGCAGGCTCATTATTTTTATTCCGGTTATTGTAGCCGCCGGGCAAGACGCAGCGGGAGGCGCCGCGCCACTTCCTTTGTCCGGTCTGGCTTAAGGCCATTTGTGTCGTTCATCGCCACAAAACTGTAACAGTTGCGAATACACTATCGCGGCGATTGTAGGAAGGCGCTTAATTAAGTGCAAGAATAATTGTTGCACTTTATGTGCTATTTGCGGCGAAGGTAAATCACGGGTTTTGAGAAGGGATTTAAATGTAACAATAAAACTTGCAATTAATATCAAAACGGGCCACCTTTAAGTGCAACAAACAAAGATGCTTTTAATGCGTGGCGTAGGGGGAAGCAAGATGAACACGAGTGCATTCATTCACGATTTGCTCGACTGGATCGACAACAACCTTGATAGCCGCCTGGACATTGAAACCGTCTCCAGGCGAGCCGGCTATTCGAAATGGCATCTCCAGCGGATCTTCAAAGAACATACCGGCTCCCCTCTCGCTGAATATATTCGCGCGCAAAAGCTGCAAAAATCAGTTGAGCGCTTAGCCCAAAGCGATGAACCGATTCTGAACGTGGCGATCGCGCTGGGCTTTGACTCTCAGCAGTCCTTCAACCGCAGCTTTAAGCGTCAGTATGGTCAGGCGCCAGGGGCATGGCGACGCAGTATCGGCTGCCGTGGATCCCGACAGATGAGCCAATAATTCACGTCCCGTTCGGATATCAGTTACAAAAGAAAAACCCTCTGTAAAAGGGGGGTTATCAGTCTTAACTGCTTATGACGTGCAGAAAGGTTTACGGGCTTATTCCCACTCAATCATATCAGCTCAGTCCTTGCATTTTGGCTTTACGCTATTCTCGATAATCGGCTTTCTTATATATTGTCCTTAATCTCGTTGCGTCGAGGTTCCGAGCACAACTGTAGGGATGATTTTTGTCGGGATTATCTGTGGAACTTCACTTTATATTTTTATGAACACATCCCTTAAAACGATCTACTATCGGGTGTAGCTGTAAAATTGATATAGATCTACTTTCCAAAGGCAAGCCAACCTTTTTTAGAGTAAAATAATTAAATGCGCACTTTATGTATAGTTTATTTTAAAAACACACGCACTATATGCAGATAATTTTCATAAGCATCTATAAAGAAAAGAGAGATACATGACTTTGCATGGAAAGTTTATTATAAATGATGCTGATTACTCACCACTTGAATTTGATGGTGTTGGAGTCTTTATGGCTTTTTCTGGTAACGGTGCATACAGAAACAAAGGAGCATGTGGCATCATTCCTAACGTTGGACCGCTACCAAAAGGTAAATATTATATAGTAGACAGGCCTAAAGGAAGTATGGCTAACAGATTTAGAGCCTGGGGAGTCGATACATATAAAAGCACTTTTAGTTATCATGTTGATCATTCTGAATGGTTTGCTTTATTTCGCGACGATGGGAATATAGATGATTCTACATTTTACAAAAGCGTAGCCAGAGGTGGATTTAGGCTACATCCCGGTCAGGTATCAGAAGGGTGTATAACTTTACCAAGCCAATCAGATTACAATAGATTAAGAAACGCACTATTAAGAACAAAGAAAGCAAAGGTTAAAGGTCTTGATTTAGAATCCTATGGAACAATTGAGGTCATTATTGGTGGTTATCAGAAAACTTGTCCTTAGTTCTGTTAGAATGGTTCTTTTCATCGGCATATTCGCTATTGTTTCATGGTTAGATGTTTGCTACTTAACTGAACATCCATTAATAAGTCACGAAACAGCTATTAGAATTTCCTATTTAATTAGCAACAACCCAACACCCGAAGATATCTATTATAGTTATGATTATGTATTAATTTCATTCAACACTCTTACCTCTATCTTTTTCTACATCATAACAATGAAGTTAATTAAACTAATAAGGAGTAAATAAAATGCCTATCCCTCCCTATCTTTGGCTAAAAGATGATGGTGGTGCAGATATCAAAGGCTCTGTAGATGTTCAGGATCGTGAGGGCTCTATCGAGGTAATCAGTATGGGTCATGGTGTTAACCTTCCCGTCGATACTGCCAATGGAAAGATCACCGGAACACGCCAACATTCATCATTTAATTTTGAAAAAGAAGTCGACAGTTCCAGTCCCTATCTCTACAAAGCAGCAGCTACAGGGCAAACATTAAAAAGTGCAGAAGTAAAATTTTATCATATCAATGATGCGGGCCAGGAGGTGTGTTATTACACCGTATTAATGGAAAATGTAAAAATAACGGGTGTTAATTGTGGTGTGCCCAATGTTAAATTATCAGGCAATGATAAGTTAAATCATATGGAATCCGTCTCTATGCAATATGAAAAAATCACATGGCGTATTGTAGATGGGAATATCCAATTCTCTGATTCATGGTACGAGAGGCCAACAGCATAAATTTCTGTTACTTTCTGCGCCACAGTGCGTTCTGAAATTATGCTCTTCGTTGCTAACGCTGCCAGAAAGTGCCAGACATAAAAAACAAAAAAGCCCGCAGTTACGCGGGCTTAGAGATACTTTACTGCATTTAACTACAGGCTGTAGCCAGACGCGAAATCATTCCCACTCGATCGTCGCCGGTGGCTTGCCGCTGATGTCATACACCACGCGGGAAATGCCGTTCACTTCGTTGATGATGCGGTTAGACACGCGGCCTAAGAAGTCATACGGCAGGTGCGCCCAGTGCGCGGTCATGAAGTCGATGGTTTCAACCGCACGCAGGGAAACAACCCAGTCGTACTTGCGGCCATCGCCCATCACGCCGACGGAGCGAACCGGCAGGAACACGGTGAACGCCTGGCTAACCTTGTTGTACAGGTCAGCCTTGTGCAGCTCTTCAATGAAGATCGCGTCCGCGCGACGCAGCAGGTCGCAGTACTCTTTCTTCACTTCGCCCAGCACGCGTACGCCGAGGCCCGGGCCCGGGAACGGGTGACGGTAGAGCATGTCGTACGGCAGACCCAGTTCCAGACCAATCTTGCGCACTTCGTCTTTGAACAGCTCGCGCAGCGGCTCAACCAGGCCCATCTTCATCTCTTTCGGCAGGCCGCCCACGTTGTGGTGAGATTTGATGACGTGTGCTTTACCGGTTGCGGAGGCGGCGGATTCGATCACGTCAGGGTAGATAGTGCCCTGCGCCAGCCATTTCACGTCTTCCAGCTTCAGCGCTTCTTCGTCGAACACTTCCACGAATACGCGGCCGATGATTTTACGTTTCGCTTCCGGATCGTTCTCGCCTTTCAGCGCGTCCAGGAAGCGCTGTTCGCCTTCCACGTGAACGATGTTCAGACCGAAGTGGTCGCCGAACATGTCCATGACCTGCTGGGCTTCGTTCAGACGCAGCAGGCCGTTGTCCACGAAGACGCAGGTCAGGTTTTTGCCGATGGCGCGGTGCAGCAGCATCGCGGTCACGGAGGAATCCACGCCGCCGGAGAGGCCGAGGATCACTTTGTCATCACCAACCTGCTGGCGGATACGCTCCACGGCGTCGTCGATGATTTTTGCCGGGGTCCACAGGGCTTCACACTGGCAGATATCACGCACGAAGCGCTCCAGCATGCGCATACCCTGACGGGTGTGAGTCACTTCCGGGTGGAACTGCACGCCGTAGAAGCGTTTTTCTTCGTTCGCCATAATCGCGAACGGGCAGCTTTCGGTGCTGGCTACGGTCACGAAGTCCGACGGGATAGCGGTGACTTTGTCGCCGTGGCTCATCCATACGTCCAGCAGCGGTTTGCCGTCTGCGGTCAGGGAGTCTTCGATACCGCGCACCAGCGCGCTGTCGGTGACGACTTCTACCTGCGCGTAGCCGAACTCACGCTCGTTAGAGCCTTCTACGTGGCCGCCCAGCTGCATCGCCATAGTCTGCATGCCGTAGCACACGCCGAACACCGGTACGCCCGCTTCGAATACGTACTGTGGCGCGCGCGGGCTGTTCTCTTCGGTGGTGCTCTCCGGGCCGCCGGACAGGATGATGCCGCTTGGATTGAACTCGCGAATCTGTGCTTCCGTAACATCCCACGCCCACAGTTCACAGTAAACGCCCAGCTCACGCACGCGACGCGCCACCAGTTGAGTGTACTGAGAACCAAAATCGAGGATGAGGATGCGATGTTTATGAATGTTTTCCGTCATTGACGCTAATTCCGAGGCAAGTGAAACAGATTAAATAAATCGCCCGACACGAGGTCGGGCGAAGAAAATCATGATCCCAGACGGTAGTTCGGGGACTCTTTGGTGATCGTCACGTCGTGCACGTGGCTCTCCTGGATACCCGCACCGCTGATGCGTACGAATTCCGCTTTGGTACGCAGCAGGTCAATGGTACCACAGCCGGTCAGTCCCATACAGGAACGCAGGCCGCCCATCTGCTGGTGGATGATCTCTTTCAGACGGCCTTTATAGGCCACGCGGCCTTCGATGCCTTCCGGTACCAGTTTGTCAGCGGCGTTATCGGTCTGGAAGTAACGGTCGGAGGAACCTTTGGACATCGCGCCCAGGGAGCCCATACCGCGGTAGGATTTGTAAGAACGGCCCTGGTAGAGTTCGATTTCGCCCGGGGATTCTTCGGTACCGGCCAGCATGGAGCCCACCATCACGGCTGCGGCACCTGCGGCGATCGCTTTGGCGATGTCGCCAGAGAAGCGGATACCGCCGTCCGCGATAACCGGAATACCGGTGCCTTCCAGCGCTTCAACCGCGTCAGACACCGCGGTGATCTGCGGAACGCCCACGCCGGTGACGATACGGGTAGTACAGATAGAGCCAGGGCCGATACCCACTTTCACCGCGCTGCAACCGGCTTCCGCCAGCGCGCGAGCACCTGCGCCCGTAGCCACGTTACCGCCGATGATCTGGAGATCCGGGTATTTAGCACGGGTTTCACGAATACGTTGTAGAACGCCTTCGGAGTGGCCATGTGAGGAGTCAATCAGCAGCACGTCAACGCCCGCGGCAACCAGCGCGTCAACGCGCTCTTCGTTACCTGCGCCCGCGCCAACCGCAGCGCCGACGCGCAGACGGCCATGCTCGTCTTTACAGGCGTTCGGTTTACGTTCTGCTTTCTGGAAATCTTTAACGGTGATCATGCCACGCAGGTGGAAGTTCGCATCCACAACCAGCGCTTTCTCAACACGTTTTTCGTGCATTTTCGCCAGCACCACGTCGCGGGTTTCGCCTTCGCGAACGGTCACCAGGCGCTCTTTTGGCGTCATATAGACGCTGACAGGCTGGTTCAGGTCAGTCACGAAACGCACATCACGACCGGTGATGATGCCCACCAGCTCGTTGTCTTCGGTCACAACCGGGTAACCTGCAAAGCCGTTACGCTCGGTTAGCGCTTTCACTTCGTGCAGGGTGGTGGTTGGCAGAACGGTCTGAGGATCGGACACGATACCGGATTCATGTTTCTTCACGCGGCGAACTTCTTCCGCCTGACGCTCTATAGACATGTTTTTGTGGATAAAGCCAATGCCGCCTTCCTGTGCCAAAGCGATAGCCAGACGCGCTTCAGTCACGGTGTCCATTGCTGCGGAGAGCATAGGAATGTTCAGACGAATGGTTTTCGTCAACTGCGTGCTGAGGTCGGCAGTATTCGGCAGAACGGTGGAATGAGCGGGAACGAGGAGGACGTCGTCAAACGTCAGTGCTTCTTTAGCGATACGTAGCATGGGCAATATCTCTGACCTGGGTGGTTAAATATTGCCGTGGCATTATACAGAGCGTAACCGATTGCATCTACACTTTTTTGAAAAAAATGCTTGCGATCGCCTCTCAGCAGGTTACTATCGACTGAATAACTTGCTGATTTAGAATTTGATCCCGCTCACATGTTATCCTCTCAATCCCCCTCAATTTATACTGTCAGCCGCCTTAATCAGACGGTGCGTTTGCTGCTTGAGCAGGAAATGGGACAGGTCTGGATCAGCGGTGAAATCTCTAACTTCACGCAGCCTGCTTCCGGTCACTGGTACTTTACGCTAAAAGACGACACCGCTCAGGTGCGCTGCGCGATGTTCCGCAACAGCAATCGTCGCGTGACGTTCCGCCCTCAGCATGGCCAGCAGGTTCTGGTTCGCGCCAACATTACCCTGTATGAGCCGCGCGGCGATTATCAGATTATCGTCGAGAGCATGCAGCCCGCTGGTGAAGGCTTGTTGCAGCAGAAGTACGAGCAGTTAAAAGCCATGCTTTCGGCTGAGGGATTGTTTGACCAGCAGTTTAAAAAGCCCCTGCCCTCACCTGCCCACTGTGTTGGAGTTATCACCTCGAAAACCGGCGCGGCGCTGCACGATATTTTGCACGTCCTGAAGCGCCGTGACCCTTCCCTGCCCGTCATTATCTACCCGACCGCCGTTCAGGGTGACGATGCGCCAGGGCAGATCGTGCGCGCGATTGAGCTGGCGAATGCGCGTCAGGAGTGCGATGTCCTGATCGTCGGGCGCGGCGGCGGCTCGCTGGAAGACCTGTGGAGCTTTAACGACGAGCGCGTGGCGCGGGCAATCTTTGCCAGCCTTATCCCTGTGGTGAGCGCCGTCGGCCATGAAACGGATGTGACGATAGCCGATTTTGTCGCGGATTTACGCGCGCCCACGCCGTCCGCGGCGGCAGAGGTGGTCAGCCGTAATCAGCAGGAGCTGCTGCGCCAGATCCAGAACGGGCAGCAGCGCCTGGAGATGGCGATGGACTACTTCCTCGCCAACCGTACCCGCCGCTTTACCCAGCTTCATCATCGTCTGCAACAGCAGCATCCGCAATTGCGTCTGGCGCGTCAGCAAACCGTACTGGAGCGTCTGCGTCAGCGGATGAACTTCGCGCTGGATAACCAGCTTAAGAGAGCGATATCGCGCCAGCAGCGCACGACTCAGCGTCTGAACCAGCAGAATCCGCAGCCAAAGATTTATCGCGCACAAACGCGTATCCAGCAGCTTGAGTTCCGCCTCGCGGAAAATATCCGCTCACGCCTGAGCGCCACCCGCGAGCGTTTTGGCAATGCGGTCACCCATCTGGAAGCCGTCAGCCCACTCTCCACGCTGGCCCGCGGCTATAGCGTGACCACCGCGACGGACGGCAAAGTGCTGAAGCAGACGAAGCAGGTTAAAGCAGGGGATGTGCTCACCACCCGGCTTTCTGACGGCTGGGTCGAGAGTGAAGTGAAAGAGATCAAACCGGTGAAAAAAACGCGTCAGCGTAAAAGCGGATAAATCTTCGCCGGTTACAAACTATACTGCTGCTATTGCCTTTTTTAATAAGGAGAGCAGCATGCCCCATCTACATAGCGTCATCCCTCCGTATATTCTTCGCCGTATTATCGAAAGCGGTTCTGAGCCGCAGCAGCGCTGCGCCCGTCAGACCTTAACCCACGTCCAGACGCTGATGGCCCATATGCCGGGCAAACCCGCCGCGCCGCATGTGAATAAAGCCGGTCAGCTTGAGCGTGACATCTACGATGCGAAACAGACCCAGGAGCTGCCGGGTACCCAGGTACGCTATGAAGGCCAGCCCTCCAACGGAGATGTGGCGGTGGATGAAGCGTACGATTATCTGGGTATTACCCATGATTTCTTCTGGAAGGAATATCAGCGCGATTCGCTCGATAACAAAGGGCTGATCCTCACCGGCACCGTGCACTATGGCCGTGAGTATCAAAACGCCTTCTGGAACGGCCAGCAGATGGTCTTTGGCGATGGCGACGGGGAAATCTTCAACCGCTTTACCATTGCCATCGACGTGGTAGCGCATGAGCTTAGCCACGGTGTGACGGAGACCGAAGCCGGACTCATCTACTTTGAACAATCGGGCGCGCTGAACGAGTCGTTATCCGACGTGTTCGGTTCGCTGGTGAAGCAATACCATCTTAAGCAAACCGCCGATAAAGCAGACTGGCTGATTGGTGAAGGGCTGCTGGCGGAGGGCATCAACGGGAAAGGGCTTCGCTCCATGTCTGAACCCGGCACGGCCTATAACGATCCGCTGCTCGGTAAAGATCCGCAGCCCGGGCATATGAAAGATTTCATCAAAACGCGCGAGGATAACGGCGGCGTACACCTTAACTCCGGTATCCCCAACCGCGCGTTTTACCTGGCCGCAACGGCGATCGGTGGCTACGCCTGGGAAAAAGCGGGTTATGCCTGGTACGACACGGTTTGCGATCGCAACCTGGCGCAGGATGCGGATTTTGATGCCTTTGCAAAACTGACGATAGCGCACGGCGAGAAACGCTCTGGTAGCGACGTTGGGGCGGCTATAAAACAAGCCTGGGAACAGGTAGGAGTGCTGTAAATGCAGGTTCCGGAACTGACGGATGACGCCGTGGTTGAGCTGGCCCGGGAAGGCGGCGTCGCTTTTATCCCTAAGCTGAGCGGCCAGCGCACCATTGCGCTCTCCTCGCTTAATGAGGCCCAGCGCCAGCGCCTGGTGAGCATTCTGGAGCAGGCTTTCCCGCGCGGCCAGCCGCCCGGGCAAGCCTCTTCCCCCGGCAGAGGTGACCAGCGCTATTTCCGCATCCAGATTATCTGGACCGGCCAAAATCAGGCGCACTACGCCGATATCATCGTGCTGGTACCCGAGCAGGAAGCTCCCGAGTCGCTGGTGGAACTGTGGCAGAAAGGTGAAGGCTGCGTGTGCGATTAACCTTCAGCCCGAACAAACTCCACGCGTTTTTTAGAGATAAGACCGTGGCCGTTCTGGCAAAAGTAATCCACCGCACCGCAGGCCTTGAGTACCTGAAGCGGTTGATGGCAATCAGGGCAGCGCGCTTCGAGGGGAATATCGTTATTGCAGCTGTCGCAGTGCGCGATACCGTTTTGCGGCTCGAGCGCTGCGTGGCAATCCGGACAGGTTATCGACATGCTCTCTCCTGTTGAGGTGGGCCGGGGCTGGATAACTGCCCCGGCAGGCTGAATAGTATCAGGCTTCGGTAGCCGGTTTTGTCTGCACATTTTCCAGCATGCGACGCACCGGAACAATGAGGACGATCAGCACCGCAGCACAAATCAACAGCGCGATGGAGCAACGGGCAAAGAGGTCCGGCAGCATATCCAGCTGGTCGGCCTTCACGTGACCACCAATCAGGCCCGCAGCCAGGTTACCCAGCGCACTGGCGCAGAACCACAGGCCCATCATCTGACCGCGCATTCTTTCCGGCGCCAGCAGGGTCATGGTTGCCAGACCAATCGGACTCAGGCACAGTTCCCCGAGCGTCAGCATCAGGATACTGCCTACCAGCCAGAACGGAGAAACCCCTGCTCCACCGTTGCTCAGCACGTTCTGTGCCGCCAGCATCATCAGGCCGAAGCCCGCCGCCGCGCACAAAATACCGATCACGAACTTGGTGATACTGCTCGGGCGAATATTATTGCTCGCCAGCTTCGGCCATGCCCAGCTAAATACCGGTGCCAGCAGAATGATGAACAGGGCATTAATCGACTGGAACCACACCGCCGGGATCTCAAAATCACCGATCATGCGGTTAGTGTAGTCGTTGGCGAACAGGTTGAAAGAGGTTGGCTTCTGCTCGAACGCGGACCAGAAGAACGCGGCGGAGACCAGCAGAATAAAGCATACCAGCAGCCTTGCGCGCTCTTTGCGATTCAGCCCGGCGAAGATGAACAGGTAGATGAAGTAGAGCGCGACGGAGGCGGCAATCACATATACCAGCACGCTGGCCACCGCGACCGGATTAATCACAATCACGCCCTGGGCAATCAACGTGACGATGATTGCAACACCCACAGCCAGCGCCAGCAGCCAGGCACCCACGCCGTTACGTTTCACTACTGGACTGTTCCAGGTGGAGTCCAGACCGACTTCGCTGTCGTAGCGCTTCATGGCCGGAACGGCAAACACGCGGAAGATAATCAGGGCGACCAGCATCCCGATACCGCCGATACCAAAGCCCCAGTGCCAGCCGTGGGTTTTAATCAGCCAGCCGGAAATCAGAGGAGCAATGAACGAGCCCATGTTGATGCCCATATAGAACAGCGAGAAACCGCCGTCACGACGCGCATCGCCCTTTTTGTAGAGGGTACCGACCATGACCGAGATACAGGTCTTGAACAGGCCGGAGCCGAGCACGATGAACATCAGGCCGATGAAGAACAGGTTGTCGCCCATAATGGCCGACAGGGCAATCGACAGGTGCCCAAGCGCAATCAAAATCGAACCGTACCAGACGGCCCGCTGCTGGCCGAGCCAGTTATCCGCCAGCCAGCCGCCCGGCAGTGCGGCGAGGTACATGGTGCCCGCGAAGATGCCGACAATCGCCGAGGCGTTTTCACGCGCCAGGCCCATCCCCCCGTCGTACACGGTGGCGGCCATAAACAGGATCAATAGCGGGCGAATACCGTAAAACGAGAAACGCTCCCACATCTCGGTGAAGAACAGCGAACCGAGCGGATAAGGATGGCCGAAGAAGGTTCGGCTCTCTTTTTGATTAACAGAGGATTGCATAATTCTCCCGAAAAGGTATGTGTCGTGCTTGTAAACACCAGCATGTACGCCGAACGGTTACGTATCCGATCGATTTTTTACATGCGGCGAAATATTGGTTAACCATTTGATAACCAGGCGCTAGTTTTGTCTAGTACCGAACCCTGGACTTTAAGATGAAAATTCGACGATTGTCTACTTTCTTAGATATAAACATGGTTAAAAGCGAATAGTGATTGACATCACAAAGGGAAGGCAGGCCTTTTGAATGAGCGAAAAAAACCCGCGACAGGCGCGGGTTTTAGTGAGTTCGGTAAGAATTATTTGCTTTTCTTAATGTGCTTAATCAAACGCTTACGCTTACGCATCTGGTTCGGCGTCAGGGTATTACGTTTATTCGCAAACGGGTTTTCCCCTTCCTTGAACTGAATACGGATAGGCGTACCCATCACGTCCAGCGACTTACGGAAGTAGTTCATCAGGTAGCGTTTGTAGGAGTCCGGCAGGTCTTTCACCTGGTTACCGTGGATCACCACGATAGGCGGGTTATACCCCCCGGCGTGGGCATATTTCAGCTTCACGCGACGACCGCGCACCAGCGGCGGCTGGTGATCTTCTGCTGCCATGTTCATGATACGGGTCAGCATCGCCGTGCTCTGGCGGCGGGTAGAGCTGTCATAGGCTTCACGAACGGATTCGAACAGGTTGCCTACGCCGCTGCCGTGCAGGGCAGAGATGAAGTGAACGCGGGCAAAGTCGATAAAGCCCAGACGGAAGTCCAGCGTCTCTTTCACCTGTTCGCGTACTTCATTGCTCAGGCCATCCCACTTGTTGACGACGATAACCAGTGAGCGCCCGCTATTAAGAATAAAGCCGAGCAGAGAGAGATCCTGATCGGAGATACCTTCACGTGCGTCAATAACCAGCAGCACCACGTTGGCGTCTTCAATCGCCTGAAGTGTTTTGATCACCGAGAATTTTTCCACTACATCGGTGATTTTCCCGCGCTTACGCACCCCTGCAGTGTCGATAAGTACGTACTCACGTTCATCGCGCTGCATTGGAATGTAAATGCTGTCACGCGTTGTGCCTGGCATGTCGTAAACCACCACGCGCTCTTCGCCTAGAATACGGTTAGTAAGCGTAGACTTACCTACGTTTGGGCGACCAACGATAGCCAGCTTAATCGGCAGATCCTGCGGGTTGAAGTCATCTTCCGGCTCTTCCTCGCCTTCCTCTCCGGCTTCAAACTGTGCCCAGTATTCGGCGTCTTCGTCCACCTCTTCCGGCGGGTTTACTTCATCAACCCACGGCAGCAGAACGGTTTCCAGCAGGCTGGTGACGCCACGGCCATGCGAGGCCGCGATAGGATAAATATCACCCAGACCTAAAGACCAGAAATCCGCAACGGCCTGATCGGCATCGATACCGTCAGTTTTGTTCGCCACCAGGAAGGTTGGCTTTTCGCGTGAACGCAGATGTTTAGCGATAGCGGAGTCCGCGGGCATCAGGCCAGCGCGCGCATCCACCATAAACAGAACCACATCCGCTTCTTCGATAGCCAGCAGAGATTGCTCTGCCATGCGGGTTTCTACGCCGTCTTCCGTACCGTCAATACCCCCGGTATCGATACAGATGAACTCGCGTCCTTCCACCTCTGCACGACCGTACTTACGGTCACGCGTCAGCCCCGGGAAATCCGCAACCAGCGCATCACGGGTGCGTGTTAAACGGTTAAAAAGAGTGGATTTTCCAACGTTAGGGCGCCCGACAAGCGCGACCACAGGTACCATGTTTGAAGCCTCATAAAATTCAAAATAACGTCGCTTTCGCAGCGTTTTTAAAAATGTCAAAACGGCTCCTGAGTGAACAGGAGCCGTTTAGTATACTACAACCGCCGTGTAATTAACGCGTGATCGCGTACAGCGTGCCGTCTTTTGCCTGAATCAGCAGTTTGCCGTCAGCCACAACCGGGTCGGTCAGGAAGCCTGAGCCGTCCACTTTCTGCTGCGCCACGAAGCGGCCATTCTCTGGATCGATCCAGTGCATATAGCCTTCGCTGTCGCCCACCACCAGGCTGCCGTTATACAGTGCCGGTGCGGTCAGCAGACGGTGCAGCAGATCGCTCTGCGTCCACAGCGTCACGCCACCTTCGGTGCTCAGCGCCAGCAGACGGTCGTTCTGATCCACCATATAAATACGGTTGCCGTCGACAATGAAATCGTTCACGGAACCCAGCTCACGTTTCCACATGATCTGGCCGCTACGCAGGTCCAGCGCCGTCAGGTTGCCGTTATACGCCAGCGCGTAAACCACACCGTCAACGATGACCGGCGTGGTGTCCACGTCACTCAGACGGTCGATTTCAGTTGAACCGGTCGCCTGGGAAATACGCTGCTGCCAGATCATCTGACCCTGCTGCATCAGTACTGCGCTGACACGACCGTTGTCACCACCCACAATGGCGGCGCCAAATGCAGTCGCCGGAGCAGATTCACCACGCAGAGACAGCGCTGGCATATCCAGGTTAACCGTCCATTTTACCAGACCATCTGCTTCGTTCAGCGCCTGCAACTGGCCGTTGCTGGTATGGATCAACACCAGGCCGTCGCTGACAACCGGACGTGACAAGGATTCACCGGCAACGCTGGTCTGCCATGCAACCGAACCGTCGCTGGCATTCAGCGCGTAAACCTGCGCTTTTTCGCTGCCCACATACACGTGACCGCCGGCAACGGTCAGGCCGCCAGAAAGCAGCGCAGGTTTACGGGAGAACCAGCCGTCTTTTTCCGCCAGGTTAATGGACCACACTTCTTTTCCGTCATCAGCGTTCAGCGCTTTAACGGTGCCTTTGCGATCGGCCGCATAGACCACGCCGTCAGCAAATGCCGGGTGCAGGTTGGAATAAAAATCGCCAATACCATCACCCACGGAGGTGTCCCAGGCGGTGGACGGAGTGAACTGGTTTTCAACCGTCGGCAGCGGGGACATTTTGACAACGTCTTCTTCGCCACTGAACAGTGAACAACCACTCAATAACGTAACAGAAAGCAGTCCTGGCAGAAGTAATTTACGCAATTGCATTGGGTCCCTCTCAGACGGACAAATTATTTATTTTCATCTGCATCATTTCGCTCAGCGCAGGTGAAGCTTTACTATCCACGCCAGCTTGCCACGCTTTACGCGCGCCCGCTTTATCACCCTTACTCAGCAGTGCTTCACCGCGAAGATCGGCGACAATAGCGGCAAAGCCATCACCTTTGATGGTATCAAGCGTTTTCAGCGCGTCGTCGGCTTTTTTCTGCTGAACCTGAATACGTGCCAGGCGCAGATTGATCACCGCTTTCAGATTTTCGTCACTGGCAGCAGCAAGCCCCTGAGACAGTTGCGCAGCGGCTTTGTCCAGTTCGTTTTTATCAACATACTGCTGAGCCACTTCCAGCGCAGCCAGCGCACCGTAGGTGTTTTTGTTGTCAGCGGCAAATTTCTCCGCAGCCGTCAGCGTTTGCGGCTGATCGGCACGGATTGCGCTAACGGTGTTTTCGTAGTTCAGGGATGAACCGCGAGCAGAGTCAGCCTGATGATTGTTCCAGTAACGCCAGCCAACCAGCGCACCAACACCTAAAATAACCCCTACAACCAGTGCCTTGCCGTTTTCAGCAAAGAAGCGTTTAACCGCATCAACCTGGTCGTGTTCGTTCTCGTACATTTCCACGCAGTCCTTCTCCTTAGCCCAATAGAGTGCGCAAGTGCGCCGCAACGCCATCCTGCGTTACCGTAGTTTGCTCACCAGAGCGCAGGTCTTTAACCACCACTTCGCCGTTGGCCACTTCGGACTCACCCAGCACCAGTGCAATACTTGCGCCCCACTTATCGGCACGAGCAAACTGTTTTTTAAAGTTGCCGCCGCCGTGGTTGGTCATCAGCTTTACGTCCGGCAGCGCATCGCGCACGCGTTCGGCAAGCTGCATCGCCGCAGACTGCGTATCCGCACCTGAGGCCACCAGGTATATATCGACAACAGGATCGGCTTTAAATTCCGGATTAACTGCCTGAACCAGCAAAACAAGTCGCTCAAGGCCCATCGCGAAGCCTACAGCCGGTGCTGCGCGACCACCCAGTTGCTCGACCAGTCCGTCATAACGACCGCCAGCACAGACGGTGCCCTGCGAACCGAGGCTGGTGGTGACCCACTCAAATACGGTGCGGTTGTAGTAGTCCAGACCGCGCACCAGACGCTGGTTAACGGTATAAGCAATGCCCGCCGCTTCAAGCAGCTTGCATAGGCCAGCAAAGTGTTCGCGGGAATCCTCATCCAGGTAGTCACCCAGCGCTGGCGCATCGTTCAGCAGCGCCTGTACGTCAGGATTTTTGGAATCGAGTACGCGCAGCGGGTTGCTGTACATACGACGTTTACAGTCTTCGTCGAGCTTCTCTTTGTGTTGTTCCAGGAACGCCACCAGCGCATCGCGATAGTTCGCACGCGCTTCCAGAGAACCGATAGAGTTCAGCTCCAGGGAAACGTGCTCAGAAATACCGAGCGCACGCCACCAGCGGGCAGTCAGCATAATCAGTTCGGCATCGATATCTGGTCCTTGCAGACCAAACACTTCCACGCCAAGCTGGTTGAACTGACGGTAGCGGCCTTTTTGCGGACGTTCGTGGCGGAACATCGGGCCGATATACCACAGGCGCTGCTCCTGATTGTACAGGAGACCATGTTCGATGCCGGCGCGTACGCAACCCGCCGTCCCCTCAGGACGCAGGGTCAGGCTGTCGCCGTTGCGGTCCTCAAAGGTATACATCTCTTTTTCAACCACGTCGGTTACTTCGCCGATCGCGCGTTTGAATAACGGGGTCTGCTCTACAATCGGCAAACGAATTTCGCTGTAACCGTAGCTGCCGAGCACCTGCTTCAGTGTGCCTTCAATGCGCTGCCAGATGGCGGTTTCGCCAGGCAGATAATCGTTCATGCCGCGGATGGCTTGAATGTTTTTTGCCACGTTTATTCTCTTTCTATATACAAAAAAGAACCCAAAGAATGGGTTCAATCATACATGGGAAGCAGCCTGCTTCCCATCACGTTATTTTTCAACCTGCTGAACGCTGATGCGCTGCGCTTCGTCCATCATCGTCGCTTTTGCGCGAATGCGGGCTTCAAGCTGGTCGATCATATCACTATTATCCAGACGATCTTTACGAACGCCATCTTCATAGAGACCACTTTTCTTGTTACCGCCGGTAACGCCCAGCGTGGACACCAGCGCTTCACCCGGACCGTTCACCACGCAGCCGATGATGGAAACGTCCATCGGGGTGATGATGTCTTCCAGACGCTGCTCCAGGGCATTCACGGTGCCGATCACGTCAAACTCCTGACGTGAACAGGTTGGGCAGGCAATGAAGTTGATCCCCCGCGCGCGGATACGCAGTGATTTCAGGATGTCGAAACCGACTTTGATCTCTTCCACCGGATCGGCGGCCAGGGAGACGCGTAACGTGTCACCGATGCCTTCAGAGAGCAGCAGGCCGAGACCAATTGCCGATTTTACTGAGCCGCTGCGCAGACCGCCCGCCTCGGTGATGCCAAGGTGCAGCGGCTGATCGATCTGTTTTGCCAGCAGACGATACGATTCAACGGCCAGGAAAACGTCAGACGCTTTCACGCTCACTTTGAACTGATCGAAGTTAAGGCGATCCAGATGATCGACGTGACGCATGGCGGATTCGAGCAGCGCCTGCGGCGTCGGCTCACCGTACTTTTCCTGGAGATCTTTTTCCAGAGAGCCAGCGTTTACGCCGATACGGATTGGAATGTTTTTGTCGCGGGCGCAGTCAACCACCATGCGAATGCGCTCTTCGTTGCCGATGTTGCCTGGGTTAATACGCAGACAATCGACACCGTATTCAGCGACTTTCAGCGCGATACGGTAATCGAAGTGAATATCGGCAACCAGCGGAACGCTCACCTGCTGCTTGATCAGTTTGAACGCCTCAGCGGCGTCCATGGTCGGCACTGAGACGCGAACAATGTCCGCGCCGACGCGTTCTAATGCTTTGATTTGATTAACCGTCGCTTCTACATCCGTAGTACGCGTATTGGTCATCGACTGGACGGCGATAGGCGCCCCATCGCCGATTGGCACGTTCCCAACGTAAATCCGTTTCGATTTTCTACGTTGAATAGGAGCCTGGTTATGCATGTAAAATCTCCCGCATTGCCCGTCTGTTACTGTGCTGCTGATTGTTCGGCATTAACGGTAAGACGCGCAACCTGGTTAGTTCTGATAAAGCGGCTCAGATCGACAGGTTTTCCTTGATACTGGATCTGTACCGCTGCCGGTGCGCCGATTTTAAGCTTGTATGGTGCCTGGCCCGTTAGATTTAACGTGCCATCTTTACGTTGCAGGCCGCTGAACAGCTTTTTACCTGTCGCGTCAGTCACTTCCAGCCAGCAATCAGCCGTGAAATTCATCACCAGCGCATTCGGGTCAACGGCAGGTGCCGCCGTACCCGCCGGGTCAGTTGGCAGTGACGCCGCGGTGTTATCTGCCGGTGCCGTTGCCGCAGGGGCGGTATCAACATTGGCCTGAGAAGGTGATACGACCGCGTTCTGATCCTGGGCCTGGGTGGCTGGTGCGGTATTCGCCGTCGCTTCTGGCGTCGCCGCTGGCTCGGTTGCAGGCGTGCTGGTTGCTGCCGCCTGAGGTTCGCTGGAGGTCGCAGCCCCTTCGGTGCTCAACGGCACGCTTTGCGCGCCGTTAGTACCAGACTGATTAAGCTCAGCGGAGGACTGATCGGCCATGGTGGTGATCTCTTCCTGTTGCGCTTTGTGGTTTTGCCACCACCATGCGCCCGTCAGCCCGACAACCACGAACAGGACCAGCCAGGTAAAGCTCATCAGCCAGCCATCGCGTTTTTTACGACGTTTACCCAAAGAGAAGCTTTGCATCGGCGCAACTTTTGCCGCACGCACAGGCGCCTGCTTCTCCATCATCGGCAGTAATTCGTCTTCAGGAATATGAACCAGTTTGGCGTAAGAACGGATATAACCGCGCAGAAACGTTGAAGCCAGATCGGCGGGTGCCTTATCTTCTTCAATGTCGCGAACGGTGGAAACCTTCAGGCACAGGCGTTCTGCAACGGCTTGCTGGCTGAGTCCGAGTTGTTCACGGGCGTTGCGAAGACGAACGCCAGTGGAGAGTGCTGCATTTTGATCGTGAGTGGCTTCAGTATTCATTCGCTACAACTACTGGTACGTGAAAATAAGGGTTCAGGTGCCGGTGAGTCACAATGCCACCCGCACCGCGAAACTTTAGGTCAGTTAACCTGGAACAAACAGTATAAGACTGTCGGGCCGCAGATGACAGCGCTGGCAGGCCTTCACGCTAAACTGTTGTTACGTCGTTACATACTGCCCGAAAGTCGTATGAAACGCACCGTAATTATTAATCAGTCGTGATGATTGTGGCTGGTTATTCAGTAAATTAATGCTTCACGGCGCAAAAAATGCGCCGTGTCTGCATAATAATCAAACGGTTTTAACCGCGATTGACTCACCCTGCATACGCTTACGCAGCGTACGTTTGGTACGGTCAATAACGTCACCCGCCAGCTGACCACAGGCTGCGTCGATATCGTCGCCACGCGTTTTACGTACGATGGTGGTGAAACCATACTCCATCAGCACTTTTGAGAAGCGATCGATACGGCTGTTCGAGCTACGGCCATACGGCGCGCCCGGGAACGGGTTCCATGGGATCAGGTTGATCTTACATGGCGTATCTTTCAGCAGTTCAGCCAGCTCATGTGCATGCTCGGTACCGTCGTTAACATGATCCAGCATCACGTATTCAATGGTCACGCGGCCCTGGTTAGCATTGGATTTCTCCAGGTAACGGCGCACGCCAGCCAGGAAAGTTTCGATATTGTACTTTTTGTTGATCGGCACAATTTCGTCACGGATGGCGTCGTTTGGCGCGTGAAGGGAGATGGCCAGCGCAACGTCAATCATGTCACCCAGTTTGTCCAGCGCAGGCACAACGCCGGAAGTAGAGAGCGTAACGCGGCGCTTGGACAGACCAAAACCGAAATCGTCGAGCATGATTTCCATCGCCGGAACGACGTTGGTCAGGTTGAGCAGAGGTTCACCCATCCCCATCATCACCACGTTGGTGATTGGACGTGTACCGGTGACTTTCGCTGCACCCACGATTTTCGCGGCACGCCAGACCTGGCCGATAATTTCCGATACGCGCAGGTTACGGTTAAAGCCCTGCTGCGCCGTAGAGCAGAATTTGCACTCCAGCGCACAGCCCACCTGAGAAGAGACGCACAGCGTGGCGCGATCGTCTTCCGGGATATACACGGTTTCAACACGCTGATCGCCAACGGCAATGGCCCACTTGATAGTGCCATCTGAAGAGCGCTGCTCTTCCACCACTTCCGGTGCGCGGATTTCCGCCACTTCTTTAAGCTTATTGCGCAGCACTTTGTTGATGTCCGTCATGTCATCAAAGTTGTCGCTGCAATAGTGGTACATCCATTTCATGACCTGATCGGCACGAAACGGCTTCTCGCCCATCTCTTTAAAGAACTCGCGCATCTGCTGACGGTTCAGGTCCAGCAGGTTAATTTTTCCATTTTTATTGGGAACCGCAGGAATGGCGACTTCGGAGGTATTCACTAATTCAGACATAATTTTTTCCGGCCTCGTTGTTACACGTTGTGGCCCTTGGTGGGTTGAAAAGAAACGCCCCGGTAAGCAGTCTGCTCGTCCGGGGCGTTGCATTGTACAAAGTCTGGCGCAGGGATGCCACGTTTGCACGCGGCATTTACGAAATTATTAGCGAGTGCGCGGGCACACTTCGCCTTCTGCAAAGAAGAACGCGATTTCGCGAGCAGCAGATTCAACAGAGTCGGAACCGTGGGTGCCGTTCTCGGTGAAGCTGTCTGCGTAGTCAGCGCGCAGAGTACCTGCCAGCGCGTTGTCCGGGTTGGTTGCACCCAGCAGATCGCGGTGACGCTGTACCGCGTTTTCGCCTTCCAGTACGGATACCACGATTGGGCCAGAAGTCATGAACTCGACCAGACCGTCAAAGAATGGGCGACCTTCGTGCTCAGCGTAGAAACCGCGAGCCTGTTCAACGGTCAGGTGCAGCATTTTGGTGCCAACGATCTTAAACCCTGCTGATTCAAAGCGAGCGAAGATGCTGCCAATAACGTTTTTTGCCACCGCGTTTGGTTTGATGATGGAAAAAGTACGTTCAATAGCCATTGATAACCTCTGTAAAATGTTCTGTTGTTTTTGCATACCTGAGTATGGTGTGGCGCGGATTATAAAGAGCAATAGCGCCATTGCCTATGGTTATGCATAACATTTTTTTAAAATGAGACGAAGATTAGCAACAGCTCGTATTTCGCATGCCGTACTGATGGTGAAAACAGAGCGGACACTGCTTTTCATCAGAACTAAATGACCAGAAATGGCGGTGGCACGTCAAACAAACGGCTTCATATGCCGGTATGGTCACGCTTTTCGCTGTCCCGTCTGTTTGCGTCACGTTTATCGCCGCATGCTGGCATACCGCTTCGCAGCCGCCACACCCCGTACAGCGTCCGGTTTCCACGACCAGTTCAGCGTTCTCAAACCGAATCGCGTTTTCCGTACAACTCCGCCAGCACGCGCCGCAGAGTACGCAGGATTCGGTATCGAGAGTTATCTCTGCCTCGCTAAACGCAGAAAACGCCCTGCGCAGCTCACGCTGACCGGGCACGACGCAACAGACCCGGACATCCTCACGGGGAACGTGCATCAGCGCACGCCGGGCGGTATTTACCTCGTTGACGGGTATATGTTTAAACGCCCACGCTGCTTCACCACGTCGACGAAGCGCCAGATTCAGCCGGGCAATCGCCAGCAACCAGTCAGGATTCTGCTCCGCGTCGATACTGATAAAACGAACGTGGTGCTGCGCGTGCCACAGCAGAAGCTCATTCACCCCTGGCGCACGGTCAGTAAAAGGCCCAACAAGCGTATCGCCACACAGAAAACGTTTTCGCGGCGTGATGCCGGTGATGGCTTCAGCGGGGCAGACAAACAGGCAGTCACCGCATTCAATACAGCGGCTGTCATCAACCGAGACGCCGGTGTCGTTAAAAGAAAAAGCCTGCACGGGACAGACGTCCGCGCAGGCGCAGCAGGAAGAGTGGCGAAAACGGCGACGGACGCACGCATGCGTCACGTCCATCGCCGGGGCAAAGGTTAATCCGCCCATCAGCCAATACTGAAGAAAACAAAGCGCAGCATTAGCTCACCCACAATCAGCAAGGCGCTGCCCAACAGCATTGTGCCTCGCGCCGCTTTTAAGCCGCCCGCAGCAAAGCACAGCATACCCGCAACGGAAACGCACCAGCTCAGCAGATGCACGGTTCGCAGTTGCTCCAGCATTTGTAACGGTGCGTGTGGGAACGTCACAACGGTGTTGTCCATAGCCGTAATATCTGCCAGCCAGACGGGCTGCATCACCAGACGTGCAATCACCAGCAGCGTGATAATGACAATCGCCGTTCGCACGCGAGTCTGGGAACGTGCCCCAACGGCCATGCAGGCTGAACCGATAATTCCCACCGAACCAATAAACAGCAACAGGGTATTAATGTGATGCCACGTCACCACGGATGCATGCATGTAGATCTGCGCCATGCAGAACACATCCACCAGCCCGACAAGACCTGCCACAACCAACAGCGGCTTCCAGCCTGGTTTTTTGACAAACATCAGCAGCGTTGCGAGGCCAAGTGCCGCAAGATAAAGACTGGCAAAGATAATCTCACGGCTCAGCCAGGAGCTGGATACGTGACGCAGCGCGTTGAACGCATTAAGTGGATAGCCCATGTGCAACGCGGAGGCGAGCAGACCGAGGCTGGCCAACACAAACGCTCCGGCAGCCGGCAGCAGCACGCTGCGTTGCGTGCTTCCGAAGGCCAGCCACAGCGTAACGCCAACCGATCCTTGCAGGAACAGCGTAAAAATCAGCAGCGGTAACTCATGCATGACGTTTCCCCTCTTTCTCTGCGCCCTGATGCGCTTTGATCACCAGGTTCGGTTTGGTGATGGAGGAATCAGGCAAGCCTTTCACATCACAGACCGCACCATACTTCGCCCGCAGTTCATCAATCGGCCCGAATTTAATCGCTTCGAGAGGACAGGTTGCCACACAGACAGGCTGTTCCCCCTTCGCCTGTAGATCCACGCAGAAATCACATTTGGACATCTGCCCGGTCTGCTCGTTGAGCTGTGGCGCGCCGTAAGGGCATGACCACGCGCAGTAGCCGCAGCCGACGCACTTATCAGTATCTACGCGCACAATACCGTCCCCCGGACGCTTATGCATCGCAGTGGTCGGACAGTTTTTGGTGCAGATTGGGTCGGCACAGTGGTTACAGGAGATAGAGAGCGTGTAGGCAAAAACGTTATTGCTGACGCCACCCTGCCCGGTCGGGATAAAGCTCCCGCCATTAACTTCGTACACGCGACGGAAACGACGTCCGACCTCAAGGTTGTTTTTATCTTTGCACGCTACCTGACATGCTTTGCAGCCCGAGCAGCGAGAAGAGTCGATATAAAAACCCAGCTGTTTGTCGCTTACCGGTGCGTAATGTTTAAACTGACTCATGCTTTAGCTACCTCCACCAGCATGGTTTGATGGGAATTCCCTTTCGCAAGCGCGGTAATACGTGCGGAACTGAGCACGTTCGCGCAGCCGCCCTTATCAATACCCTGCTCGTCCGGCTGCCACCAGGCACCTGCCTGCATGGCCACAACGCCTGGAATGATGCGCGGCGTGACCTCCGCCGGGATCTCGCAAATGCCGCGCGCGTTATGAATACGCACGGTATCTCCCTGCGCAATGCCGCGATTTTGCGCATCCTGCGGGTTGATCCACAGCTTTTGCTGCTGCGCCTCAATTAACCACGGGTTGGCGTACTGGGTGGAGTTAGCGCGGTTTTTTCCTTTCCAGGTAATCAGCTGGAGCGGGAAGCGTTTCGCCAGCGCGTCTTCCGGCCCTTCATGGGCAGGCACGTAGTGCGACAGCGCCGGAATTTCCGGGTGATGCATGTCGTACAGACGCTTCGAGAAGATCTCAATTTTTCCGGACGGCGTCGGGAACGGATGATTCAGCGGATCGCGAATGTTGTCTTCAAAGGCGACGAACGGCGCGCTTTTGAAAAGGTGCTGACGCGTCTTCTGTAGCGTCGCGAAGTCCGGCAGGTTTTCGTCAGGCATGGAAAGACGCGTCTGCTCCCAGATGTGCTCAATCCACGCTTTTTCGTCACGCCCTTCACTGAACGCGGGTTCGACGCCAAGCTTAGCGGCGACCTCCCGCAGCCAGTCGTAGTCTGAACGGCGTTCAAATTCAGGTTCAATGAGCTTTTCTGACAGGATCAGATAGCTTGCCGTGCCCCAGGTTTCGCCGATATTCCAGCGTTCCATAAAGCTGGTTTCCGGCAAAAGAAGGTCGGCGTATCGGGCGCTCGGCGTCATAAACAGATCGCTTGCGACGATAAACTCAATTTTCGACTCGTCTTCCAGGACACGGGTTGCCTGATGAAGATCCGGGTTCTGGTTAGCCAGATAATTTCCCGCCAGCGAGAACAGGATGCGGATATTGCTGTCCAGCTTTTCGGCATCCTTCAGGCCGACGTCCGCGGTGACCTGAGAGGCATCGTCGGCGGCCTGCACCCAGTTCATCACCGATATTTTGGCTTTGACCGGGTTGTCCGGCATTTCTGGTCCGGCGGCAAATTTCCGGTTTGCGCAGCCGCCATAGCCCGCTGCCCAACCGCCTTTCACCCCGACGTTACCCGTGAGCGTAGCCAGCAACGTCGAGCCGCGCGCGGTGCGCTCGCCGCAGTTATGACGCTGCGGTCCCCAGCCCTGGATCAGCGCAGCGGGTTTGGTGGTTGCGTAGTCGCGCGCCAGTTGCCGAATTGTTTGTGCAGGCACGTGGGTGATTTTCTCTGCCCACTCGGGCGTTTTCGCCACGCCATCTTTTGCGCCGCTAAGGTAAGCCATCAGGGATTCATTGGCCGGAACGCCTTCTGGCATAGTGTCTTCGTCAAAGCCCAGGGTGTAGCGCTGAATAAAGTCGCGATCGTGCAGGTTCTCCGTGACGATCACATACATCATAGCGTCCATCAGGGCGTTGTCCGTGGTGGGAAGCAGCGGGATCCACTGATCGGCCAGGGAGGAAACCGTATCGGAATAGCGAGGGTCGACAACAATAAAGCGAGTGCCGTTTTGCTTCATCTTCTGGTAGAAGTGGTTGCTGTGACCAAAGATCGTTTCCGTCGGGTTATGTCCCCAGAGGATGACCAGTTTGGTGTCCAGCAGCGTGTCCAGAGAACTGCCGCTGGCAGCGGTGCCATAGGTATACGGCGTTGCTGCCGCCGTGTTACCCATACTGACAGAGTGATAGCTTTCGAGATAGCCGCCGGTTAAGTTGAGCAGACGACGAACCATTTTATCGCCGGAAAAAGTCCCGCCGGACACAGCGGTGCCCACATGAACATAGCGTGAAGCCGCACCGTATTTTTGCGTAATAGTTTTTAATTGATTCGCAATAAGGGTGGTGGCTTCATCCCAGGTAATACGCTCGAATTTTCCTTCGCCACGTTTCCCTACACGTTTCATTGGGTATTTCAGTCGATCGGGATGGTAAACAAATTTCCGATAAGCCCGGCCACGCACGCAGGCGCGCATTACGGGCATTTGCGGATCCAACGCGTTATCCGGACGCGTAGAAATTCGGGTCACAACGCCCTCACTGACGTGAGCACGAATATCACACTTGCCGCCGCAGTCAAACGTACTACAGGTTTGCACCACTTTTTCTTCAGGCGTAGTGTCTGAAACCGCCGCGCCCTGTGCCTGTACTTTGCCGGTTTTGACGACAAAAGGCAGAGCGGCGAGCGCCGATCCTGCCTGAATAAACTGACGCCGGGATATGGCGGGAATAGTCCCCTCTCCCTGATGTTTATTTTTTTCCATTGCTCGTTCCTTAAAATAAAAACGCATTCTCGTTTTTTTTCAGGAACGGATATTGATAATTATCAAGCTAACTCTTGAGGAGTAACACTTAGCGATCTAACTCAAAATTGACCGTCGCCGTTTGTCCTGTTTCATCTAATACAACTAACTGATATTTACCCGGTAAATATAATTGCAGTGAATAATTCTTCTGATGTCCGTCCAGCGGTTCTCCATTCAAAAACCACCATCGTTGCCCCTCCCCGCCGCTGGTTGAAACGAACAGGGTCATGTTTTTCTCACCCGGAAGACGTTTAATTACCGCCCCTTCTCTGACGCCTGACAACATCAGCGGCGCCGCATTATGATTATCCAGCGGAGGGCAAACCGCTGAACGGGCGGGGAGACGAGCGGCCCGTTTTTCGGCAGCAGGCAGCCAGGGCTCCAGCGGCAGCGGCCAGACATCCAGCACTTTTTCTGTCGCATCAGGACAATCCGCTGCGACGCGTTTGCCTTCTTTATCCAGCCAGACCGGGAAACGGATCCCGCGAATACCTTCCTGTTCCGGCAGCAGCAGCGTAGGCGGTTCACTGCCTTCCAGCAGCCAGGTTGACAGCCGACGCCGACAGTTTTCGTTCCCTTCAGGCAGGGACTGGCCCCCCGGCCAGCAAATCACGCCCCGTCCTACGCTTGCAGGACGCGGATCGCGCGGCAGACGGGCTTCATCCACCATCGAGCGGGACTGAAGCATGTTATTGACCTGATTCAGGAGCGGAACTGCGCTGGCGAAACCAAACTGCCCGGCAACGGGCGTGCCGTCCGGACGTCCGGTCCAGATTCCAATGACATACCGGGCGTTCAGCCCGATGGCCCAGGCATCCCGGTAGCCGTAACTGGTGCCCGTTTTCCACGCCAGCGGCGCAACCTGGGGCAGCGCACTGTCCGGCAGGGGCTGTGCTTCACTGGCGAGAATGCGACGAATGATCCACGCCGCCCCCTGCGACAGCAGCGGACGTTCGATCAGCGGATCGCCCGGCTGTAAACGCAACCGGCCCGCCTGCCCCTGCCGCGCAAAGGCACTGTAGGCGGCAGCGATATCAGCCAGGCGTGCCCCAGCGCCACCCAGGATCAGGGAGAGGTTGGGCTGCGCACCCGCGGGGAGTATGAGCGGTAATCCCGCGTTGCTCAGCATGCCTGCAAAACGTTTTGGGCCGTACGCTTCCAGTACCTGCACCGCAGGCAGGTTGAGGGAACGCACCAGGGCTTCGCTCATGCTGACCGGCCCATGGAAACCGCTGTCAAAGTTGCCGGGGCGATAATCCCCCGTTTTTCTTGGAACATCCTGTAATAACGAAGCGGGATGGATCAGGCCATCGTCCAGCGCCATGCCATAGATGAATGGCTTGAGGACCGATCCCGGCGATCGGATCGCATTGACCATATCCACGTGACTAAAGCGACTGTCATCATTGATATCTACCGAGCCTACCCAGCCACGCACTTTCATGGATGTATGATCCACGACGATCATCGCCAGTGAACTGCGGGCAGGCAGGCGCGATTTCCAGTTCATTGCCAGCTCTTCAAGCTGTCGTTGCAAAGCTGCATCCAGCGTGGTGACTATTTTTGTGTCGCGGCTTTTACTCAACATCATGCGGGAAAAGAGCGGCGCCAGCTGCGGCATCTGCCGGGGGGCCAGCCAGACCGGCTCTTCACGGGACTCTTTCACCTGCTTCTCAGACCAGACGCCCTGAGTCAGCATGCGGTCGAGCACTTTGTTCCGCGCCGCTTCGGCACGTTCCGGCCAGCGGTCGGGGCGCAGACGGCTGGGTGCCTGTGGCAGTACAGCCAGCAGCGCCGCGTCGGAATAGCTCAGCTGAGACGGCGGTTTGCCAAGATAAGTCCAGCTTGCCGCGCCCACGCCTTGCAACGTGCCGCCAAACGGGGCACGGTTGAGATACAGCGTCAGGATTTCACGCTTGGAGAGATGCCACTCCAGCTGCATCGCCCGCCACAGCTGACGAATTTTACCGCCAAAGGTACGCGGATGCGGATCCAGAAGACGTGCCACCTGCATGGTAAGCGTGCTCCCGCCAGAAACCACTCTCCCGGCGGTGAGATCCTGCCAGGCGGCACGCAGTACAGAAAGCGGATTGACGCCAGGGTGATCCCAGAACCAGCGATCTTCATACTGGATCAGCGCCTCAAGATAGCGTGGGGAAACCTCTTCAATGGTAACCGGATAGCGCCAGATGCCTTCGCTGTCGGCAAAACGCCACAACGGAACACCCTGCTCATCCACCACCACTCGCGCAGGGTTGACCTCTTTCAGGGGCAACGGCCACACGCGGTCAGCGGCGACAATCAGCCCCCCTAAAAAGAGAAGCGCTCCCGCAAGCCACAGCCAGCGGGAGCGAATCAGGCGTGCTATCTGCATCTTACGGAACAACGATCAGCGGGCCACTGGCCGCCCCCGTTGCCCGCCACTGCGGAACATACATGGACTCGACCATAGGAACAGGCACCTGGTAGGTTCCCGGCGTAACGGCACGGGCCAGGTAAACCAGCGTGACCGGCTGACCTTCATTGACCGGCACGGCGGCCACAAAGCGATCGTCGCGGAATTCCATGTGCTGAATATCAGACTGTTGCATCTGATTCAGCAGGTTTTGCACTTCACTGCCGCTGTCCTGCAAGCTGGCGCTGCTGCTCGCCAGATTCTGGTTTTCCAGCTCCAGACCTGCCGGGAGCAGATCCACCACCAGCGCATCCGGTACGTTCTGGCTTGCCTTCACTTCCAGCCACACCAGAACCAGCTCACCGCTCTTAAGTGAAGAGAGCGACTTGCTGCTGCCGTCTGTCGACAGGATATGACGTTCAATCTGCAAGACGTGAGAAGATGGCTGGGGCGCATACTCCGGATAGCCAGTAGTGTCCAGTCGTACCCACAGCGGCGTCGTGCCGGTATTCGTCACCTGCAAGGCACCAGGCTGGTCGCCGTTCAGGTTTTCTACCTGCGCTTTATCACTGCTCTGGGTCTGTTCAGAGAGGGTGGTCGTTGCCTGCCACGCGCCTGACAAGGTTTGCAGTGAACGTCCAGCCAGGAACAGCGCATTGCTCTCCTGGGTTGACAGCCAGCGCTGGCTGAACGCGTCTTCAGATAACGCGTTCAACAGCCTGTTTTGCGCATCCGGCAGCAGCTTGTACTCTTCCAGCAGGGAGAGCATCAGGGCATTATCACGCAGCTGGCTGCCGTAATCCGCCATCCAGTTTCGGCTGTCGTTACGGGGTGTTTTGAGAGCCAGATCCAGCGCCTGCTGGCTGCGCGGTGTATCCCCCATCAGTTTGAGTGCCATGCCCAGCTGCATCAACGGAAGCCCGGAAGCGGCCTGAGCGTGACGCTCCCAGATTTCACGCAGTGCACCGAGCGGCGCTTTTTGCTGACGAGCCAGCACCAGCGAAGCATACGCCTGGACAGCAAATTTGCTGGCCTGGGTGTCGTCGCTGTAGCGGATGGACATCATCCCCGGATCCTGTAAATAGCGCAGCAGTCGGCTGTTGGCGTTATTCACCGCCTCGGCAGGCACGCTGTAACCCTGCTCCCCTGCCCGCACCAGGAAATCCGTAACATAGGCGGTCAGCCAGTACTCTTCCGGGCCGTTTTTATCCCACAAGGCAAAACCGCCATCGTCACGCTGCATTTGCAGCAGACGGGAGATGCCGATATCAATGGCCGCACGGCGTTTATCGTCGGTGTCGCCTTTAATGCCCAACGCCGTAAGCTGTGCCGCGTTGGTGTAGAGGGACGGGAACAGGCCGCTGGTGGTCTGCTCAAGACATCCGTATGGATAGGCCTGAAGTTCACGAATGTAGCGCGCCAGGTTCAAAGGTGGTTTACCGCTGAGCAATAGCTGTCCCTGTAGCGTGGCAGGCGAGAAACCGTCGATATGCTGTGCTGGCGCGCTCCAGGATTCGCCAGGGTTCAGCATCGTGCCCGTATTCACCGTTTGCGCCGGGAATGCGGGGCGTACACCAATTTTCCAGCTCTTCTGCTGCGGCGCAAACGTCTCACCAGGGAGCTGAAGCCCCGTCACCTGAGCAGTTACTTCACCATCGCCATAGCCTTCCAGCGCGCGCACCGGAATAAACAGAGTGCTACGAGCGCCAGGCGGCAGCTTAACCGGCTCTGGCTGAGCACCTTCGAGCGACACCTTACCGGTTGCGGTTAACGCAATGTTCAGCGTTTGCGGCTGGTCAGTAAGGTTGGTCAGGTCCAGCGTCAGGCGAGAGGTATCGCCACTTGCGAGGAATCGCGGCGTGTTAAGCTCGGTGATAATCGGAGCCGCCACAATGATTTTGCTTTCGCTGCTGCCGAAATCGTCTTCCGTCCAGGCCTGCGCCATCAGGCGCAGTTCGCCGTTGAAATCACCGATCGGCAGCGTGATGGTGCCTTCACCGTTGGCATCAAGCGTAACCGGCTGCGCCTGCTGAGCAATAATGGTGACATGGTTCACCGGTGGCTTACCGCCGCGTTTCAGTTCATCGCCGTCTCCGCCAAAGCGCAGTGCGGCAAGACGTCCCTGACCTTCAATCACCTGGCCGTAAACATCATAGATGTCCGCGCCATAGCGCTTCTGACCGAAGAAAGCTTCCCACGGATCCGGCGTGACGTAGTCGGTAATGTTCAGCACGCCGCTATCAACAGCCGAGACCAGCACGTTCACCTTCTGTGGCACAGCCCCCTCTTTTACGCTGGCTTTCACTTTCACAGAAAGCGTCTGGTTCGGACGCATTTTTTGTGGGTTATCAAGTGCGATGCTCAGGCGACGATTTTCGTCCCCCATTGGCAGATGCAGCAGACCAACCGCGCGTTTTGGCGTGGCGGATTTAGATTTATCGCCAGGACGAACCACCAGCGTGCTGAGGTAGAGATCGTGACGTTTCCAGGCCTTATCCACCGGAATGGCGAGATCCAGACCGTTAACCGGTACGTCGATCTCTTTCCACCACAGTGGCCCTTCGCTGGATTCGATCATTGCATAGCCCTTGCCTGCGGCCGGCGCTGCAATATGCAGGTTGATGGTATCGCCTGGCTGATAGGATGGCTTGTCCAGTTTCAGCGTCACACGATCCGGGCGTGCAGCACCCGTGCCATCGCTGTTATCCTGCCAGCTGTACCCCGCCCAGAAGCGCACGCTGCTGACCATGCTATCAGGGGCTTTCACTTCCAGACGGTATGAGCCCCACTCCACCGGGAAGGTGACTTTACCGGTTTCATCGGCCTTGAGGTTAAGTTCCTGCTCGCCCTCAACCAGATCTTTTTGATCAAACTGAGACTGCCAGCCCTCGCTCTCGGACCAGTTCCAGAAGTAGTCGCGACGCTCACGGACCAGACGCACCTGCAGACCAGATACCGCTTTTTTCGCACCGCTGGCATCGGCATAGACGATGTCAAAGCTGGCGTTGCCGTTCTCATCAACAATCGGCTGGTTGACGGTGGTATCGGTGCGGTAGTCGTACACGGCCTTGCTGGCGAACTGTGGGCGGATCCCCGGAAGTTCAGCCGCAGGCCAGATAGCCTGCTCGGCGCGTCGCGTTACCGGACGCCCGCCTGATTCCAGCAGGCTGGCCTGCAAAATCAGTTGCAGCGGCGAGTGCACCTCTTTCCACTGGCTTTCGGTGGTAACCTGTCCGCGCCCCTGTTCGTCCAGCGTAAGCTGCACTTCATCCAGGCTGCGGCTCAGGTTCTCCTCGGCAATATCACCGAACTGGAAGCCAGGCAGTGCAGGCACCGCGTCACGCAGCGGACGCAGGAAAAGCAGGCCTTGCAGAGAATTACCGTTAGCCGGCGCGCCATACAGGTAATAGCCCACAACGTTAAAGTCCACATCCTCCTGCGGGGAAACCGGCGTTTTTTGCCCGGTCAGATTCAGCGCCATACGCTCAGGCATAAAATCTTCGACGTGGAAATCCCACATGCGCTGCTGGTTATCCCCCGTATTCGCGCGAATATGCCACATGCCGGTCTGGGCGCTGCTATCAAGCGGATAGTTGAAGCGATAGAGACCGTTCTCAGGTTGCACAACGACCGTACGCGCTACCTGGCCGTCCGGACGCAGCACGTCAAGTTTTACAGGCTGCTCGGGAAGCGGTTTGCCATCGCTGTCGCGAAGCAGGCCGTTAAGGATCACCGTTTCACCCGGACGATAGAGATCGCGCGGGCCAAACATAAAGAACTGTTTGCTGTAACCCGGGTTACCGGCGATATCAAACTCCGCCAGATCCAGCGCCGGAAGTTTGAGGTCAAGAAGCGTGGTCTGGCCATCTTTACTGGCCAGGATCAGCGCGGCTTCTTTATCGGTTTCCAGTTTCGCATGACCATCGGCGTCGCTGTTCGCCTCGGCCAGGGTCTGTCCTTTATCGTTCAGAAGGGTAATGGTCACGCCTGACTGCGCCGCACCGTTTTCAAGACTCTGGGTGAAGATGTCCAGGCGGTTATGATAACGGTGAGCGGACAGCCCAATATCACTTAAGGTAAAGAGCGTCGCGGCGTTACTGTAGTTATAGTGACCAGCCTGATTCATCACGGCGATATAGACGCCAGACTGCTGGAGCGGCTTAATATCTTTGAGCGGCAGGAGCAGTTTTTCACGCGTGTTGCGCGCCGGGTTGAGGTCGAAACGGCCGGTGTAGACCAGTTCCGCCATCTTCAGCAGGTTGTCAGATTCCCAGTTGGTCAGCGAGTTACGGTACTCCCACTGGCTGACAAACGAGGCCAGCGACTCCGGCTTAACGCGGTAGAAGTTCACGTCCACATTGTTGACGTTGAGCGCCATCACCGGCAACCCTTCCACCACTTTACCCGGCAGCAGCGATCCGCGGCTGGCGAATCCGACCGTCGGTTCAACATCCCGGGTGGTGATCGCTTTTTCATAGTCAATGCCGAATGTCGCTTTGTTCAGCGCCAGCAAATTACGCTCGACGGTGACGACCAGATTACGATTCGGCTCCAGATGGCGCAGGCGCAGCTCTTTCAGATTGGGGGCCAGTTCCCAGGCGCCGTCCACTTTGCCACTTTTTTTATCCACCACATGCACCGTTTTCGCAAAATCCTGGCTGGGATCCAGCGGTACAGAGAAGGTCAGAACCAGTGTCGCAGCGCCGTCGAGTTGCACTTCAGAGGCATCCAGCAGCGTCAACGCCTTACCCTGACTCTGCGCGGCCAGCTTAGCCAGCTTTTCAGGATCCGGTTTTGCCGGGGTTTTCTGTTCTGATGTAGTAGACGCTGCGGGGGCAGCGGCCTGAGGTTTGTCATCGCTGTTATCACAGCCGACAAGCGTAAAGGTGGTGAGCAGCGCGAGAGAGATCGCAGCTAAGCGAAACGGTTTCATCCTATGTCCCTGGCCTGAGGGGCCTGTTGGTCGTCGTCCGGATAAGTATTATCCGCAAGTTTCGTTAATACAAAAAGTCCAATTTTATAATCTGGAAAGCGCCTCGCAGAATGGCATCGCGCTCGCATGCGAGGGTGGAACCGCGATCACACAGCGTAACGTAACATGTTACCTTTCGCGTCATTTGTTTTTAAAACAAGAAGATAGCTGGATAAGCTCGCATCATGCCTGCTAGTTTTATGACCATGACGCACCCCGAGTGCGCGGTTCAATAAGAGAGAAAGCCATGAAACGAGCCGTGAACGCCCTACAAAATTTCGGAAAATCACTTTACGGACCTGTACTTATCTTACCTATCGTCGGTCTGTTTATCGCCTTTGGGAATGTGCTGGGTAACGGCAATCTGGCCGAGTACCTGCCGTTTCTCGGCCATCCGCTGATCCAGAGTATCGGCCAGCTGATCGCCAAATCTGCCGTGTCGGTGCTGGTCAACCTGGCGCTGGTGTTTGCCGTCGGGATCCCCATTGGCCTGGCAACCCGAGACAAAGGCTACGCGGCGCTGATTGGGCTGGTGACTTTTATCGTGTTTATCAATGCCATGAACGTGACGTTACAGCTTCAGGGAGAACTGGCCCCTGCAGAGCAGATGAAAGCCGCCGGACAAAGCATGGTTCTGGGCGTCCAGGTGCTGGAGATGGGCGTATTCGCCGGGATCCTGACCGGGGCGCTCTCCGGTTATCTGTACAACAAATATTCCGGTGTCCAGTTTAACGGCGCGATGGCGATATACTCCGGCCACTGCTTTGTCGCGATTGTGATGTTGCCAGTCTCTATGCTGCTCGGCGTGGTCATGAGCGAACTCTGGCCGTACGCACAGCATGGAATAAGCGCCCTGGCGCTGGCGATCAAAGGGTCCGGTCCGTTTGGGGTGGCGATCTACGGTTTCCTTGAACGCATTCTGGTGCCGACGGGCCTGCATCATCTGGTCTATACGCCGTTCCTGTATACCGAACTGGGCGGTACGCAGGAGGTGTGCGGTACGGCTTACCAGGGCGCGCGCAATATCTATTTCGCCGAGATGGCCTGCCCGGACGTGAAGCAGCTCAGCAGCACCGTGGTGTGGGATGCTCGCGGCATCAGCAAGATGTTCGGCCTTCCCGCCGCCGCGCTGGCGATGTACATGACCGCGAAGCCAGAGCGTAAAGCGATTGCGAAAGCCATTCTGATCCCGGCGGCGCTGACCTCGCTGCTGGTCGGCGTAACCGAGCCGATCGAGTTCTCTTTCCTGTTTGTCGCCCCGCTGTTGTTCGTGGTGCATGCGGTGCTGACCGGCATTGGCATGATGCTGTTCACCCTGTTTGGCGTTCACGCCATCGGCGCCAACGGAATTATCGATTTTATTCTCTACAACCTGCCGCTCGGCACGGAAAAGTCCAACTGGCCCATGTACATCGTGGTCGGGCTGATCATGTTCGCCCTTTATTTCGTGGTGTTCCGCTTCCTGATTCTGCGTTTCAACATGAAAACGCCCGGTCGTGAAGATGACGATCGGGAGACGCGCCTCTACAGCAAACAGGAATACCAGGCGAAGGGAAATAACGACGGGCTGGGCGAATCGATCGTCGTCGGTCTGGGCGGTCGGGAAAACATTCAGGTGGTTGATAACTGCTACACCCGCTTACGCGTCACGGTGAAGGACGTCGCCATCATCGACGAACCGCGCCTGAAAGCGACCGGCGCGAAAGGGATTATCAAACAAGGTAACAACGTTCAGGTGGTCTACGGGCTGCATGTCAAAAAAATGCGAGAAGCCGTTGAGACGTTTCTCTGAAAGGAGCTAAAGATGTTAACACCCCCATTCATTCTGTCGATTGCCGGCGGCGGCAGCACCTACACGCCAGGTATAGTAAAAAGCCTGATGGTACGCCTGCACGATTTCCCCCTGGCAGAGATTCGCCTGTATGACATCGACGAGGCGCGCCAGAACACCATTGCGCCCGTGGTGGAAAAGGTCATTCGCGACCACAGCCAGAGCATCAAATTTACGGTCACCAGCGATCCGGAGGTGGCCTTCAGCGGCGCGCATTTTGTTTTTGCTCAGATGCGCGTCGGACAGTACAAAATGCGCGAGCAGGATGAAAAAATTCCGCTGCGCCACGGAGTGGTCGGCCAGGAAACCTGCGGACCCGGCGGGCTGGCATATGGCCTGCGTACGATCCTGCCGATGGTAGAGCTGATCGATAGGGTGGAACGCTACGCGCACGAGAAAGCGTGGATCGTGAACTACTCCAACCCGGCGGCGATCGTCGCTGAGGGCGTGCGTCGCCTGCGCCCCAACGCACGCGTGCTGAACATCTGCGATATGCCTGTCGCCGCGATGCGCAATATGGGCGCCATTCTGGGCGTGGACCGTCATAAACTGGAGGTGGACTATTTTGGCCTCAACCACTTCGGCTGGTTTACCCGCGTGCTGGTGGACGGCGAGGACAAGCTGCCGGAGCTGCGTAAACATATCGCGAAGTTTGGCCTGCTGACGGAAGACGCGGCCAAAACCGACCCGCAGCACTCGGATCCGTCATGGGTGAAAACCTGGCGCAACATCAAGCCGATTATGGATAACTTCCCGGAGTACCTGCCGAACCCGTATCTACAGTACTACCTGATGCCGAACCAGATTGTGGAGCATCAGAACCCGGACTATACCCGTGCCAACGAAGTGATGAACGGACGTGAGAAAAAGCTGTTTGCCGCCGCCGAAGAGTACCAGCGCAGCGGGATCTTACCGGACGCCTTCCACGTAGGTGTTCACGGCGAATTTATCGTCGATGTCGCCTGCTCGCTGGCATTCAACCTGCGCCAACGTCATCTGGTGATGGTGGAAAACCGCGGGGCGATTACCAATCTGCCGTACGATGCGGTGGTGGAAGTACCTGCCTATATCACCTCCGAAGGGCCGGAGCCTGTCCGCGTGGGTCAGGTGCCGTTGTTCCACCAGACGCTCCTGCAACAGCAGCTCGCTTCTGAACAGCTGCTGGTGGAGGCAACCATCGAAGGCAGCTACGAGAAAGCGTTGCAGGCGTTTACCCTGAACCGCACCGTGCCGACCATGGAGCACGCGAAAGCGATTCTGGATGAGATGATCGAAGCCAACCGCGACTACTGGCCAGCGCTGCAAAAGGCATGGCAGGACGGTGAAGCGGTGAAAAAATAGGGGCTTGCTCGCGAGTTGAACGTGGTTAACTTGTCGGTGTCAGAAAAAACACCGACAATCCTTTTTTACGGAAAAGAATGGAGGCAACCATGTCCACCTCATATTTTGTCGCCGCCGACTGGCTGATTGAGCACGGCGACGACCCGGAAGTTCAGATTATCGACGCGCGCATGGCCCCTCCGGGCCAGGAGCATCGTGACGTTCCCGCTGAATATCGCGCAGGGCACCTGCCTGGCGCGGTTTTTTTCGATATCGAAGCCCTCTCCGATCACACCTCTCCCCTGCCGCACATGCTGCCTCGTCCGGAAGCGTTTTCCGTGGCGATGCGCGAGCTCGGCATCAGCAAAGACAAACATCTTGTTGTTTATGATGAAGGTAATCTGTTTTCCGCCCCGCGGGCGTGGTGGATGCTGAAAAACTTCGGCGTGGAAAAAGTGTCGATTCTGGCGGGCGGGCTTGCGGGCTGGAAGCGCGACGAGCTGCCGCTTCAGCAGGGCGACGTGACGCTGCCGGAAGGCGAATTCGATGCCACGTTCGACGCATACGTGGTGAAACGCCTGACCGACGTGCTGGTCGTGAGCCACGAAAACACGGCCCAAATCGTCGATGCGCGTCCCGCTCCACGCTTCAACGCTGAAGCGGATGAGCCGCGTCCGGGACTGAAACGCGGACATATCCCGGGGGCGCTGAACGTGCCGTGGGGCGATCTGGTGTTTGAAGGCGAGCTGAAAACCACCGATGAATTGCGTGCCATTTTTGAACGTCAGGGCGTGGATTTGCATCGTCCGGTTATTGCCAGCTGCGGCTCCGGCGTGACGGCCTGCGTGGTGATCCTGGCGCTGGCAACCCTTGGCGCGAATGACGTGACGCTGTATGACGGCGCCTGGAGTGAATGGGGTGCACGGGACGATCTACCGGTTGAACCGGCGAAATAATGGATAACCGCCTGGCAACGCTGTTAACACGCGGGTCGTCACTGACCCGCGCTGAGTATCGCGTCCTCGCCCACCTCACTGAGCATCCGCTGCTGGTGGGCAATATCACGGTGCGCGAGCTGGCGCTGGCGACATTTGTCTCCACCGCGACGATTATGCGGCTGTGCCAGAAGCTGGGCTTCAGCGGCTTTAGCGAGTTTATCTGGCACTGCAAGCAGCTGCTTTCTGACACGCCGCGGATCACCGTACAGTCTGCGCAACATGCAGAAATGCCCGCGCTTTTTGCCCGGTTTATTGCCAACTATCAGCAGACCTTCCAGTGGGTTACCCAGGACAAACGCCAGCAGTTTGCCAGCCTGCTGCGCCAGAAAGAGAGCTTCTTTCTCTACGGCGCCGGGTTTTCATATCTTTTTGCCGAGTACCTGACCAAGAAGTTGCAGGTGCTGGGAAAAACCGCGTTCATCTCCGGACCGGGGGACAGCCGGAATATTTTTCTCAGCAACGCCGCACGCTATCAGGTATTTATTGCCGTTTCGCGCAGCGGCGAAACGGAGCAGGTGCTGGATAAAGCGCGGATCGCCAAAAACGTCGGCATGACGATCGTCGCGTTTACCCGCGCGTCGGCCAATACGCTGGCAGGTATGGCCGACGTGCATTTTGCCCTCTATGACGAAGCGGTACATTTCGCCGCTGAAGCCGCAGGGGTGACGTCGTTTGAGTCGAATCTGGTGCTGCTGATGGATTTACTGTTGCTGGAAGCAACGGGGTGAAGGTCACCCCGCCGTAATCAGATAATGCGGTTGGTCTTGAGATCGCGCAGGAAGCCGCCCCAGCGACGTTCGTAGAACGGGGTGATGTGCTCGGTAATAAAGTGGCTGATGCCCTGCTCACCTTTCTTCACCTGACAGATATCAATCGGCTCATCGCCCGGCAGGGTGTCGGTCGCCACGCTTCCCGCCGCCTGGATGATCTCGTCGATATCGCCATCGGCCTCAATTCCAATCAGCAGAACAGGCTTTTCGTCAGCGCTCTCTTTGATGGAGCAGAGGAACGCGCGTTTTACCGGCTTGATGGTTTTAAACAGCGTGGTCAGGGAGTCAATCATCTGCGCGGGCGGCTCGGCCACTTCAGACAGTAGCAGCGTTTCGCCCCCTTCCAGCACCTCCTGGGTGCTGAGCGGGTTGCCTTCTTCACCAATCAGATGGCTGATTTCACGCGGAGTGAACTCTTTCCCTGTCGGCAGTTTGGCGTTGAGGAACAGCGTCTGCCCCAGGGTCATTTCGAACAGCGTGCGCACCGGCATCACCACGAACGCCTGTTCGTCTTCTACCGCTTCCTGCAAGGCCTCGAGCGAGGTAAAGAACGGGATCACCGACGTGCCGTCGTCTTTCTCCCAGTGCAGCAGATCCAGGGCGCTGTCTTCGACAACCTGCTCCCCTTCCGCGGCGGTGCCCGGCACCCAGACGGTGGATTCCAGCAGCGTGCGGAAAAAGGCCGGACGGTGGGCGGGCTCGGTCGCCGCCTGCTCCAGCAGGGTTTCTAATTCGTTTTTGGTTTCTGACATAGTTTGGCTACTTCACAATTGCCCGGCGGCGCAACGCTTGCACGGGCCTACGGGTTTTGTAGGCCGGGTAAGCGTAGCGCCACCCGGCAAAAAAGATCACTCAGCCGTCAGCAGGTTCGCCACGGTACGCACACCCAGACCGGTTGCGCCTGCTGACCACTGCTCAACCGCCGCTTTACGGTAGGTTGCGGAGCAGTCAATGTGCAGCCAGCCTTCATGGTAGTTCTCAACGAAGTGAGACAGGAAGCCTGCTGCTGTGCTGGCTCCCGCCGGGTACGCCGCGCTCGCGGTGTTGTTCAGCTCGGCGAAGTTAGACGGCAGCTGGCTGCGGTGGAACTCGGCCAGCGGCAGACGCCAGAACGGCTCGTTTTCCGCCGCCGCGCTGGCCAGCAGGCGAGCGGCCAGCTTGTCGTCGAAGCTGAACAGCGCATGGTAATCGTTGCCAAGGGCAGTTTTCGCCGCGCCGGTCAGGGTCGCCATGTCGATAATCAGCTCCGGCTTCTGCGCAGAGGCGTCGATCAGGCCATCGGCCAGCACCAGACGGCCTTCGGCATCGGTGTTCATCACCTCAACATTTTTACCGTTGCGGTAGCGAATGATGTCGCCCAGCTTGAAGGCATTGCCACTCACCATGTTATCCGCGCAGCACAGGTAGAGCTTCACGCGCTTGTTCAGACCACGGGTGATGGCGAACGCCAGCGCGCCGGTAATGGTCGCCGCGCCGCCCATGTCGGACTTCATGGAATCCATGAACGCGCTCTGCTTCAGGCTGTAACCGCCGGTATCGAAGGTGATACCTTTCCCGACCAGACAGGCAAAGACCGGCGCTTCTTTATCGCCGGTTGGGTTGTAATCCAGCGCCAGCAGGACCGGAGGACGCTCGGAGCCACGACCCACGGTGTGGATACCCATGTAATTTTGTTCGCGCAGGTCTTCACCTTTGGTGATGCGGTAGGACATCTTGTCGTCCGCCACGCCGCACAGCAGGTCAACCGCGCGCTGCGCCAGCTGCTCAGGCCCCAACTCTTCCGCCGGGGCGTTGATGGTGTCGCGCACCCAGTCGATAATTTTCAGGCGGCTTTCCAGCTCTTTATGACCGGCTTCATCGAGGTTCGCCCACTCAATTTTACGGGTGCCTTTCGGGCCTTTGTAACCCGCCCAGAAAGCCCAGCTGCGGTCTGTGTCCCAGCCTTCGCCAGCCAGAGTGACATGCTTAATGCCCAGGCCGTCAATTTTACGCGCGGCGCGCTGGATCAGGCCCAAATCATCGTTACCCGTCAGGTGCAGGGTAATACCGTCGTTATTGATGCTCCAGGTGGCTTTCTCGCCCCAGCGTGCGTCGGCTGGCAGCGTGGAGAGCGTAATCTTCATCGCTTCGGTCATTTTATTTGTCCTTATTAGCAAACGGGCCGCCTGAAGGCAGCCCGTTAAGTGATTTACTCTGCTTCATCTAACCAGACTAACAGAATCGCCTCCAGAATTTTTTCATTGGATGCGTTTGGCTCGTCGTCAAAATCCTCTAAATCGCAGATCCACTGATGCATGTCGGTGAATCGTACGGTCTTCGGATCGAGATCCGGGTTCGCGTCGTAGAGCGCTTCGCCGATTTCACGGCTGTCAGTCCACTTCAGTCCCATATTAATGCTCGCGTGCGTGGTTGATGGTGTAGCGTGGGAATTCCACGACCAGATCTTCATCGGTCACCGCGGCCTGGCAGCTTAAGCGGCTGTCTGGCTCCAGACCCCATGCTTTGTCCAGCATGTCGTCTTCGTCTTCGGTGCTCTCGGCGAGAGAATCAAAACCTTCACGCACGATGCAGTGGCAGGTGGTGCAGGCACAGGATTTTTCACAGGCGTGTTCCACTTCGATACCTGCACGCAGGGCTACATCGAGAATGGTTTCACCGGTCTTCGCTTCCAGAACAGCGCCATCCGGACAGAGGTCCGCATGAGGCAAAATAACAATCTTTGGCATATTAAACCTCGTCCACGGACTGGCCTTTCAGCGCGACGCGGACAGATTTGTCCATGCGGCGAGCAGCGAAGTCCTGGGTTTGTTTATCAACGTTTTTAATGGCTTCTTCTATTGCGTCAGCGTCATTGCCTTCGGCCACGGCGCTTAAGCGCGCAGCAGCCTCGTCAATCACCTGGCGCTCAGCGGCGCTTAACAGCGCGGCATCGGCAGCAAGCGCGCCGTTCAGGCTCTCCAGCACGCGTGCGGCTTCCACTTTTTGTTCCGCCAGCATACGCGCCTTCACATCCTGCTCGGCGTAGCTCATTGAGTCCTGAATCATGGAGGCGATTTCGCCATCAGTCAGGCCGTAGGACGGCTTCACCTGGATAGACGATTCCACGCCGGTGGATTTTTCCATCGCCGTCACGCTCAGCAGACCGTCCGCATCTACCTGGAAGGTGACGCGAATATGCGCCCCGCCCGCCGGCAGCGCCGGAATTCCTCGCAGCGCAAAGCGCGCCAGAGAGCGGCAGTCCTGCACCAGCTCGCGCTCGCCCTGCATCACGTGGATGGACATCGCGGTCTGGCCGTCTTTGAAGGTCGTAAACTCCTGCGCGCGCGCCACCGGAATGGTGGTGTTACGCGGAATGACTTTCTCCACCAGGCCGCCCATGGTTTCTAAACCCAGAGACAGCGGGATGACGTCCAGCAGTAGCATTTCGCTGTCCGGCTTGTTGCCGACCAGGATATCGGCCTGGATAGCGGCACCCACGGCAACCACTTTGTCCGGGTCGATAGAGGTCAGCGGCGTGCGGCCAAAGAATTCCCCTACGCGCTCACGTACCAGCGGCACGCGGGTTGACCCGCCAACCATGACCACTTCCAGCACCTCGTTAGCCTCAACGCCTGCATCTTTCAATGCGCGACGGCAGGCCAGCAGGGTACGCTTAACCAGAGGCGCAATCAGTTCGCTGAACTGATCGCGGGTAATCTCACCCTGCCAGCCTGCGACGTTCACGCTGACGGACTGTGCATCGCTCAGGGCGATTTTGGCGTCGATGGCCGCATCCAGCAGTTCACGCTGGACGCGCGCATCGCTGCGATCGCTGATGCCCGCCTGCTCGCGGATGTAGTCCGCCAGCAGATGGTCGAAGTCATCGCCGCCGAGCGCGGAATCCCCGCCGGTGGCCAGCACTTCGAACACACCGCGGCTTAAGCGCAGGATAGAGATATCAAACGTCCCGCCGCCGAGATCGTAAACCGCAATCACCCCTTCCTGACCGGAATCGAGGCCGTAGGCAATGGCTGCCGCTGTCGGTTCGTTCAGCAGACGCAGCACGTGCAGGCCCGCCAGACGCGCGGCGTCTTTGGTGCCCTGACGTTGTGCATCGTCGAAGTAGGCCGGAACGGTGATTACTACGCCGTCCAGATCGCCACCGAGCGTCGCCGTCGCGCGCGCCGCCAGCGCTTTGAGGATGTCAGCGGAAACACGAATCGGGTTCAGCAGACCGGCAGATGTCGCAATCATCGGCAGGCCGTTTTCGCTGGCCTGTAACTGGTACGGCAGATGCGGATAACGGGTCTGGATATCCGCCAGCGAGCGGCCCATCATGCGCTTAACCGAGCTGATGGTGTTAGCCGGATCGCGCGCGGCATTGGCGCGGGCATCAAAGCCGACAGCGTGACCCTGCTGCTGGTAGTGGACCACGGAAGGCAGCAGATGGCGGCCCTGCTCGTCAGCCAGCGTTTCCGCCTGGCCGCTACGCACGGTCGCCACGAGAGAATTGGTGGTGCCCAGGTCAATACCGACCGCCAGACGACGCTGGTGCGGTGCGGCGCTAAAGCCTGGCTCACTAATTTGTAATAAGGCCATAATTGCTTCCGAAATTAAAAATCGAGCAGCTTTTCTTCGAGTTGTTCAGCACTGCTTCGCAGTTTATCGAGAAAACGGAGTTTGCGCACAGTGTCTGCCGCCACGTCCCAGGTCTCGTTGTTCAGTTGCTCAACCATCTGCTGATGGCGGGTATCGAACATGCCCTTTACGCGCTGGAGAAAACGTTCCAGACGCGCTTCGTCTTTAGCCTGTTCAATTTCATCCAGCTCTTCGCGAAGCTCCAGCTGCTCCATCAGAAACGCGGTGTCGCGCACGGTATGCTGTTCGCTCGCCAGATCAAAACCGTGGAGCGAGAGCAGATATTCTGCACGCGCCAGCGGATGACGCAGCGTTTGCCAGGCCTGGTTGATGGTTGCGGAGTGTGATACCGCAGCCAGCTGCTCTGCCTGCGTCCCGCTGGCGAATTTATCCGGATGGTACTGACGCTGGAGATCCTGAAAACGGATCGTCAGCGCCTGGAGATCAATCGGGTATTGAGCGGGTAGTCCGAAGAGAGTGAAGTAATCCATAACAATCTCAGGGGTAGCCTGTTAGAACAAACCCCACGCGCAGCACAGCCACGGTGGGGTTATACCTTCTTACTTCGCGCTGCAGATGCGTTGTCTGCGCTCGTTCACCCCAGTCACTTACTTAAGTAAGCTCCCGGGGATTCACTCGCTTGCCGCCTTTCTGCAACACGAATTAATCGGTATAACAGCGGAACGCGGTTAAACGTGGAAGCTTTCGCCGCAACCACACTCGTCTTTGACGTTCGGGTTCGTAAATTTGAACCCTTCGTTCAGGCCTTCTTTTACAAAGTCCAGCTGAGTGCCGTTGAGAAATTGCAGGCTTTTGCCATCGACCACCACCTTCACGCCCTTGTCTTCAAACACGGTGTCATCAGACGCCGGTTCGTCAACAAACTCCAGTACGTAAGCCATACCAGAACAGCCGGAGGTACGTACGCCCAGTCGCAGGCCAAAGCCTTTACCACGGTTCGCCAGAAAAGAGCTTACTCGCGCGGCAGCGCTGTCGCTAAGGGTAATCGACATACTCAAACCTCAATTATTTTGCTTCACGTTTGCTTTTGTAATCCGCAATGGCGGCTTTGATCGCGTCTTCTGCCAGAATTGAACAGTGAATTTTCACCGGCGGCAGTTCGAGTTCTTCAGCAATGTCCGTGTTTTTGATTGCCTGTGCTTCGTCCAGAGACTTGCCCTTCACCCACTCGGTGACCAGGGAGCTGGAGGCGATAGCAGAACCGCAGCCGTAGGTCTTGAAGCGCGCGTCTTCAATGATACCTTCATTGTTGACTTTAATCTGCAACTTCATCACGTCGCCACACGCTGGCGCGCCAACCATACCGCTACCGACAGATTCGTCGCTGTTGTCAAAAGAGCCAACGTTGCGCGGGTTCTCGTAATGATCGATAACTTTTTCGCTGTATGCCATGATTGAATTCTCCTTATGTACCGATTAGTGATGTGACCATTCAATGCTGTTCAGATCCACGCCCTGCTTGAACATTTCCCACAGTGGAGAAAGGTCGCGCAGACGGCCGATGGAGTTACGAACCAGTTTGATGGTGTAGTCAATCTCTTCTTCGGTAGTGAAACGACCTAAAGAGAAACGGATAGAGCTGTGTGCCAGCTCGTCAGTCATGCCCAGCGCACGCAGCACGTAGGATGGCTCCAGGCTTGCAGACGTACAGGCAGAACCGGAAGAAACGGCCAGGTCTTTCAGCGCCATGATCAGCGACTCGCCTTCAACATAGTTGAAGCTGACGTTGAGGATGTTCGGCGCGCCCTGCTCGAGATCGCCGTTCAGATAGACTTCTTCCATATCCTTGACGCCGTCCCACAGACGGTTACGCAGCGTACGCAGGCGTGCCATCTCGCTTTCCATCTCTTCTTTCGCGATGCGATACGCTTCGCCCATGCCCACAATCTGGTGAACAGGCAAAGTACCGGAACGCATGCCGCGCTCGTGACCGCCGCCGTGCATCTGTGCTTCGATGCGGATACGTGGCTTGCGACGAACGTACAGCGCGCCGATGCCTTTAGGGCCATAGATTTTGTGACCGGAGAAGGACATCAGGTCCACTTTCAGCTGGCTCAGGTCGATAGGCAGTTTGCCCACGCTCTGGGTCGCATCCACGTGGTAGATGATGCCGCGCGCACGGCACATTTCGCCGATGGTGGCGATGTCCTGCACAACACCGATTTCGTTGTTAACGTGCATGATGGAAACCAGAATGGTGTCATCACGCATCGCCGCTTCGAGCTCTTTCAGGTCGATGATCCCGTTGCTCTGCGGCGCCAGGTAAGTCACTTCGAACCCTTCACGCTCCAGCTGACGGCAGGTGTCCAGCACGGCTTTGTGTTCGGTTTTGCTGGTGATGATGTGCTTGCCTTTTTTCTGATAAAAGTTGGCTGCACCTTTGATCGCCAGGTTGTCGGATTCGGTCGCACCGGAGGTGAAAACAATTTCACGCGGGTCGGCACCGACCAGGTCAGCAATCTGATTACGGGCGATATCAACCGCCTCTTCAGCATGCCAGCCAAAACGGTGTGAACGGGAAGCTGGGTTACCAAAGTTTCCGTCCAGGGTCAGACACTGCATCATTTTCTCGGCAACACGCGGGTCCACCGGCGTGGTTGCGGAGTAGTCGAGATAAATCGGTAATTTCATTGCTCTATAAACTCCGTACATCGCTTCAATGCAAGGAATCAGGCAACCGGCTGGATGTACGACCGAGTACGCGGGGTGTGACCACCCCGGCCTGATTCTGAATACTTATCTTTTTAATTACGCGCGCAGTTTAACGTCGATGGCGTCCTGCGTGCGGGTGCTGCGTTGTGAATCCTGACTGTGCTGACGACCAGAAACATCCAGAACTTCCTGGTTATTAACCAGCTCACCCAGGGTGATGTTATTCAGGAAGCCGGTCAGACGGTCGCTCAGATCGCGCCACAGCGCGTGGGTCAGGCATTTATCGCCGCCCTGGCAGCCGCCTTTGCCCTGGCAACGGGTCGCGTCAACGGATTCGTCAACTGCGCTAATCACTTCGCCAACCGCAATACTGCCCGCGTCTTTACCCAGCAGATAACCGCCGCCCGGGCCACGAACGCTGGACACCAGTCCATTTTTACGCAGTCTGGAGAACAGCTGTTCCAGATAAGAGAGGGAGATCCCCTGTCGTTCAGAAATATCAGCCAACGGAACCGGGCCCGCTTCGGAGTTGAGCGCAACGTCCAGCATCGCGGTCACGGCATAACGCCCTTTAGATGTCAGTCTCATGTCTTACTTAACCTCAAACTCGCCCCTGCCCGGGGTTTTTTATTGTAAAATGGGGGTATTGCATAGCAGGGCCAAGTCTGACATTCCTGACTAAATTGGTCAACTATTTACTTGACTGTTTTAGTCAGGTATTTAACCTTCTGTGCCGTATTTTTTGCCCGGCGGCGCTGCGCTTGCACGGGCCTACGGGCTTTGTAGGCCGGGTAAGCGCAGCGCCACCCGGCGAACACACTGCACTACTCTTTATTCTTCTGCTCAATAGACGCCAGGATCCCGCGCAGGATGTTCAGCTCCTGGCTTTCCGGACGCGCGCGGGTGAACATACGGCGCAGCTTGTTCATCACCTGTCCCGGGTGACCTTCGCGGATAAAGCCAGTAGAGAGCAGCGTCTGCTCCAGGTGGCCGTAGAAGCGCTCAAGATCGTCCACCAGCGGGTAGGCCGTCTCTTCTTTAGGTTCGACCTGTTTCTCCTGCGTCGCCAGCCATGCCATGCGCACTTCGTAGGCGATTACCTGCACCGCCATCGCCAGGTTAAGCGAGCTGTATTCCGGGTTGGCGGCAATCGCCACGTGGTAGTGACACTTCTGTAGTTCCTCGTTGGTCAGGCCAACGCGTTCACGACCAAACACCAGCGCAACCGGTGCCTGCTCCGCTTCTGAGACGCTTTTCAGGCCGCATTCGCGCGGGTCCAGCATCGGCCACGGCAGCGTACGGGAGCGCGCGCTGGTCCCCACCACCAGACTGCAACCGGCCAGGGCTTCGTCCAGGGTGTCCACAATCTGTGCATTCCCGATCACGTCGCTGGCGCCGGCCGCCAGCGCAATAGCCTGAGAGTCTGGTTTCACCAGCGGATTAACCAGCCACAGGTTCGTTAAGCCCATGGTTTTCATAGCGCGGGCCACAGAGCCCATGTTGCCGGTGTGCGATGTTTCGACCAGCACGATTCGAATGTTTTGCAGCATAATTTTTAGATGTCTGGATTCAGTGTCTGAAGAATATTCGGGCATATTATCATAAACGAGAGACATAATCCGATCCCGCTGCTATACTCTGCGCCGATTTTCCTGTTCTTTAACATCCAGTGAGAGAGACCGATGCATCCGATGCTGACCATCGCCGTGCGCGCAGCGCGCAAGGCGGGTAATGTAATTGCCAAACACTACGAAACCCCAGACTCCGTAGAAACCAGCCAGAAAGGCAGCAATGATTTCGTGACTAACGTCGATAAAGCCGCCGAAGCGATTATTATCGAAACGATCCGCAAATCTTACCCGCAGCACACCATCATCACCGAAGAAAGCGGTGAACATGAAGGTACCGATCAGGATGTTCAATGGGTTATCGATCCACTGGATGGCACCACCAACTTCGTTAAGCGCCTGCCACACTTCTCTGTGTCTATCGCAGTACGCATCAAAGGCCGTACTGAAGTCGCCGTTGTTTACGATCCAATGCGTAACGAACTGTTCACCGCGACCCGCGGTCAGGGCGCGCAGCTGAACGGCTACCGTCTGCGCTGCAGCAATGCACGCGATCTGGACGGCACGATTCTGGCGACCGGCTTCCCGTTCAAGGCGAAGCAGCACGCAACCACTTATATGAATATCCTCGGCAAACTGTTCACCGAATGCGCGGACTTCCGTCGCACCGGCTCTGCTGCACTGGATCTGGCCTACGTGGCGACCGGCCGCGTTGACGGTTACTTTGAGCTGTCACTGAAGCCGTGGGACTTCGCGGCGGGCGAGCTGATCGCACGTGAAGCTGGCGCGATTGTTTGTGACTTCACCGGCGGCCATAACTATATGTCTACCGGCAACATCGTTGCAGGTAACCCGCGCGTTGTTAAAGCCATGCTGGCAAACATGCGTGAAGAACTGAGCGATGCGCTGAAGCGTTAATCCAGTCTGTTAAGCCCGGTGGCGCTACGCTTACCGGGCCTACAAACCCCTCAGGTATGGCTAAAAAGGCCGCAACCCCCTTCCCACCGGCACCGCGCTCATCCACATCGTGACCGCAGCCACCAGCAGAATCACCCCGCCCGCCAGCGCAAGCGTCGTCCAGCCAACCTGTCGCCACAATACCGGCGTTTTATTGCCGCTGAGTTTTACCGCCAGCTGACGGAAGCTGTGCACCAGCAAGGCTAACGAAGAGATAGTCAGAGATGTTCCCGCCGCCATCGCCAGCGCCGAGATCATGCCCCAGCCAAATACACCTATCACTTTGCTGAACAACAGCACCATGATTGCGCCCGAGCATGGACGCATCCCCATTGAGAGAACAATCATCAGGCGCGCACGCCAGTCGTCACCATTCTGTAATTGTTCCTGCGTCGGGAGATGCTGATGCCCGCACCCGCAGTTTTTATGGTGAACGTGATGCGGCGTAAAGATTTTGAATTTTGGTTTTTGCAGCAACGCGCGCAATTTTTTCAGCGCCCGCCAGCAGAGAATCAGCCCCAGTAAGCCTACCAGCGCGTAACTTCCCTTCTCCAGCCAGAAGCTGCTCATATGCAGCTGGCGGGCCGGGAGCTGTAGCAGCGAAAGGACGACCACGACCAGCGCAATTGCCACACCGCCCTGAAGTAACGAGGAAGCCAGCGTCAGGCCGATACTCGATTTCAGCTTCGACGGATGGGTGGCAAGCCAGGTCGTGATGACGATTTTGCCGTGCCCCGGCCCCAGGGCATGCAGCACGCCATAGATAAAGCTGAACGCCAGAAGAGAGCCGCCCGCTTTGGACGGATTTTCCGCCACGGCTTTCAGCAGCCCGCTCATCTGCTGATTAACTTCCCGCTGCCAGAGGATACTTTTCATCATCACCTGCGGCCATGCCTGCCACAGCCAGAGCGCGCCGCCAGACGCTAACAGCAAAAAGAGCGCCAGAGGCCAGAGGTGCAGCCAGCGACGCGGCTTACTGACGGGGGAGGAGATCACTGACATTGCAACGTCACCTCCTGCGCAAACTGTTTTCCTAATTCCATGTCTTCTGGAGGCGCATCTTCTTTATCAAGGGAAACGGCAAAGTTCAGCGTCTCTTCACTGGGCGTCGGCGTGTGCACGGCAATTTTGCAGCTTTTTTGCAATATTTCTGGCAACTGTACGTCGCTGTCCTGGGTGTAATGCATATCGACATAGTAGGTTGGGTCAAACGTAGAAAACCTGTACTTCTGCCCGGCCAGCGGCTGAGGGTGCGCCAGCGGAAGGATAAACGTCAGCACCGCCTGATGGCCGTCGCGGGTCATACCGTACTCCGTGGGACGGTTAAGAAATTTCACCTTTTGTCCGTTGTGCCAGAACTCGGTGAAGTAGTGCTGACCCAGCACGTTGGCCATGACTTCCGCCGCCAGCTTTTTCCAGATCTCGTCGCCGGGCTTTGCGTTTCCGGCATCGTACAGCAGGTCGGCGGAGGTGATTTCATCCATCGTCCAGCGCATCTTCAGGCCGCTAAGCTGTGTGCCGTCCGTTACCAGTTCGGTTTTCAGGCTGATAAAGCTGTGAGGATGTGCGCTGGCGGCGGAGGTGATAACCGCCAAAAATAACGCTGTCACGCTTTGTTTAACTGTTTGCATCAATTCCTCACGTCAAAAATTCTGTGATGTTCGCCAGCAATCCTGAATGAAAGGCCTGCCGGCGCGCTTTTCAGCGCCCATCCTTTAGCTATTCTTATCAAACATTCACACTGGATACCCGACAGATGATGACGACGCTTGAAATTCCATCTGTGCTTTCCAGTTCGCAGCGCCGTTGCCAGGTGCTTTTGATGCTTTACCTGCCCGATGCTGCCGTCACCGCACAGAGCATAATCGCTGCCAACGGCGTGGACGACGTCCTGGCACGGCAAGATATAGCCGAGACGCGCGATGAAATCCAGCGCTATCATCGGCTTGATATCGTCACGCACCATGACGGTTGCTACCGTATTGAGGGCTCCGCCCTGAATCAGCGTTTGTGCCTGCTGCACTGGCTGCGCAGGGCGCTTCGGCTGTGTCCACATTTTGTCGCCCAACAGTTTACCCCTGCCTTAAAAACCGCGCTCAAACAGCACGGCATTGCCCGCCCGCTTTATGACGATGCGAACCTTCGGGCGCTTATCAACTTTTGCGCGCGCAAGCTTCAGCGCCAGTTTGAGTCCCGCGACGTACAGTTTTTACAGCTTTATCTGCAATATTGTCTTATTCAGCATCATCTGGGCAATACGCCGGAGTTTTCAACCGTTCAGCGCAGCTGGACGCAATCGAGAGGGGAATACTTTACGGCGCAGGAAATTGTCCGTCACTGGAAACGGCGCGTCCCGCAGGGAACGCACAGTGATGAACAGCTGTTCCTGGCGCTGCTGTTTATGATGCTCCGCACACCCGACCCGGTACTGGATAAACACCAGCAGGATCAGCGCCTGCGTCGGGCCATCGTGCGTATGATTGCCCGTTTCCGGGCGCAAACCGGGATGAACTTCAGCGATGAGCAAGGGCTGACCGATCAGCTGTATATTCATCTGGCTCAGGCGCTGGACCGCTCCTTATTTGACATCGGCATCGACAACAGTCTGCCGGAAGAGATCCACCGTCTATACCCCCGGCTGCTGCGCACCACTAAAGAGGCGCTGTTTGAGCTGGAAGCCGAATTTGGCCTGCGATTCTCCGGTGAAGAGATGGCTCTGGTGGCGGTGATTTTTGGTGCCTGGCTGATGCAGGAAACCGATCTTCATGAAAAACAGGTGGTCCTGTTAACGGGGGAAGATAAAGCCTGCGAGGAGTTAATTGAGCAGCAGCTTCGCGAGCTGACGCTGCTGCCGCTCAATATTCGTTATCTTAGCCTGGAAGCGTTTAAGAAGGAGGGCGCCCCCCGCGAGGCGGCGCTGGTTATTACGCCTTATCCAACCGCCCTGCCGCTGTTCTCGCCGCCGCTCATTCATGCCGTTGAGACCCTGAACACGCAGCAGCAGGAACATATTCGCGTTATGCTCGAATCCTAGTTACGTGCGAGCAGCGACTTTAGGGCGGATGACAATGGCCGGTAAAGCGACCAGCGCCATCACCCAGAACACACCGTGGCCCAGGTGCTGATAGAGGAAACCGGCAAATACGGTCATCACCGCAATACTGCCGCCCATCGCCACCGCTGAATAGACTGCCTGAAGACGAATAACGTCCCCACCCTCTCGCGCCGCGATATAGCGCATCGCCGCCAAATGGCAGACGGTGAAGGTTCCGCAGTGCAGAATTTGCGCCACAATCAGCCACGGCAGATCCGTCGTCCAGCCCATGATGCCCCAGCGCGCTACGCCGCAAACGGCGGAAAGCAGCAGCAGGTCACGCGCCCCGAAACGACGGAACAGTTTTTGGCTCAGCGCGAAGATAATGACCTCCGCTACCACGCCGAGCGACCACAGGTAGCCTACCGCAGAAGCCGAGTAGCCCGCCCCCTGCCAGTAGATGGCGCTGAAGCCGTAATAGGCCGCATGCGCCCCCTGAAGCAGACAGACGCAGGCCAGGAAACGCCAGCTTTGCGCCACCAGCGAGCGCCAGGCGGGCCAGCCAGCGCTCTCCTGATGGCGGCTTTCGCCCTGCGGCATCACCGACGGACGCAGCAACATACCGAGCAGCATCGAGGCGATGCCGAGCGTTAACAGGGCCAGAATAGCGCGATAGTCATAGAGGCTGACCAGTTTCCCGACCAGCGCAGAGCCAATCACGAAGGCAATCGATCCCCACAGGCGCACGCGGCCATAGTCCATGGTGATCTGCTTTTGCCAGGTGTTCGCCAGGGCATCCGTCAGCGGTACCAGCGGGGAGAAGAACAGGTTAAAGCCAACCATTACCACCATCAGCCAGGCAAACTGATGGCTGACCCAGAAGCAGGCCGCAAAGACCAGCGTCAGCAGGGCCAGAATTCGCACCGCTTTAATCAGTAAGGAGGGATCGCTGACGCGGGGCGCAATCAGCAGACTACCCAGGAAGCGTGCCACCAGCCCCGCGCCCAGCAGGATGCCGATGGTCTCAGGCGTCAGACCAATTCCCTTGAGCCAGACGCTCCAGAAAGGCAAAAAAATACCGTAACTAAAGAAATAGGTGAAATAGCTGAGCGCCAGCCAGCGCGTGGAATGCAAGACCATGAATCCCTCCCGAAATGGAGGCGATAGTCTGGCGTTAATCCCTGACTTTAGCAAGTCGTTAGCGCGCTATAAATTAACTAAAAATTAACATCATCACCAGCCGTACAGCGTATGGCGAGAGCGGTAAAACTGTATTACGTTTATAAGACATCGCCTGAAGAGGTCGTTTGCCATGAACAGCTTACGTTATTTCGATTTCGGATCCTCTCGTTCTCTCCTGCTTTTAATTGCCCGCATTGCTATCGTAGTCCTGTTTATTATTTTCGGTTATCCCAAGCTGACGGGGTTTAGCGGCACCGTTCAGTACATGACGTCGCTCGGCGCCCCCATGCCCATGCTGGCCGCGATTATTGCGGTGGTAATGGAAATCCCCGCCGCGATTCTGATCGTTCTGGGCTTTTTTACCCGCCCCCTCGCGGTGATCTTTGTCTTCTATACGCTGGGAACGGCGGTGATTGGACACCACTACTGGGAAATGACGGGCGATGCGGTCCTGCCAAATATGATTAACTTCTATAAAAATGTGAGTATCGCTGGCGCCTTTATTTTGCTGGCGATAACCGGGCCGGGGGCCATCTCCCTCGACCGACGTTAGCCCATAAAAAAAGGCCGCATGAGCGGCCTTTTTCAATTCTGAAACGCAGAGAATTATGCGTACACCGGGAAGCGTGCGCAGATGTCCAGAACTTTACCTTTAACTCGCTCGATAACCGCGTCGTCATTGATGTTGTCCAGAACGTCACACATCCAGCCCGCCAGTTCTTTCACTTCCGCTTCTTTAAAGCCACGGCGAGTTACGGCCGGAGAACCGATACGGATACCGGAAGTCACGAACGGGCTCTTCGGATCGTTTGGCACGCTGTTTTTGTTCACGGTGATGTTGGCGCGGCCGAGGGCTGCGTCAGCTTCTTTACCGGTCAGGTTCTTATCGACCAAATCCAGCAGGAACAGGTGGTTTTCAGTCCCACCGGACACCACTTTGTAACCGCGGTTCAGGAACACTTCCACCATCGCTTTGGCGTTCTTAGCAACCTGCTGCTGATAAACCTTGAACTCTGGCTCCATCGCTTCTTTCAGCGCGACGGCTTTCGCGGCGATAACGTGCATCAGCGGGCCGCCCTGGGCGCTTGGGAACACGGCGGAGTTCAGCTTTTTGTACAGCTCTTCGTCACCGCCTTTCGCCAGGATCAGGCCACCGCGTGGACCCGCCAGGGTTTTGTGGGTGGTGGTGGTCACAACGTGCGCATGTGGAACCGGGTTCGGGTAAACGCCAGCGGCAATCAGACCGGCAACGTGCGCCATGTCGACGAACAGGTACGCGCCGATGCTGTCAGCGATTTCACGCATTTTTGCCCAGTCAACGATGCCGGAGTAAGCAGAGAAGCCACCGATGATCATCTTCGGCTTGTGCTCTTTGGCCTGCTTCGCCATGTCTTCGTAGTCAATTTTACCGGACTCATCAATACCGTAAGGGATGATGTTGTACAGTTTGCCAGAGAAGTTAACCGGAGAGCCGTGAGTCAGGTGGCCGCCCTGCGCCAGGTTCATACCCAGAACGGTATCGCCCGGCTGCAATAGCGCGGTGTAAACAGCGAAGTTAGCCTGAGAGCCAGAGTGCGGCTGGACGTTCGCGTAGTCAGCGCCAAAGAGTTCTTTCGCACGGTCAATCGCCAGCTGCTCAACGATATCAACGTATTCGCAACCGCCGTAGTAGCGCTTGCCCGGATAACCTTCAGCATATTTGTTGGTCAGCTGAGAACCCTGCGCCTGCATCACGCGCGGGCTGGTGTAGTTTTCGGAGGCGATCAGTTCGATGTGCTCTTCCTGACGTACTTTTTCCTGCTCCATAGCCTGCCACAGTTCGGCATCATAATCGGCAATGTTCATTTCACGCTTTAACATCCGCATCTCCTGACTCAGCTAACAAGTAAATTTTTGGCCTGAAAAGGCAGTCCTGTTGGACGACGGGCAACAGTATAACTGAATAGTTCTGCGATAACAGGTCTTGACAAACGATTTTACGCAAACGTTTACCTCCACACCACGCAAGGGTTTGAGCAATAAAGCTCTCGCCATTCTCAACGGATTTCTTTTCAGCTTTGTGATGCATATTTTTCACGATGCAAAGAACCATTTACATTGCAGGGGTATTTTTATAAGATGCATATAAAATACATCATTAAAGTAACATCAGAAGGAAGCTGCTATGCTCGACGCCCAAACCATCGCTACCGTGAAAGCCACAATCCCCCTGCTGGTTGAAACGGGTCCTAAACTGACCGCTCATTTCTACGATCGCATGTTCGCGCATAACCCGGAGCTCAAAGAGATTTTCAACATGAGCAACCAGCGTAACGGCGATCAGCGCGAAGCACTGTTTAACGCTATTGCCGCCTATGCCAGCAACATCGAAAACCTGCCGGCTCTGCTGCCTGCGGTGGAAAAAATCGCGCAGAAGCACACCAGCTTCCAGATCAAACCTGAGCAGTACAACATCGTGGGCAGTCACCTGCTGGCAACCCTGGACGAAATGTTCAGCCCGGGCCAGGAAGTGCTGGATGCCTGGGGTAAGGCATACGGCGTGCTGGCAAACGTGTTCATCAACCGTGAAGCGCAGATCTACAGCGAAAACGCCAGCAAGAATGGCGGCTGGGAAGGCACGCGTGCTTTCAGCATTGTTGAGAAAACCCCGCGCAGCGCACTGATCACCAGCTTTGAGTTTGAGCCGGTGGACGGCCAGCCAGTTGCCGATTACCAGCCGGGGCAGTATCTGGGCGTCTGGCTGAAGCCTGAAGGCTTCCCGCACCAGGAGATTCGCCAGTACTCCCTGACCCGCAAGCCAGACGGCAAAGGCTATCGCATTGCGGTTAAACGTGAGGAAGGCGGTCAGGTATCCAGCTGGCTGCATAACGTCGCCAGCGTGGGTGATATCGTTCATCTGGCCGCGCCAGCGGGTGATTTCTTTATGGCGGTGGAATCGGGTACCCCGGTGACGCTGATTTCCGCAGGTGTTGGTCAAACGCCAATGCTGGCGATGCTGGATACGCTGGCAAAATCAAACCACAGCGCGCAGGTTAACTGGTTCCACGCGGCCGAAAACGGTGATGTGCACGCCTTTGCAGATGAAGTGAAAGCGCTCGGAGCGGGTCTGCCACACTTTACCGCGCATACCTGGTATCGTTTACCCACGGAAGCTGACCGCGCAGCGGCACGTTTTGACAGCGAAGGCCTGATGAATTTAGGGCAGCACGAAGGGGCGTTTAGCGCACCGGGGATGCAGTTCTACGTGTGTGGGCCGGTAGCGTTTATGCAGTATGCCGCGAAGCAGCTGGTAGACCTGGGCGTGAACAAAGACAACATTCATTACGAATGTTTCGGCCCGCATAAAGTGCTGTAATCGCCCGGCGGCGCTGCGCTTGCACGGACCTGCGAAGGGTTCTGTAGGCCGGGTAAGCGCAGCGCCACCCGGCAAGAATGTTAAATCGCCGCGTCGTCTTCTTCGCCGGTACGGATACGGATCACGCGCGCCACGTCAAAGACGAAGATTTTCCCGTCGCCAATTTTACCGGTCTGCGCCGTGCGGATGATGGTATCCACACAGGTATCGACGATATCATCGCTCACCACGATCTCGATTTTCACTTTCGGCAGAAAGTCCACCATGTACTCTGCGCCACGGTATAGCTCGGTGTGGCCCTTCTGACGACCAAAACCTTTCACTTCAGTTACGGTCATCCCGGTGATGCCTACTTCTGCCAGCGCTTCACGTACATCATCCAGTTTGAAAGGTTTAATAATCGCATCAATTTTTTTCATGGTGGGTCCTTAAACTCTTGCCAGTAAGCAGCCTCGTAATCGGTTGCTCACAGTATCATATTCAGGCGAATTTTGCGGTATTACTCTTTAAAATCGTTCGCTTCCAGCTCGTGGCGTGAGAGCAATTTATAGAACTCGGTACGGTTACGCCCGGCCATGCGCGCCGCGTGGGTCACGTTGCCTTTGGTGATTTGCAGCAGCTTGCGCAGATAGTTCAGCTCGAACTGATTTCGCGCTTCCGCAAACGTCGGTAAGGCCGTGTTTTCCCCCTCGAGCGCCTGCTCCACCAGCGCATCGCTGATCACCGGCGATGACGTCAACGCCACGCACTGCTCAATCACGTTCACCAGCTGGCGTACGTTACCCGGCCAGCTTGCGGTCATCAGGCGTTTCATCGCATCGGTGGAGAACGCGCGCACAAATGGTTTGTGGCGGTCAGCGGCCTGGCGCAAAAGGTGATTTGCCAGCAGCGGGATATCTTCCGCACGCTCGGCCAGCGCCGGGATTTTCAGGTTGACGACATTCAGTCGATAGTAGAGATCTTCGCGGAACTCGTTGCGCGCCATCACCTTGGGTAAATCACGGTGGGTGGCGGAAATAATACGCACGTTGATATCGATATCGCGGTTGCTGCCGAGCGGACGCACTTTCCGCTCCTGCAACACGCGCAGCAATTTGACCTGCAGCGGCGCGGGCATATCGCCAATTTCATCAAGGAACAGCGTGCCCCCCTCAGCCGCCTGGAACAGCCCTTCACGGCTGCTCACCGCGCCGGTAAAGGCGCCGCGGGCATGGCCGAAGAGCTCTGATTCGAGCAGCTGTTCCGGCAACGCGCCACAGTTAATGGCAATAAAAGCATTTTTACTGCGCGGGCTGGCGTTGTGGATCGCCTGGGCGAGGATCTCTTTCCCGGTCCCGCTCTGGCCGTTGATCAGCACGCTAACGTCGGATTGCGCCACCATCCGCGCCTGTTCCAGCAGGCGCAGCATCACAGGGCTACGCGTCACGATGGATTCACGCCAGGCGTCGTCGCCGGATGGCGCTGCGTGCTCAAGGGCGCTGTCGATCGCTTTATAGAGGGCGTCTTTATCCACCGGTTTGGTGAGGAAGCTGAATACCCCCTGCTGCGTCGCGGCCACCGCATCAGGAATAGATCCGTGAGCGGTGAGGATAATCACCGGCATCCCGGGCTGCTGCTTCTGGATCTCCGTGAACAGTTGCAGGCCATCCATTTCATCCATGCGCAAATCGCTGATCACCAGATCGATTTTCTCACGGCTGAGCACTTTCAGCCCCTCCTGCCCACTTTCAGCGGTGACCACGCTGTAGCCTTCGCTGACCAGACGCATCCCCAGCAGCTTTAACAGCCCGGGATCGTCATCCACCAGTAACAGATGGGCAGGTTTACGGCTTGTCATGGCTTCACATCCTCTTGTTTCGGCGTCTCACTGTCTGGCGTCGTGGCAGAGTTGCCTTTCGACCCATCGGGCAGATAGCTGCCTGCCGGCTTACGCGTCGAGAGCTGTCTTTCGATATCGGTCAGATTTTCGAGCTTGCGGGTGGTGGTTTCCAGCTGCTCGCGCAGCGACTCCTGCTGCTGGCGAAGCGCATCAAGCTCGCTGTCGCTTGACTGCTGCAATTTGCTGTAGCGGAAACGCTCTTCAGACAGCTGTAATTGCAGGGTTTGTCCGTCCCGCCAGAGCTGATAGACCGGGCGCACCTGCGGGGGAATATTGATCACGTAAGTATCCAGCCGCGTCACGTTGGCGCGGCGTTCGACAGGCGTGATTCTGGCATCCGCCATCACGATCCCGCGTTTAAATGCGTCCTGCCAGGTATCGTCCACCAGCATCGCCGCCTGGGCACGGGCCTCAGCGGGCGCCAGCCGCTGGGCGCAGTCTATTCCGCGCAGCCAGAAAAGAGGGTTGGATTCAACATCACGCCCCGACAGGCTCCAGATATCATCGCAACGTGTCGAAAGGAAATCAGCCAGCTGTTTTTGCGGCCATCTATCTTCCTGTTTGTGGCTAATTGCACTTTTCGGTGCATGGGTTACACAGCCTGCCAGCAGTAAGCAGGGCAGGCTGAGGCGCACATTTTTGCTGGAAAACACCGCGCGCAATGCGCGGTAAAAGACGTGTGACATACTCACCAGGTTGTTATTCATTTCATTGATTTTTCCGGCTCAAGCGGCAGTTCGATACGAAAACAGACATCGGCGCGTTCATCACTCACGATGTTAAGCTCACCCTGCATGCGTCGTATGCAGTCGCGGGCAATACTCAGCCCCAGACCACTTCCTTTTACCGCACCTTTTCGCTGATGACTCCCCTGGAAGAAGGGTTCAAAGATCATCGTTTTTTCATCATCCGGAATCGGGCTTCCGGTATTCGCTACGTCAATAAATACCCGCGAACCGTTGTTATTGCTTCTGATATAAATGGTACCGGATTCAGTACCATAGTGCACCGCATTGGAATAAAGATTATCCAGTACGCTCATTAACAGCATCGGTTCTGCAAGACAGGCTGGCGCGTTGAGTTCCACCTGGGTATGCATCATTTTAGCTCTTGCTGGCAGGCTATGGGCGGAGATCACCATGTCCACCAGCGGTTCAATCTCAACGCTTTCAAGCACCACAGCACCATCCGCCAGCTTGCGGTTATAGTCCAGCAGTTGTTCAATAAGCTTTTGTAAATTGCGGCTGCTGGCATCCAGAATCGCCACGATCTCTTTTTGCTCAGGGGTTAACGGCCCCGCCACTTCGTCGGCCAGCAGTTCCGTACCTTCACGCATGCTGGCCAGCGGCGTTTTGAGTTCGTGTGAGATATGGCGCAGGAACTGGTGGCGCTGCGATTCCAGCCACGCCAGGCGCTCTGAAAGCCAGATGATGCGTTGACCGACCGAGCGCAGCTCGCGCGGGCCTTTAAAAACGACCGTATCCCCGAGAGATTTACCCTCCCCCAGGCGGTTAATCATCCGCTGGATCCCCTTCACGGGGCCGATGATCATGCGGGTAAAGAGCAGCACCAGCCCCAGGCTGACGAGGAACAGCACCAGCGCCTGCCAGCCGAAGAACTGGCCGCGCTCGGCAATCTCCTGCTGGAGCTGCTGACCACGGGAAAAGATAACCGTACGGGTGGACTGAACCATCTCCGTATTGGCGTTCGCGAAGGCTTCAAGTCGGGCGGCGGCGGCGGCATCAGGACCGCTGTTTTTGCACTGGAGCTGCGCCAGATCGTTCAGATCCTGACGCAGCGCCTGATAGAGTTTGTCATCTGGCAGCACCCCGGCGTGGGCGTCCAGCATTTCGCTGTAGCGTTTACGCTGGTTCTGATAGACCCTCTCCAGCGTGCGATCGTCCAGCACGCAGTACTGGCGATAGCTACGCTCCATCTCAAGCGCGGCGTTGGTCATCGCCTCGCTACGGCGAGCATCAATAAGCGTGGTGCGGTTAGTCAGGGCCGCCTGTGCACTTAACGCGTTCAGGCTTTGCCAGGCCTGCCAGGCCAGAACCAGCAAAGGTAGCAGGATCAGCAGGAAGGCCATCATAACGAGCTGTCGCAGGGAGCGAGGGAAAGCGGGCCAGCGTTTCAACACATTACTCTCTTCATCCGGGTTTGAGGAGAGCGTAACTGAGTCTGCCCTTCAGATACAACAAAGCCGGGTAAAAACCCGGCTTTGTCATGGAATAAGGCGGTGCCTAACTCGACGTTTCGCCCTGGCCTGATAAAGCATTGCAATAATCAGTAGTTGGACGGCAGGCACCTTTTTGTGCGTCATTCGAAGTTTATGTAGCACGTCCCGAAGGGGCTGACATAAGAAGGTGAATGAGCCACTGGTTACTATTATGCAACACGCGTGCCAGATTGCAAAAATTAATGCTATCCTTATGATTAGTAATATTTTTATTATCAAAACGTATTGATTGTTACGTGAATGATTTCCAGGCTAAGTGTCGCTATTAAGCAACACCTTAACGGAAACCTGTCCTGCCGCATATAAATCAACAGGTTAAATGTCTCCTTTTGGAGACACTCAGACCAGAGAGTTGTCGCGATTTTGCGACAGAGACAAAAAAGCCCGGTGGCGCTCGCGCTTACCGGGCCTACAGTCAGGGCGTAGAAACTTAACCTAGTTGTTTACGTGCGTTGCGGAAAATGCGCATCCACGGGCTGTCCTCGCCCCAGTTTTCCGGATGCCAGGAGTTGCTCACGGTACGGAAGACACGCTCCGGGTGCGGCATCATAATCGTCACCCGACCGCTTTCGCTGGTGACCGCGGTAATGCCATTTGCCGAACCGTTCGGGTTAGCCGGATAGGTTTCGGTGACCTTGCCAAAGTTATCAACAAAGCGCAGCGCCACCAGTCCTTTGCTTTCAAGCTGAGCCAGGTGCGCCGCATCACGGACTTCAACCTGACCTTCACCGTGCGAAACCGCGATTGGCATCTGCGAACCGACCATCCCCTGCAACAGCAGAGACGGGCTTTGGGTTACTTCTACCAGGCTGAAGCGCGCTTCAAAGCGGTCAGACTGGTTACGCACAAAGCGCGGCCAGGCTTCGCTGCCCGGGATCAGCTCGCGCAGGTTAGACATCATCTGGCAGCCGTTACACACGCCCAGCGCCAGCGTCTGCGGACGGTGGAAGAAGGTTTCAAACTCGTCACGTACGCGGCTGTTGAACAGGATGGACTTCGCCCAGCCTTCGCCCGCGCCCAGCACGTCACCGTAGGAGAACCCCCCGCAGGCTACCAGTGCCTGGAAATCATCCAGCCCGGTACGCCCTGCCAGCAGGTCGCTCATGTGGACGTCGATGGCGTCAAAGCCCGCCCGGTGGAAGGCCGCTGCCATCTCAACGTGGGAGTTAACGCCCTGCTCGCGCAGCACGGCCACTTTCGGACGCGCACCGGTCGCAATGAACGGCGCGGCAATGTCTTCGTTGATGTCGAAGGTGAGCTTCACGTTCAGGCCAGGATCGTTGTCGTTCGCCTTCGCGTTATGCTCCTGATCGGCACATTCCGGGTTGTCACGCAGGCGCTGCATCTGCCAGGTGGTTTCCGCCCACCACATACGCAACGTGGTGCGGCTTTCGCTGAACACCGGGTGGCCGTCGGCTTCAATCACGAAGCGGTCGCCCTGCACCGCTTTACCGAGATAGTGCACGCAGTCTGCAAGACCGTGCTGCGCCAGAATCGCTTCCACCGCGTCGCGATCTGCGGCGCGTACCTGAATGACCGCGCCAAGCTCTTCGTTAAACAGCGCCGCCAGGCGGTCTTCGCCAAGCGTTGCAATGTTTGCTTCAACGCCGCAGTGGCCGGTGAAGGCCATCTCTGCCAGCGTCACCAGCAGGCCGCCATCGGAACGATCATGGTAGGCAAGCAGCTTACGCTGCGCCACCAGCGCCTGAATTGCGTCGTAGAAGCCTTTCAACTGTGCGACGTCCCGCACGTCGGCTGGCTTTTCGCCGAGCTGGCGGTAAACCTGTGCCAGCGCGGTGGCACCCAGCGCGTTATGGCCTTTGCCGAGGTCAATCAGCAGCAGGGCGTTATCTTCAGTGGAAAGCTGCGGCGTAACGGTATGACGCACGTCTTCCACGCGCGCAAACGCGGTGATCACCAGCGACAGAGGCGAAGTCATCTCGCGCTGCTCGCTGCCTTCCTGCCAGCGGGTTTTCATCGACATGGAGTCTTTACCCACCGGAATGGTCAGGCCGAGCGCAGGACACAGCTCTTCACCCACCGCTTTTACCGCTTCATACAAGCCCGCGTCTTCGCCAGGGTGACCGGCAGCGGCCATCCAGTTCGCGGAAAGTTTGATGCGTTTGATGTCGCCAATCTGCGTCGCGGCGATATTGGTCAGCGCTTCACCGACCGCCAGACGGGCAGAAGCGGCGAAGTCCAGCAGAGCCACCGGGGTGCGTTCACCCAGCGCCATCGCTTCGCCGTAGTAGCTGTCGAGGCTCGCGGTGGTCACGGCGCAGTTAGCGACCGGGATCTGCCACGGGCCGACCATCTGATCGCGTGACACCATACCGGTCACGGTACGGTCGCCGATGGTGACCAGGAAGGTTTTCTCCGCCACCGCAGGCAGGTGCAGCACGCGGTTAACCGCTTCCGCCACAATAATGCCCTGACGATCCAGCGCTTTACCCGCCGCTTTGCGGGTTGTAACGTCGCGGGTCATCTTCGGCGTTTTGCCGAGAAGCACGTCGAGCGGCAGATCGATCGGCTGGTTGTCGAAATGGGTATCACTGAGAGTCAGGTGCTGCTCTTCGGTCGCTTCACCGATGACGGCATACGGCGCGCGCTCGCGGCGGCACAGCTCGTCAAACAGCGGCAGCTGATCGGCAGCAACAGCCAGCACGTAGCGCTCCTGGGATTCGTTACACCAGATTTCCAGCGGGCTCATGCCTGGCTCATCGCTCAGGATATCGCGCAGGTTGAAGCGCCCGCCGCGACCGCCGTCGCTCACCAGCTCAGGCATGGCGTTAGAGAGCCCACCCGCGCCCACGTCGTGGATAAACAGAATCGGGTTGGCATCGCCGAGCTGCCAGCAGCGGTCGATCACTTCCTGACAGCGGCGCTCCATTTCCGGGTTGTCGCGCTGCACGGACGCGAAGTCGAGATCCGCATCAGACTGGCCGGAAGCCATAGACGAGGCTGCACCACCGCCCAGACCAATGTTCATTGCCGGGCCGCCGAGCACGATCAGCTTCGCGCCCACGACGATCTCACCTTTTTGCACGTGATCGGCGCGAATGTTGCCGATCCCGCCCGCCAGCATGATGGGTTTGTGGTAGCCGCGCAGCTCTTCGCCGTTGTGGCTGTCCACTTTCTCTTCGTAGGTACGGAAGTAACCGTTCAGCGCCGGACGACCAAATTCATTGTTGAACGCCGCGCCGCCCAGCGGGCCTTCGGTCATGATATCCAGCGCGGTCACAATGCGCTCTGGCTTGCCGAAATCTTCTTCCCACGGCTGTTCAAAGCCCGGAATACGCAGGTTGGAAACGGAGAAACCGACCAGACCCGCTTTTGGTTTCGCGCCGCGACCGGTCGCACCTTCGTCACGGATTTCACCGCCGGAGCCGGTCGCCGCACCCGGCCACGGAGAGATGGCCGTCGGGTGGTTGTGGGTTTCCACTTTCATCAGGATATGCGCAGGCTCCTGGTGGAAGTCATAGCGCCCTGCTTCGCGGTCGGCGAAGAAGCGGCCCACCTCGGAACCTTCCATCACCGCGGCGTTGTCTTTATAGGCAGACAGCACGTGGTCAGGGGTTTGCTCCATGGTGTTTTTGATCATTTTGAACAGCGACTTCGGCTGCTGTTCGCCGTCGATAATCCAGTCGGCGTTGAAAATTTTGTGGCGGCAGTGCTCGGAGTTGGCCTGCGCGAACATATACAGTTCGATGTCGTTCGGGTTGCGATTCAGCTTAACGAATGCATCCTGAAGGTAGTCGATTTCATCTTCTGCGAGCGCCAGACCAAGACGCAGGTTTGCGTCGATCAGCGCCTGACGCCCCTGCCCCAGCAGATCCACGCTCTGTACCGGCGCAGGCTGATGGTGGGAGAACAGTTTCTGCGCATCATCCAGAGAGTCAAACACGCTCTCCATCATGCGGTCGTGCAGCTCCGCTGTGACGGCCTGCCACTGCGCGTCGCTCAGGGTTGACGCTTCCACATAGTACGCCACGCCGCGCTCCAGACGGTTAATCTGGCTCAGGCCGCAGTTGTGAGCGATGTCGGTGGCTTTGGAAGACCAGGGGGAGATGGTGCCAGGACGTGGCGTGGCGAGGATTAATTTGCCGGTCGGCGTATGGCTGCTCAGGCTTGGGCCATATTTAAGCAGACGTTCCAGCTGTACGCGCTCCTCTGCATTCAGGGGGGCATTCAGGTCAGCAAAATGGACATACTCAGCGTAAATATTGCTTACCGGAAGGTCGGCCGCCTGAAAACGTGCCAGCAGTTTATTAATACGGAAGGCAGACAGTGCAGGCGAACCACGCAGAATTTCCATCATAAGTCTCTCGTCTTCGAAGCGCCGGGGCGCTTACAGTGTGCGCAAGGGGGGAAAACGGGCGTCATTATAGAGAATCCTGAGCGCCGACGAAACCGTTTGCGTCGAAATAAAATCATCCTTTTTGTTTAACAATAGATGTGACCTGTCTCTCTAATTGGTTGCCAACTGGCGCTACTTTGCGCAAAATGCCGCTCAATCAATGGCAAACTCTACTCTTAACATGACTACAGCACACTGAGGCAACCGGCGTCGCAGAGAATTAACTAATTGAAAAAATTAAAGATTAATTATCTGCTCATCGGCATTGTTACGTTGCTGCTGGCAGTGGCCCTCTGGCCGTCTATCCCCTGGTTCGGCAAAGCCGAAAACCGTATCGCCGCTATTCAGGAGCGGGGGGAGTTGCGCGTCAGTACCCTCTCCTCTCCGCTTATATACGACGATATCAACGGTAAAACCATTGGTCTTGATTACGAACTGGCACAGCTGTTTGCGGACTATCTGGGCGTGAAGCTTAAAGTCACCGTGCGGCAGAACATCAACCAGCTGTTTGATGATTTAGACCATGACCGTGCCGATATTCTCGCCGCAGGTCTGGTGTACAACAGCGAACGCAGCAAAAATTATCAGCCGGGCCCGACCTATTACTCTGTGTCGCAGCAGGTGGTTTATCGTGTGGGTAGCTTGCGCCCGCGCTCACTGGCCGACATTACCGACCAGCAATTGACCATTGCGCCGGGCCATGTGGTGATTGACGATCTGCGGGCGTTGAAAGAGAAAAAATACCCGAACCTCAGCTGGACGGTCGATCCTAAACTCGGCACTACCGAATTGCTGGAGCAGGTAAAAGATAAAAAGCTGGCCTATACCATTGCTGATTCGGTGGCGATCAGCCTTTTCCAGCGCGTTCATCCTGAAATCGCCGTGGCGCTGGATGTGACCGATGAACAGCCGGTAACCTGGTTTACCCAGTTAGATGACGATCAAACCGTCTCTGCGGCTATGCTCGATTTCTTTAATTCCATCAATGAAGACGGCACCCTGGCGCGTCTGGAAGAGAAATATCTCGGTCACGGTGACGATTTTGATTACGTTGACACCCGCTCCTTCCTGCGCGCGGTGGATAGCGTGCTGCCGGACCTGCAACCGCTGTTCGAGAAGTACGCTCAGGAGATTGACTGGAAGTTACTGGCGGCAATTTCCTACCAGGAATCGCACTGGGATGCTCAGGCCACCTCCCCCACGGGCGTGCGCGGGTTGATGATGCTGACCAAAAATACCGCGCAGAGCCTCGGCATTAGCGATCGAACCGATGCGGAACAGAGCATCAGCGGCGGCGCGCAATATTTACAGGATATGATGGCGAAAGTGCCGGAGACGGTTCCTGAAGGGGAGCGGATCTGGTTTGCGCTGGCCGCCTATAACATGGGTTATGCCCATATGCTCGACGCGCGGACGCTGACGGCAAAAACCAAAGGTAACCCGGACAGCTGGTCAGATGTAAAACAGCGCCTGCCGCTGCTTAGCCAGAAACAGTGGTACCAGAAGCTGACGTACGGCTATGCGCGCGGGCATGAAGCGTATGCCTACGTGGAAAATATTCGTAAGTATCAGATAAGCCTGGTGGGATATCTGCTGGAGAAAGAAAAAGAGGCGGCCGAGGCGCAACAGCTGGCTGAAAGCTATCCGGTGGTCGCACCGGACGAGCTTAATCACCCTGCGGTTTCAATTCTGCCTTTTGTTGCTTTTTCTGCAGCCGACGCATTCGAAAAAAGTCACTTAACAGACCCGAACATTCTTGTGCAAGTACCCCGCCGATAGTTTTCACCTGGTGGTTCATCCCCGGATGCCCAAGCACGTCCATCAGTGAACCAGCAGCGCCCGTTTTTTCATCCCGCGCGCCAAACACCAGCGTACCGATTCGGCTATGCACCATCGCCCCGGAGCACATCACGCACGGTTCAAGGGTGACGTACAGGGTGGTATCAAGCAGACGATAGTTTTGCAGCACCAGTCCGCCCTGACGCAGCGCCATAATTTCAGCATGCGCGGTAGGATCGTGACGGCCAATCGGACGGTTCCACCCTTCACCAATTACCTGATTGTTATGGACCAGCACCGCGCCCACGGGAACTTCGCCCTCTTCCCAGGCGCGCTGAGCCAGCGCCAGCGCGTGGCGCATCCAGTATTCATGATTGTGTTCAGGGTTGGACAAGGGCTGATACTCCAGTCGAAAAGCGGGCGGCATTATACACAGCCGGTACAGATAAGACTATTCGAGTTGCTGAAGTTCGCCCAGAGGGGTGACGCGCCAGCGGTGCTGACAAAAATAGAGAAGCGGGTTGTCCTGCTTGCTGTCGCTGTAGCCGCTGTACAGACGCAGCGGCGTACCGATGCGTTTCTCCAGCTGCACCACTTTTTCATGTCCGAGGCAGCGCAGGGTAAGCACCCAGCCGCCGTAGCCGCGCGCGATCTGCGTGGCGATAAGGTTTACGCGCGGCAGCCAGGGCGTATCATAATAGACCTGCTCTACCAGCGTCTGCGGGGAGCCGGTAATCAGCCAGATATCGGCATCGTTGGCGTCGAGATAGCTGGTCAGGCGCGCCTGGACCACGGGAAACGCGGCGACGTGCCCGCGAAACCAGTGGGCAAAATCCTGTTCAAGCTGCTTAAGACGCGCTTCGCTATGACCAAACGTGCATCCCCAGAGCAGCAGGCTCATCGGCCAGCGCGCTGAACGGCCTTTCACCAGTAGCGCGATGCCAATAACGGGTAAAAGGGGCAATACCAGCAACGCGTTAAGGGGCTGGCGCCGCAGCAGATAGCGCATAAAGGTGCCGAACATATCCTGCTGATGCAGCGTTCCATCCAGATCAAAAAAGACAACGCGACGCTCGTGATTTGCCAAACCTTACTCCTCTGGGTCGTTGAATCCTAATAGCCAGGTAAACAGGAACCCGGCGATCACCGCTACCAGATAGCCTAACAGATAGAGCATCACTTTTCCGGTCACGATGGTTAATGCCAGCGGTAAACCGGAAATCCCGAAGGTGATAACGGTCGCCACTTTCCAGTAGCTAATCAACGCCCCGCCCACCGCGCCACCGAGACAGGCGGCCAGGAACGGCTTGCCCAGCGGCAGCGTAACGCCGAAAATCAGCGGCTCGCCGATACCGAGCAACCCGACCGGCAACGCCCCTTTAATGACCTTTTTCAGACGTGCGTTGCGGGTTTTCATCAGCACCGCGATGGCCGCGCCGACCTGCCCAACGCCCGCCATCGACAGGATCGGCAGCAGGGCGTTATAGCCGTGCGCCTGTACCAGTTCGACATGAATCGGCACTAGCCCCTGATGCAAACCGGTCAGCACTAACGGCAGGAAGGTTCCGGACAGCACAGCCCCCACCAATAACCCACCGCGATCGATAGCCAGAGACGCGCCGTGGGCGATGGCTTCAGAGATGGCGCCGCCTAACGGTTGCAGCGCCACAATCGCCACGCTCCCGGTAATCAATGTGGTCAGCAGCGGGTTGAGGATCAGCTCAATCGAGCCTGGCAGCACCGCGCGCAGCTTTTTCTCGATCCAGCACATCAGAATGACCACCAGCAGCACGGCAATCACCCCGCCGCGGCCAGGCTGAAGCGCCTCGCCAAACAGCGTAATCTGCGCCAGCTGCGGGCTGGAGAGGATACCCGCCATAACGCCGCCCATCGCCAGCGAGCCGCCAAACACTTTGGCCGTGTTCACCCCCACCAGAATGTTCATGATGGCAAACACCGCGCTGCCGAAAATCGCCAGAATACCCAGCAGGTTCGGATACTGCGTGGCAAAATCCCCGACAATATCCGGACGCTTAAGAATATTGATAATCCCGGTGATCAGCCCCGACGCGATAAACGCCGGGATCAGCGGAATAAAGACGTTAGCCAGTTGGCGCAGCGCATCGCTCATAGGGGCTTTGTATTTGGCTTTCGCCTGCGCTTTGGTGCGTTCCGCATCGTCAAAGGCGGGAGCCGTTTCACCGCACGTCATCAGGGCGCGCATGGCATCTACCACCTGCGCCGCTTTGCCCGGACCGACAATCAACTGGTGCTGTTGCCCCTGCTTAACGTACCCGCTCACGCCGGGAAGCTGCTTAAGGCGCGTCAAATCAAGCTGTTCGTCGTTATGCACCTCGACGCGAACACGCGTCATACAGTTCTCAAGACGCTGAATATTTTTTTCCCCACCGATCCCGAGCAGGATGTCGCTGGCGAGCGCTGCTGTTTTGTCCATACACGCCTCTTATTGGTGTTCTAATGCCGCCCGTAAAAACCCGTGATGGGCTTCGAGTCTGGCTCTGGCCGCGGCTGCATCCAGCCCGGTTAATATCATCAGAATGGCGGGTTTTACATCGTGATCGGTCTGCTGAAGCACCTTTTCCGCCTCTTCACGACTGGCGCCTGTCGCTTCCATCACCATGCGACACGCTCTGTCCACCAGCTTGATGTTAGTGGCCTGCATATCCACCATCAGGTTTTGGTAGACCTTGCCAAATTTCACCATCGCGCCGGTGGAGATCATATTGAGCACCAGCTTCTGCGCGGTACCCGACTTCAGCCGTGTGGAGCCGGTGAGCGCTTCCGGCCCGACGACCGGAGAGATGGCAATGGCGGCCACCTGCGCAATCGGCGAGCCCGGGTTACAGGAGATGGCCACTGTGGTGCACCCGGTCTGTCTGGCATATTCCAGTCCACCAATGACGTACGGCGTACGACCAGAAGCCGCCAGGCCGACCACCAGATCCCTCGCGGTCAGGTTCAGCGCCCTGAGATCATCTTCACCAAGCTGTTTATTGTCTTCTGCCCCTTCTACCGCTTTCAGCAGCGCGCCGGGGCCACCGGCAATCAGGCCAACGACCAGCCCGTGCGGAACGCCAAAAGTCGGCGGACATTCTGAGGCATCCAGCACACCGAGGCGCCCGCTGGTTCCCGCTCCCATATAAATAATGCGTCCTCCTGCTTTCAGAGCGCCGGCAGCGGCGTCTACGGCTTTTGCTACCTCAGGCAATGTCTCTTTGACTGCCAGCGCGACGAGGGTATCCTGTTGATTAAAGCGGTTTACCAGCTCCAGCGTGGACAGTGCATCAAGATCCATGGTTTGCGGGTTACGCGTTTCAGAAACAAGAGAGCCAAGATTCATGTTATTTACCTCTGGAATTTTTAATTCATAATAAACGCACTATAATGGAATATAAAATTCATTCAGGCGAGCAAAATTCGTATTTGCGCGGGTAATCACATTTTCGCCAGGAGACCGTATGAACTGTTTAATTCGTATTCGTCAGCGCTACGCAGGGTTTGCCCAGAGTGATAAAAAGCTGGCGGATTTTTTACTTTCTCAGCCCGATCGCGCGCGACACCTCAGCTCCCAGCAGCTGGCAGGCGAAGCCGGGGTAAGCCAGTCGAGCGTGGTGAAATTCGCCCAGAAAATAGGCTATAAGGGCTTTCCGGCGCTAAAGCTGGCGATCAGTGAAGCACTGGTGAGCAACCCGAATCCGCAGTCAATGCCGGTGCATAACCAGATCCGTGGCGACGATCCGATGCGTCTGGTGGGCGAAAAGCTGATCAAGGAGAACGTGGCGGCAATGCATGCCACGCTGGATGTGAACACGGAAGAGAAGCTGCTGGAAAGCGTAGCCATGCTTCGCGACGCGCGGCGCATTGTGTTGACCGGGATCGGCGCCTCCGGACTGGTTGCGCGTAACTTTGGCTGGAAGCTGACAAAAATCGGCTATAACGCCATCGTTGAACAGGATATGCACGCGCTGCTGGCGACCGTGCAGGCCATGGATCCTGACGATTTACTGCTGGCCATCTCCTATTCCGGCGAGCGACGTGAAATTAATATGGCCACTGACGAAGCCCTGCGCGTAGGGGGAAAAATTCTGGCGATTACCGGATTTAGCCCGAATGCGCTCCAGCAACGGGCAACCCGCTGCCTGTATACCATTGCCGAGGAACAGGCCACTCGCAGCGCGGCGATTTCGTCGACGAGTGCGCAGATGATGCTGACGGACCTGTTGTTTATGGCGCTGGTTCAGCAGGATCTGGAGCGTGCGCCAGAACGTATTCGGCACAGCGAAGAGCTGGTAAAAAAACTGGTTTGAACAACGAATGAGCGTATAATGCCCGCCCTGTTTGTGATGTTTCTGAGAATTTCCTGATGGCGCTGTTAATCACCAAAAAATGCATCAACTGCGATATGTGCGAACCCGAATGCCCGAACCAGGCGATTTCGATGGGCGACAGCATTTATGAGATTAACAGCGACCGCTGCACCGAATGCATCGGCCACTATGAAACGCCGACCTGCCAGAAGGTGTGTCCAATTCCCAATACGATCTTAAAAGATCCGGCACACGTCGAGAACGAAGAACAGTTGTGGGATAAGTTTGTCCTGATGCACCATGCGGACAAAATTTAACTCTCAATAATCACCGTCGCACAGGCATAGTGGCGTTCATCTGCAAGCGTTACGTGCATGTGCGCCACGCCCAGCTTTTCCGCCAGCTTAAGCGCCTCGCCCCATAAACGCAGACGTGGCTTACCCAGCTCATCGTTAAACACTTCAAACTGGTTAAACGCCAGGCCGTTACGAATGCCCGTGCCGAACGCTTTCGCCGCCGCCTCTTTTACCGCGAAGCGCTTTGCCAGAAAGCGCACCGGCTGTTGATGCGCCTCCCAGATAGCCCATTCGTTATCGCTCAGCACGCGTCTTGCGAGGCGATCGCCGCTGCGGGCGATCACCGCTTCAATGCGGGCTATTTCGACGATGTCGGTGCCTAAGCCCAGAATAGCCATTACTGACGCGCTTCCAGCATCAGGCGCTTCATCTCGGACACCGCCTCTTTCAGGCCACTCATCACCGCACGACCAATAATGGCGTGGCCAATGTTCAGCTCATGCATTTCCGGCAGGGCAGCAATGGCTTTTACGTTGTGATAGGTCAGGCCGTGACCGGCGTTCACCTTCAGTCCCAGGCTCGCGGCGTAGGTTGCCGCTTTGGCGATTCGCTCCAGCTCTTTCGCCTGCGCTGCGTCGTTTTCGGCATCGGCATAGCAGCCGGTGTGAATTTCAATATACGGCGCACCCACGTCGGCAGCGGCTTTAATCTGGGTGAAATCAGCGTCGATAAATAAAGATACCAGGATACCGGCATCCGCCAGGCGTTTGCAGGCATCGCGCATTTTGTCGAGCTGCCCGGCCACATCGAGACCGCCTTCGGTGGTCACTTCCTGACGCTTTTCCGGCACCAGGCAGCAGAAATGCGGTTTGGTCTCGCAGGCAATCGCCAGCATCTCTTCTGTCACCGCCATCTCGAGGTTCATGCGGGTATCCAGCGTCTGACGCAAGATGCGCACGTCGCGGTCAGTGATGTGGCGACGATCTTCACGCAGGTGGACGGTAATGCCGTCGGCGCCAGCCTGCTCAGCGATAAATGCCGCCTGAACCGGATCGGGATACGCGGTACCGCGTGCATTACGTAACGTGGCGATGTGATCGATATTGACGCCTAACAGTAATTCAGCCATGACAATCCTCGGTATTTTTGGTCATTTACCTTCTCCCTCTCCCTCCGGGAGAGGGCTGGGGTGAGGGGTAAAACATTAGCGTTTCGGCATAAACTGCCTGAATAATTCGCGGCTCTTTAAAGGTTTGCCCCCAAGATACGGCTTGAGCGCGATTCGGGTAAAGCGTTTTGCCGCACGCAGGGTGTCGGCGTCCGGGAACTCGCGTTCATACAGTGCTCTGAGCTGGCGCCCGGTAAAAGTGCTGTTATCGACGACGACACTGGCAATAAAGCCCTTTTCCTCACGATAGCGGTAGGTCATGGTGTCTTCTACCTCGTCTCCGCTTCCCGCACAGTGCAGAAAATCAACGCCGTAACCAAGGTGCCCGAGCAGCGCCAGTTCGAAACGACGCAGCACAGGCTCAGGGGTGCCGGTTGCGCCAGCAAGTGCCTGAATACAGTGCAGGTAATCAAAGAAAAGTTCAGAGAAGCGGGTCTCATGTTCAAGAACCCGTGAAATGAGTTCGTTGACATACAAACCGCTGTAGAGCGTGATACCAGAAAGAGGAAGCGCCAGGGAGACGGCTTCAGCACTGCGCAGGGTTTTGACTTCCCCTCGCCCGCCAAAGCGGACCAGCAGCGGGGTGAAAGGCTGCAAGGCACCTTTCAGATTAGAACGTCTGGAACGTGCGCCTTTGGCAACAAGGCGCACGCGACCGGACTCTTCCGTGAAGACGTCCAGCATCAGGCTGGTTTCGCTCCAGGGACGACTATGCAGGACAAAGGCGCGCTGCCATCCATCCATATGCTCGTCGTCTTAGGTTACTGATCTTCGCCGTAACCGAGGCTGCGCAGCGCACGCTCATCATCGGCCCAGCCAGATTTCACTTTCACCCACAGTTCCAGGTGAACCGGTGCTTCAAACATGTCCATCATGTCTTTACGGGCTTCGATTCCGATAGTTTTGATCTTGGCACCTTTATTGCCGATCACCATCTTCTTCTGACCTTCACGCTCAACGAGGATCAGACCGTTAATATCGTAGCCGCCACGCTCGTTGCTCTGGAAACGCTCGATCTCCACCGTCACAGAGTACGGCAGTTCAGCGCCCAGGAAACGCATCAGCTTCTCACGGATGATTTCAGACGCCATAAAACGCTGAGAGCGATCGGTGATGTAGTCTTCCGGGAAGTGATGAGCCGCTTCCGGCAGATGTTTACGCACGATGCCCGCGATGGTATCGACGTTCAGACCCGTTTCCGCAGACAGCGGGACGATGTCCAGGAAGTTCATCTGGCTGCCCAGCCATTGCAGATGCGGCAGCAGATCGGCTTTTTCCTGCACGTTGTCCACTTTATTGACCGCGAGGATCACCGGCGTTTTGCCGTCACGCAGCTTGTTCAGGACCATTTCGTCGTCCGGCGTCCAGCGGGTGCCTTCCACAACGAAAATCACCAGCTCTACGTCGCCAATGGAGCTGCTCGCCGCCTTGTTCATCAGACGGTTGATGGCACGCTTCTCTTCCATGTGCAGGCCCGGGGTATCGACGTAGATCGCCTGATACGCGCCTTCAGTATGGATACCAACGATGCGGTGACGCGTGGTCTGCGCCTTACGCGAGGTAATGGAAATCTTCTGTCCAAGCAGATTATTCAACAGGGTGGATTTGCCAACGTTCGGACGTCCGACGATGGCAATAAATCCGCAATACGTTTTTTCTTCGCTCATTCCAGCTCCAGCATTTTTAACGCCTGTTCGGCGGCAGCCTGTTCAGCCTTACGACGGCTTGAACCCGTGCCGACCACCGGTTCACTCAGGCCACTGACCTGGCAATGGATGGTAAATTCCTGATCGTGCGCTTCGCCACGTACCTGCACCACCAGATAGGATGGCAGCGGGAGGTGACGACCCTGCAAATATTCTTGCAGACGCGTTTTCGGATCTTTTTGTTTATCGCCCGGGCTGATTTCGTCCAGACGGGTCTGATACCAGTTCAGGATCAGCTTTTCTACGGTCTGGATATCGCTGTCCAGGAACACGCCACCGATTAATGCCTCGACCGTATCGGCAAGAATGGATTCACGACGGAACCCACCACTTTTCAGCTCACCCGGCCCCAGACGCAGACACTCACCCAGCTCGAACTCGCGTGCGATTTCAGCGAGGGTGTTGCCGCGCACCAGCGTGGCGCGCATGCGGCTCATATCACCTTCGTCCACACGCGGAAAACGATGATAAAGCGCATTTGCAATCACGAAACTTAAAATAGAGTCGCCCAAAAACTCGAGACGCTCATTATGTTTGCTGCTGGCACTGCGATGGGTTAATGCCTGTTGCAACAACTCCTGATGATGAAAAGTGTAGCCCAGCTTCCGTTGAAGCCGATTAATTACGATGGGGTTCATGCGATACCAATAAATGAATGCGTCAAAAATGCAGCACACGAAACCGACCTGAGAAAACCAACGCGGTTTCGTGTGCCGTGGCACCCTTGCAGGGCCAACCTTAAACTTCGGGGGAATATTCTATACGCAACGACAGGGGATGTCGTTAGTTCAAAGAGATTTATCGCTGAAATAATTCACGTAGCGGCGAATAAAAGCCGCTACGTGTTATTTTTGACGAAAATTAATGAATTCCGCCAATACGATTCAGGCGAACGCCGGTCGGCCACTCGCCTTCCTGCTTCTCGAAACTCATCCAGATAGCGGTTGCTTTACCGACCAGATTCGCTTCCGGCACAAAGCCCCAGTAACGGCTGTCCGCAGAGTTATCGCGGTTGTCACCCATCATGAAGTAGTGTCCCGGCGGCACAATCCAGGTCGCCAGCTGCTGGCCTGGCTGCTGGTAGTACATTGCCAGCTGGTCCTGTGCGATTGGCACGGTCAGAATGCGGTGAGTGACATCGCCCAGCGTCTCTTTGCGTTCAACCAGACGAATACCGTTCTCTTTGGTTTCACCTTTTGGCACCTGGAAGAATCCGCTGGTCGCTTCACCGCCATTACGGCGGGCGAAGGTCTGCACAAAATCACCTGGCTCAACGTTGGAGTAAGTGACTGGCAGCGCATTTTCACATGCAGTTCCAGAGCTACAGCCTGGCTGAATCCTCACTTCCTTCGCTATCGGATCGTAGGTTACTTTATCGCCCGGCAGACCTACCGCGCGTTTAATATAATCCAGCCGTGGATCTTCCGGATATTTAAACACCACAATGTCGCCACGTTTCGGATGACCCGTTTCGATCAGCGTTTTCTGGTAGATCGGATCTTTGATGCCATAGGCAAACTTCTCAACCAGAATGAAATCACCGATCAGCAGCGTTGGCATCATCGATCCTGACGGGATCTGGAACGGTTCATAGATAAATGAACGCACCACCAGCACAATCGCCAGCACCGGGAAGACCGATGCCCCTGTTTCCAGCCAGCCCGGTTTTGGGCCGACTTTTTTCAGGGTTTTCGCGTCCAGCGTATCGCCCGCGGCAGCCTGCGCGGCAGCCTGACGTTCACGGCGTTTTGGGGCGAAGATAAACTTATCCAGGCACCATAACAGACCTGTTACCAGGGTAGCGATGACCAGGATCAGGGCAAACATGTTCGCCATGCCAACTCCTTAAGGTTATTTACCGTTTCCGTCTTTACCAACATGAAGGATGGCAAGGAATGCTTCCTGCGGCAGCTCAACGTTACCGACCTGCTTCATACGCTTCTTACCTTCTTTCTGCTTCTGCAACAGCTTTTTCTTACGGCTGACGTCGCCGCCGTAGCACTTAGCCAGAACGTTTTTACGCAGCTGCTTCACGGTTGAACGGGCAATGATGTGGTTACCAATGGCCGCCTGAATCGCAATGTCAAACTGCTGACGCGGGATCAGCTCTTTCATCTTCTCAACCAGCTCACGACCACGGTACGGTGCGTTATCGTTGTGGGTGATCAGCGCCAGGGCATCAACACGCTCGCCGTTGATCAGCACGTCTACGCGAACCATGTTGGAGGCCTGGAAGCGTTTGAAGTTGTAGTCCAGTGACGCATAGCCACGGGAGGTAGACTTCAGACGGTCGAAGAAGTCGAGCACCACTTCCGCCATCGGAATTTCATAGGTCAGCGCCACCTGGTTACCGTGGTACACCATGTTGGTCTGCACGCCACGCTTCTCAATACACAGGGTGATCACGTTACCGAGGAACTCCTGCGGCAGCAGCATGTGACACTCTGCGATAGGCTCGCGCAGTTCCTGAATATTATTCAGCGGCGGGAGCTTGGAAGGGCTGTCGACGTAGATGACCTCTTTCGACGTGGTTTCTACTTCGTAGACAACCGTCGGGGCGGTGGTGATCAGATCCAGATCGTATTCACGCTCCAGACGTTCCTGAATGATCTCCATGTGCAGCAGACCGAGGAAGCCACAGCGGAAGCCGAAGCCCAGCGCCGTTGAGCTTTCTGGCTCATAGAACAGGGAAGCATCATTGAGGCTCAGCTTTCCGAGCGCATCGCGGAAGTTTTCGTAATCGTCAGAGCTGACCGGGAACAGACCCGCATAAACCTGCGGTTTCACCTTTTTGAAGCCTGGCAGCGCTTTATCTGCCGGGTTACGTGCGCCGGTCAGGGTATCGCCCACTGGCGCGCCGAGGATGTCTTTAATTGCACAGACCAGCCAACCCACTTCGCCGCATTTCAGTTCGGTACGGTCAACCTGTTTTGGCGTGAAGATGCCCAGACGGTCAGCGTTGTAGACCTGCCCGGTGCTCATGACCTTGATTTTGTCGCCTTTACGCATGGTGCCGTTTTTAATACGCACCAGCGAGACAACGCCCAGGTAGTTATCAAACCAGGAGTCGATGATCAGCGCCTGGAGCGGCGCATCCGGGTCACCTTCCGGCGGCGGAATGTCACGCACCAGACGTTCCAGTACATCCGGAACACCTACGCCGGTTTTTGCCGAGCAGCGCACTGCATCGGTCGCATCGATACCGACGATGTCTTCAATTTCTTCCGCTACGCGCTCAGGATCGGCGGCTGGCAGGTCGATTTTATTCAGAACCGGCACCACTTCGAGATCCATTTCCATGGCGGTATAGCAGTTTGCCAGCGTCTGGGCCTCTACGCCCTGCCCGGCATCCACCACCAGCAGCGCGCCTTCGCAGGCCGCCAGCGAGCGTGACACTTCATAAGAGAAGTCAACGTGCCCAGGGGTGTCGATAAAGTTCAGCTGGTAGGTTTCACCATCGGAAGCCTTATAGTCGAGCGTCACGCTCTGGGCTTTAATGGTAATACCGCGTTCGCGTTCCAGGTCCATGGAGTCCAGAACCTGGGCTGCCATTTCACGATCAGACAGGCCACCGCAAATCTGGATAATACGGTCAGACAGCGTCGACTTACCGTGGTCAATGTGAGCAATGATCGAAAAGTTACGTATGTTCTTCATATAGTTAAATAATTATGCCTTACGAATTCCTGGAGGCCGCTGTTCTTAGCCTGACGTTTTTCAGTGCGAAAACGCAGCATTCTACACTACAACCTCGTCTGCTGGAAATGCACTTAGAGTCAGGTATAGCGCGAAGAGACGGCGTTTACTTTATTGCGATGTAAATAATAATAAAGCCCGGCAGATCACCGGGCCTCAGAAGAGAGCGTCTCAACACGAAGTTGGTCGGGTGCCAGTGCAACGCTGAGAATGACGGGCTGCCAGGCTTCCCGGGCGGTAAGCCTTGGGGAAACGCCTTTAGCAAGCCAGAAACCGCCCACACCGCCCAAGGCGGCACCGCACATGGCGGCCAAATCTGTACCGAACAGCATCTGGAAAACCCCGCCCATCACGAAAAGTCCGGCGAGCGGAGAAAGGTAAACCAGTATGGCGGAAGTGAGCAGGTTGCCTTCAGCGATGCCGAGCTCCACTTTTTGCCCTGCCACCAGCGGCTGATCGCTCGACACAGCAATAGTGTGCGACGTTTGCGGCCCCAGCTTATTCAATACGCGGCTGCCGCAACCGGCTCGCGAAGCGCAGCTGCTGCATGATGCTTTAACGTCACAGCTGACAAGCGCTACGCCATCCTGCCAGGATACGACCGTCGCCCACTCTTTAATCATTGCGCAGCCCTGAATTTAATGCTGTCTGAAATACGTTTTGCTGTTGGCGGCGGTAATTCACCAACAATGGTAATTTCCGCATTATCGCGTACCGTCGTGCTAACCGTCCGGCGACCGGTACGGAGCATCTGTTCGGAACTGTTCGCCGTAGCGCGATTGATATTCACCGAGAAGCTAAATAGCCCATCGGAATAGAGGCGCGACTCAACCGGTGTTTCGATAGTCGGCAGCTGGCGACGGCTGCTGGATACTTCGCTGAATCCTTGCGGGATCCAGGAAGGTACCCAGTTGAAATTGACAGAATCGCCGGCAGGTACGGAAAGCAAAGGCGGTAGGCTGGCTTTGGCCAGATTCTGCATACTGTTGCCAACCTGACCGTTCACGTCGAAGGAGATCACGCGGAACTGCTCCAGCGTTTCACCGTCGCGATCGAGCAGATCAACGCGCATCGGCAGCTTCGTCTCTGCGTCAATCCAGACGATATAGCTGTAACGTGTCCCATCCCGCGCGACTACGCGGATCACTTCGCACAACCTGTCGGCAATACGCGTTCGCCCCACTGAGATAAAATCATAGTAGGGGGCGAGACGTTTAAAATCGGTGTAAATGAGCGATGGCAAGGAATCAACGATGTAGTCACCATTGAGCGTAAACGGCTCAAGGCCTGGCTCGAAATAGCTGATTTCGTTCCCACGCTGGACCACTTCCCGACGCGGGCCATCCATCTGTAAAAGCTGGGCGAGCGGCTGATTATCAAGGCGGGCGTGGCGATAGCGTAACGATTCGACACCCTGCTTATTGATGCTAATAAATGCCAACTCGTAATTGAGTGACTGGCTGGCCAGATTCATTTGCTGCAACAACGCCCCGGATGAAACATCAGCCGAGGCGTTAGCAGAGAAGAACAGGCTACCCGCCATCAAAGACATGGCGAACCAAAGTTGCTTCATTACTGCGATTGCGTTCCTAAAGTTTGGTTTCCTGGCACCTGCACAGCAGCCTGCTGGGTTTGGGCCTGCTCAAACTGAAGCTGCTCGGAGTGCAGACGACGCTGCAACTCGTAATCCTGCAACATCGCATTAATGCGACGACGCTGCTCCTGTACCTGCTGTTGCTGTCCGCCGCTTGCGGAGGCATCTGCCGGTACGCCCAGGCTAACCGGACTGGCTTTACCCATCATCGGCAGCGTATTGAACACTGGCGCTTCAGGCTGCTGACTGGCTTCAGACTGGGTATTATAGTGCTGGACCCCAACGATAACTGCAAGCGATACACACGCAGCGACTCCCATCTGGGTGAGCTGGCTGGCCCATGGACGCACCTTGTGCCAGAACGGCATTTTCTGCCATTGGTGAGGTGCAGGCTGCGCTTCAGGAATAAGCGGCGTGGTCTGATGAACAGGTTCGTTCTCAATGGCCGCCATAACGCGTGCTGAGATATCGAAATGGAGAACATCGCTGGTATCACCCCGCAGAGTGTCGCGGATAAGATGATAGTTCTCCCAGGTCTGTTGCATTTCGGGAGAATGAGACAACTCATCGAGCAGCTCACTATCCAGCATTTCACCATCCATTAAAGCGGAAAGTTTTTCTTTCTGCATGCCTAATACCTTTTCCAGTATCCCGCTATCGTCAACGCCTGATAAGCGGTTGAACTTTATTATCAATGGCTTCTCGCGCACGGAAAATTCGTGAACGAACCGTGCCGACCGGACAATCCATGATGGCGGCTATCTCTTCATAGCTTAGGCCATCCAGCTCCCGTAACGTAATTGCCATGCGTAAATCTTCCGGGAGCGACTCGATCGTGCGAAAAACGATTTGTCTCAGTTCTTCTGACAACATTAAGTTCTCAGGGTTCGAAATTTCTTTCAGCGCGCCGCCACTTTCGAAGTTTTCTGCATCGATAGCGTCAACATCACTTGAAGGCGGACGACGCCCCTGAGCAACCAAATAATTCTTAGCCGTATTGACTGCAATACGATACAGCCAGGTATAAAAAGCACTATCCCCCCGGAATGAATCCAGCGCGCGATAGGCCTTAATAAAAGACTCTTGTACCACATCAGGAACATCGCCTGACGGTACATAGCGGGAAACCAGACTCGCTACCTTATGCTGGTAGCGCACCACCAGTAGGTTAAAAGCTTTCTGATCTCCCTTCTGGACCCGTTCAACCAGGACCTGGTCCGTTAACTGCTCGCTCATCCGAGGTAATGTCTCCCCAAACCAAATTCCACGCGTTATCGAAACGCCACTCTAACAACATTGCACTTTGAGCAAGCACCGAATTAGAGCGTCTGTTCTTCAATAAGTTCCGTAACGCCTTTGTTTTTGTTCATCGCGCCGCAGACCGTTCATTTTCTCTCATTATAAGTCTGTTCACGATACGCACCCGCTTTCTGACAAGAATCATTAACTTTATCGTCAGAAGAGTAACGCAACACAGGCTTTATTTCACCACAAAATCTGAAGCTAACGATCTGCTTCGCAAAATAATTCCAGTCATTTAGCGATGATTTAACTTCCGGCCATCCGTTTAGTCATTGCAACACGCTTCAAAAAAAACGTGCGATAACTCGCATCACAATGCTATTCTGCCCAGACCATGTTTAGTAAATTAAACAAACATCATGAATACAACGCCTGAACTCCATTGTGATGTACTGATTATCGGCAGCGGTGCTGCTGGCCTCTCCCTCGCGCTGCGCCTGGCGGAACATCAGAACGTAATCGTGCTGAGTAAAGGGCCGATGAGCGAAGGTTCCACCTTCTATGCACAAGGCGGTATTGCCGCCGTGTTTGATGAAACGGACAGCATTGCCTCACACGTAGAAGACACTCTGATTGCCGGTGCCGGGATCGTGGATGAGCATGCCGCAGAGTTTGTCGCCAGCAATGCCCGCCACTGCGTGCAATGGCTTATCGACCAGGGCGTGCTGTTTGATACGCAGGTTCAGCCTAATGGTGAAGAGAGCTATCATCTGACCCGTGAAGGCGGGCACAGCCATCGCCGTATTCTGCACGCTGCTGATGCAACAGGAAAAGCGGTTGAAACCACGCTGGTCAGCAAAGCCCTCAGCCATCCCAATATTCGGGTGCTGGAGCGCAGTAACGCCGTCGACCTGATTATTTCCGATAAAATTGGCCTGCCCGGCACGCGCCGTATTGTCGGCGCATGGGTGTGGAATCGGAATAAAGAGAAGGTGGAAACCTGCCAGGCTAAAGCCGTTGTGCTGGCGACCGGCGGCGCCTCCAAGGTTTACCAGTACACGACTAACCCGGATATCGCCTCCGGAGACGGTATCGCCATGGCCTGGCGCGCAGGCTGCCGCGTAGCGAATATGGAGTTTAATCAGTTCCATCCTACCGCCCTGTTCCACCCGCAGGCACGTAACTTCCTGTTAACTGAAGCGTTGCGCGGCGAAGGCGCGTATCTCAAGCGACCGGACGGTTCCAGGTTTATGCCGGACTTCGACCCCCGAGGTGAACTTGCCCCGCGGGATATCGTGGCCCGCGCCATTGACCACGAGATGAAGCGGCTTGGCGTGGACTGTATGTATCTGGACATTAGCCATAAACCGGCAGACTTTATTCGCCAGCACTTCCCGATGATTTATGAAAAGCTGCTGAGTCTGGGTATCGATTTAACCCGCGATCCGGTGCCGATTGTGCCTGCCGCCCACTATACCTGTGGCGGGGTGATGGTTGACGATCATGGTCGTACCGACGTGGATGGTTTGTATGCGATCGGCGAGGTCAGTTACACCGGCCTGCATGGTGCGAATCGCATGGCATCAAACTCATTGCTGGAGTGTCTTGTGTATGGGTGGTCGGCTGCGGAAGATATAACCAAACGCATGCCCTATGCACGTCCAACAACGCACCTGCCAGCATGGGATGAAAGTCGGGTAGAGAACCCGGACGAACTGGTGGTTATCCAGCATAACTGGCACGAGCTGCGGCTTCTCATGTGGGATTATGTCGGGATTGTACGCACAACGAAGCGTCTGGAACGCGCGTTACGCCGCATCATGATGTTGCAGCAGGAAATTGATGAATATTACGCCAACTTCCGCGTTTCCAATAATCTGCTGGAGCTGCGCAACCTTGTGCAGGTTGCCGAGCTGATTGTACGCTGTGCGATGATGCGCAAAGAGAGTCGTGGCCTGCATTATACGCTGGACTATCCCGACCCGCTGGAAACGTCCGGCCCGTCGGTGTTGACGCCGCAGGTTCACATAAACAGATAAAAGGCCTGGGTCAGGGCAGTGTAATCTTCGGAATAACGCTGGTCTGGCCCGCGAATAACCATCCTGTCGGTAAAGCACTCCCCCTCTTTCGGCGAGAGCGCCAGCAACACACGGTGCGGTAAGCGACCTTCCGTATCCGAAATATCGGTACGAAGACGCAAACTCCAGCCGATATCCCGAGCGATCTCAATGAAGGTGTTACCCGTGCTTTCGGGCAAGACCACGCAGAAAAATCCCTCTTCCGAGATGAGTTCCGCCGCGCTGGTCAGTAGCGCCTTGTGATCGAGCGAGCCGGTGTAACGTGCCTGCTCGCGTTCCGGCGTTCCACACTCCACACCTGGCGTGAAATACGGCGGATTGCTGACGATCAAATCGTAACGCGCAGTCTGCTCCGGTGCCCAGGTCAGGACATCGGCGCATTCCACCCTGATCCGTTCTGCCCACGGAGAATCGGCAGCGTTTTCGCTTGCCTGCTGGGCCGCCTGAGGATCAAGCTCAACGGCGTCGATAGTGACGTGTTCTTCTGTACGCTGCGCCAGCATCAGCGCCTGAAGTCCGCTGCCCGTACCAATATCCAGAATGCGTTTTACACCTGCGACAGGGGCCCATGCACCCAGTAAAATACCGTCTGTACCGACTTTCATTGCGCAACGATCGTGCGCCACAAAAAATTGTTTAAACGTAAAACCATCGCGGCGCAACTGCGCTTTGAGTTGAGACATGTCAGGGCAACCTTCTGTGTGAAACTGGAGTAGCATAGGGGAAAGCGAAGTGGTCGAAAAGCGATATCCATACAAACAGATGAAGATTACAGCCGTAACGTCTATAATCAGCGCCCCACACAGAGGTAGAACATGACTGTAACGACTTTTTCCGAACTTGAACTCGATGAAAGCCTGCTCAATGCTCTTGAGAGTAAAGGCTTTACACGCCCGACCGCCATTCAGGCCGCGGCCATTCCGCCTGCGCTTGAGGGCCGCGATGTGCTCGGTTCTGCGCCAACCGGCACGGGGAAGACAGCAGCCTACTTGCTGCCTGTGTTGCAGCATTTGCTCGATTTTCCGCGTAAAAAATCAGGGCCGCCGCGCATTTTGATCCTGACCCCGACCCGTGAACTGGCGATGCAGGTTGCCGAACACGCGCGTGAGCTGGCGGCGAACACCCATCTGGATATCGCGACCATCACCGGCGGCGTAGCGTATATGAACCACGCCGAAGTGTTCAGCGAAAACCAGGATATCGTTGTCGCGACGACAGGCCGTCTGCTGCAATACATAAAAGAAGAGAACTTCGACTGCCGGGCGGTGGAAACGCTGATTCTCGATGAAGCTGACCGCATGCTGGACATGGGCTTTGCCCAGGATATCGAACACATCGCGGGTGAAACGCGCTGGCGTAACCAGACAATGCTGTTCTCGGCAACCCTTGAAGGGGATGCCATTAAAGATTTCGCCGAACGTCTGCTGGAAGATCCGGTGGAAGTGTCCGCTACGCCATCGACGCGTGAGCGTAAGAAGATCCACCAGTGGTACTACCGCGCAGATAACCTTGAGCATAAAGTTGAGTTGCTGAAACATCTGCTGAAGCAGGAAGAAGCAACCCGTACCATCGTCTTCGTACGTAAACGCGAGCGCGTGCATGAGCTGGCAGAAATGCTCCGCAACGCTGGCATCAACAACTGCTATCTCGAAGGTGAAATGGCACAGGTTAAGCGTACCGAAGGGATTAAGCGCCTGACCGATGGTCGCGTGAATGTGCTGGTTGCAACCGACGTTGCCGCGCGCGGGATCGACATCCCGGACGTGAGCCATGTGATCAACTTTGATATGCCTCGCAGCGGTGATACTTACCTGCACCGTATTGGTCGTACCGGCCGTGCGGGCCGCAAAGGGATTGCTATTTCTCTGGTAGAAGCGCACGACCATCTGCTGCTCCAAAAAATTGGCCGCTACGTTGATGAGCCGCTAAAAGCTCGTGTGATTGACGAACTTCGTCCGACGACACGTGCGCCGAGTGAAAAAATGACGGGTAAACCGTCCAAGAAAGCGCTCGCGAAACGTGCTGAGAGAAAAGAGAAAGAAAAAGAGAAGCCGCGCGTGAAGCAGCGCCACCGCGATACCAAAAATATTGGTAAGCGCCGTAAGCCAAGTTCTGCTGCGCCAGAGACAAAAACTGAAGAGTAAAAAAAAGCCGGGACATTCCCGGCTTTTTTATTCCACCCCCGAAGCTGAAACCTTACAGGCTTTCAGTAAAGGTACGGGCGATAACGTCGCGCTGCTGTTCCGGAGTCAGAGAGTTGAAACGCACCGCATAGCCAGACACACGGATGGTCAGCTGCGGGTATTTTTCTGGGTTCTCAACAGCATCCATCAGCGTTTCACGACGCAGGACGTTAACGTTCAGGTGCTGACCACCTTCCACGCGCACTTCTGGTTGCACTTGCATTGGAATTTCACGGTATTCAATTTCGCCCAGTTTGCTCACCGGAACGATTTCGTCTTCCGCAAAACCTGCTTTCGCTACTACACAGCGCGCTTCGTTTTTCTCGCTGTCCAGCAGCCAGAAAGAGTTCAGCAGATCGTCATTTGCAGCTTTAGTAATCTGGATACCTGTAATCATGTGTTGCCTCCCTTAGGCTACATTAACTGATGCTGGCCTTTTGCGGCCAATTGGTAAAACCATTGTTTGTTGTGTGTATATATAACATTCAGACCCGGGTGATTTATTGATTTAAATCAACAAAATCACTAACCACATAAAGAGTGTGGTCTGAATTTTTTGTTTTAGATCAATTTTAATGATTTACCAATTCAACTTACCCTGCCTGGTTTTCAACATAAATTGAGACACTTAGCCGCTTTTCCGCGGGTAATTTTGCTCACCAGCCATTAGCAGGTAAGCTAGGCAAAGAATGAAATTCGCAGGAGAGCGAGATGACAACACCTTTAACCTGGCATGACGTGCTGGCAGAAGAGAAGCAGCAGCCCTATTTTATTAATACCCTCAGTACCGTTGCGGCTGAACGGCAGGCCGGCCAGACAATTTATCCACCGCAGAAAGATGTATTTAACGCCTTTCGCTACACCGAACTGAGCGACGTGAAGGTGGTTATACTGGGGCAGGATCCGTACCATGGTCCCGGGCAGGCTCACGGACTGGCATTTTCCGTGCGTCCGGGCGTGGCCATTCCCCCTTCTCTGCTGAATATGTATAAAGAGCTGGAAGGAACGATTCCGGGTTTCACCCGCCCTAATCACGGTTATCTGGAAAGCTGGGCGCGCCAGGGCGTGCTGTTGCTGAATACCGTATTAACCGTCCGGGCGGGTCAGGCACACTCCCACGCCAGTCTGGGATGGGAAACCTTTACCGATAAGGTTATCAGCCTAATCAATGAGCATCGTGAAGGCGTCGTGTTTTTACTCTGGGGTTCACATGCCCAAAAGAAAGGGGCGATTATCGATCGTCAGCGCCATCACGTACTGAAAGCACCGCACCCGTCGCCGCTGTCTGCGCATCGCGGTTTCTTTGGCAGTAACCATTTTGTTCTGACGAATGAGTGGCTGGAAAAGCGTGGCGAAAAGCCGATTGACTGGATGCCTGTGTTACCGGCAGAGAGTGAGTAGGGTTTGAATGTGCCGGGTCAGGCCCGGCACATAAAAGGCTTATGCTTTGTTCTGACGCCACCATTCGGCCAGCAGCACGCCGGTCGCAACGGATACGTTCAGGCTTTCAACGTTGCCAGTGCCGTCGATAGAAACGCTCATGTCAGCGCTGGAGAGTGCCGCATCAGACAGACCATCGCGCTCCTGACCTAACACCAGCACCATTTTGCGCGGCAACGTCGCTTTAAACAGCGGCGTAGCGGCACGGCTTGAGGTGGTGACAATGGTGTAGCCCGCGTTACGGAATTGCTCAAGGGCCTCCAGCACGCTGTCGCCGGTGATCGGCTGAACATGCTCAGCACCGCCTTCCGCGGTACGGATTGCCGCACCGGATTCCAGCAGCGCGGCATCCTGCAACAGAACGCCTTTCACGCCAAAGTGCGCGCAGCTACGCATCATAGCGCCCAGGTTATGCGGGTTACCCACATCTTCCAGCGCCAGCACACAGTCATCGGCATCCGCCTGGCTGACCCACTGCTGCACGGTGGTGCCGTTACGTTTTTTGATCAGGAAGCAGACGCCGCCGTGGTGTTCAGTCCCGGACGCTTTTGTCAGCTCGGCATCGTCAACCACGTGGTAGGCTTTACGGTTCGCCGCCATCCAGCGCAGCGCTTCTTTAAAGCGCGGGGTCACGCTCTGGATAAACCATGCGCGAACGATACACTCCGGGCGGCTCTGGAACAGGGCCTGACAGGCGTTCTCGCCATATACACGGGTTTCTTCCGCACGCTGACGACGCAGCACTTCCGGATCGATAAAGCTTTTTCCGCTGATACCGCCGTGATCGGCTTTTTCGGTCGCCTCTTCACCGGGCGCGCGCGAAACGGTACGCCATGGCGATCCACCGTCGCGGACAAAATCATCGCGTTTGCGATCGTCACGCTTACGGTCATCACGTTTGCGGTCATCGCCGCGGTTATTTCTGTCATCGCGGGCGGGGCGACGGCCACCGTCTGCACGAGAAGACGCCGGACGCCCGCCACCTTTTCCGGTACGCGGATTTTGGGTGCGTTTATCAGAGTCATCATCACTGCGGACATACATCACTTTGACCTTGCCGCTTTTGTTTTTCATTTCGTCGTTCATGCTTTTCTCCACCAGCGCTGCGCGAAGCGCGCAGATTACCCGATGTGCAAGCTCATAGCCATAATTTCGTACAAAAGCCTGTGACTATTGTTCCCATTGAATAAAACGCGTTGTCGATTTATACAGGCTCACTGATAATATGTAACATATCAGAAACATTATCGGCGTTCTGCCGTTGTTCCACGGCTCTATCAGAGGTTAGTTATGAATACCGTATGTGCCAACTGTCAGGCTTTAAACCGCATTCCAGACGATCGGATGGATGACGGTGCGAAATGCGGGCGTTGTGGCCACGAATTATTTGATGGCGATGTCATTAACGCGACGGGTGCTACGCTGGACAAACTCCTCAAGGACGATCTGCCGGTTGTGGTCGATTTCTGGGCACCGTGGTGCGGCCCCTGCCGTAACTTTGCGCCCATCTTCGAAGACGTGGCTGAAGAGCGCAGCGGGAAAATGCGTTTTGTTAAAGTGAATACCGAAGCGGAACGTGAACTCAGCGCCCGTTTTCGCATTCGCAGCATTCCAACAATTATGATTTTCAAAAATGGGGAAGTGATCGACATGCTCAATGGTGCAGTACCGAAGGCGCCTTTCGACAGCTGGTTAAACGAATCCCTGTAACATTCACGGGGCACATCTTGTGCCCCGTTCTCTCCTCTGCGAAAATGGGTTTTTTCCTGCCTTTTCGCCCATGACTGATAACGCTGTACTTCAATTACGCGCCGAGCGCCTTGCGCGCGCAACCCGCCCTTTTCTGGCCCGAGGCAATCGTATTCGCCGCTGCCAGCGCTGCCTTTTACCGCTGAAAGTGTGTCTGTGCGAAACGCTTACACCGAGCGAGGCGAAAAGCCGCTTTTGTCTGGTCATGTTCGATACCGAACCGATGAAGCCCAGCAACACGGGGCGTTTGATCGCCGATATTCTGCCCAATACCGCAGCGTTTCAGTGGTCGCGCACTGAGCCACCTCAGGCTCTGCTTGACCTGGTGGCAAACCCGGACTATCAGCCCATGGTCGTTTTCCCGGCATCATATGCAGGCGAACAACGCCAGGTGCTTACGGCGCCACCATCCGGTAAGCCGCCGCTGTTTATTATGCTCGACGGCACCTGGACCGAAGCAAGAAAGATGTTTCGCAAAAGCCCTTATCTTGATGTGCTGCCGGTGATTTCCGTCGATCTGTCGCGCGTTTCGGCCTATCGCTTACGAGAAGCGCATGCCGAGGGTCAATATTGCACCGCTGAAGTCGCCATTGCGCTACTGGATCTGGCGGGCGATACCCAGGCGGCCAGCGCATTAAGCTCCCACTTCTCCTGCTTCCGCGAACGTTATCTGGCAGGAAAAACCGTTCATAAGGGTAGCGTCACAGCAACAGAGACAGAAAGCGTTTAAAATCATCAGGTCGCTTGCATTCACAGGAGGCCTGCATGAGCCAGAGAGGGTTAGAAGCGCTACTCCGTCCGAAATCCATTGCCGTTATTGGCGCCTCGATGAAACCGGACCGCGCAGGGTATCTGATGATGCGTAACCTGCTGGCTGGCGGGTTTAACGGCCCGGTCATGCCCGTTACGCCCGCTTATAAAGCGGTACAGGGGGTGCTGGCGTGGCCGGACGTGCAAAGTTTACCGTTTGTTCCCGACCTCGCCGTGCTCTGTACGCATGCGAAACGAAACCTCGAATTGCTTGAGTCGCTCGGTCAGAAAGGCTGTAAAACCTGCATTATTCTTTCCTCGCCTCCTGAACAGCAGCCCGAACTGCTGGCCTGCGCCAGCCGCTACCAGATGCGCATTCTTGGTCCAAATAGCCTCGGTCTGCTTGCGCCCTGGCAAGGGCTGAATGCCAGTTTTTCCCCGGTTCCGATCCGTAAAGGCAAACTGGCCTTTATTTCACAGTCGGCAGCGGTATCCAATACCATCCTCGACTGGGCGCAGCAGCGTGAGATGGGCTTTTCCTATTTCATCGCCCTCGGCGACAGCCTGGACATTGACGTCGATGAGCTGCTGGATTTCCTGGCGCGTGACAGCAAAACCAGCGCTATCCTGCTCTACCTTGAACACCTGAGTGACGCCCGTCGTTTTGTGTCGGCGTCGCGTAGCGCATCGCGTAATAAACCGATTCTGGTCATCAAAAGCGGGCGCAGCCCCGCGGCTCAGCGCCTGCTGCAATCCCATTCCGGGATGGATCCCGCATGGGATGCAGCGATCCAGCGCGCCGGTTTACTGCGGGTACAGGATACGCACGAGCTTTTTTCCGCCGTCGAAACGTTGAGCCACATGCGTCCCCTGCGCGGTGAAAAGCTGATGATTGTCAGCAACGGAGCCGCTCCCGCCGCCCTGGCGCTGGACGAGCTCTGGCTACGCAACGGCAAGCTGGCCACGCTGGGTGAAGAGACGCTACAGCGCCTGCGGGACGCGTTACCGGGAAGCGTTGTTCCCGATAATCCCCTCGATTTGCGCGATGATGCCAGCAGCGATCGTTACATTAAGGCGATCACGATTTTGCTGGATAGCCAGGACTTTGATGCGCTGATGATTATCCATTCGCCCAGCGCGGTTGCGCCAGGCAGCGAAAGTGCACGAACGCTGATTGAGGCTGTCCGAAACCATCCGCGCGGCAAATACGTCACCCTGCTGACCAACTGGTGCGGCGAGTTCTCCTCGCAGGAAGCGCGACGTCTGTTTAGTGAAGCCGGGTTGCCAACCTACCGTACGCCAGAGGGCACCATAACCGCGTTTATGCATATGGTTGAGTACCGCCGCAACCAGAAGCAGCTGCGTGAAACGCCTGCCCTACCGGGCAACCTCACAGCAAATTCGGTGGACGTACACAGTTTATTGCAACAGGCCATCGAAGAGGGCGCCACTTCGCTTGATACGCATGAAGTGCAACCCATTCTTGGCAGCTATGGGATGCAAACACTGCCGACCTGGATTGCCGGTGACAGCGCTGAGGCGGTACATATCGCTGAGCAGATTGGCTATCCGGTCGCGCTGAAGCTGCGCTCCCCCGATATTCCGCACAAATCGGATGTTCAGGGCGTCATGCTGTATCTGCGCACCGCGACAGAAGTACAACAGGCCGCGGATGCCATTATCGATCGCGTTAAAATGACGTGGCCACAGGCCCGGATCCACGGCCTGCTGGTGCAGAGCATGGCTAACCGAGCAGGTGCGCAGGAGCTGCGCGTGGTCGTCGAACACGATCCGGTTTTTGGTCCACTTATTATGCTGGGTGAAGGCGGCGTTGAATGGCGGCCAGAAGAACAAGCGGCTGTCGCGCTTCCACCTCTAAACATGAACCTGGCGCGTTATTTGGTTATTCAGGCCATCAAAAGTAAAAAAATCCGCGGCAGAAGCGCTCTGAGGCCGCTTGATATCGCCGGGTTAAGCCAGTTTCTGGTGAAGGTCTCCAACCTCATTGTTGACTGTGCTGAGATCCAGCGCCTGGACATCCACCCGCTCCTCGCTTCCGGAAATGAATTCACTGCCCTCGACGTGACGCTGGAAATTGCGCCATTTGTCGGTGACCGGGAAAGCCGTCTCGCCATTCGTCCTTATCCTCTCCATCTGGAAGAGTGGGTGGAGATGAAAAATGGAGAGCGGGCACTGTTTCGCCCTATCCTGCCGGAAGACGAGCCGCTGCTGCGAGCGTTCATCTCGCAGGTGACGAAAGAAGATTTGTACTATCGCTATTTCAGCGAAATTAATGAATTTACCCACGACGATTTAGCCAATATGACCCAGATCGACTACGATCGAGAAATGGCGATTGTGGCGGTCCGCCGTTCCGCAGAGGGAGAAGAGATCCTCGGCGTGACGCGTGCCATTTCCGACCCGGATAACGTGGATGCGGAGTTTGCCGTACTGGTGCGTTCCGATCTTAAAGGTTTGGGTTTGGGCAGACGGCTGCTCGAAAAACTCATTGGTTATACGCGCGATCACGGATTGTCACGGCTCAATGGCATTACTATGCCAAATAATCGGGGTATGGTGACCCTGGCGCGGAAGCTCGGTTTTGACGTTGATATCCAGCTGGATGAAGGCATTGTCTCTTTGTCCCTCAGCCTGACTTCGACGGATAAACAAGAGTAAGCTGCTGGAAATGTTACCCACTTTTCCCGGCACTGGGGTATCATTGTCCGCTTATGTTGTTTGCCTGGTACAGACAACCCTTCAATGAACAGAGAAGAAACGCACTGTGATGTTGTCAAAATTTAAGCGTAATAAACATCAACAACACCTTGCTCAACTACCGAAGATTTCTCAGTCAGTTGATGATGTAGAGTTCTTTTATGCTCCCGCTCATTTCCGGGAGACGCTTCTTGAAAAGATTGCCAGCGCTACGCGACGTATTTGCATTGTGGCGCTCTATCTTGAACAAGATGAAGGTGGGCGTGCGATCCTGAACGCGCTCTATGAAGCGAAACGTCAGCGTCCGGAACTGGATGTTCGCGTGCTGGTTGACTGGCACCGTGCTCAGCGTGGCCGTATTGGTGCGGCTGCCTCGAATACCAATGCTGACTGGTATTGCCGCATGGCCCAGGAAAATCCGGGTATTGATATCCCGGTATATGGCGTACCGGTGAATACCCGTGAAGCGCTTGGCGTTCTTCATTTTAAAGGATTTATCATTGATGACAGCGTCCTTTATAGCGGCGCCAGTCTGAATGATGTGTATCTCCATCAGCTCGATAAATACCGTTACGATCGCTACCATCTTATCCGTAATCCGCAGATGACCGACATCATGTTCAACTGGGTTGATAAAAACCTGGTTCATGGCCGGGGTGTGCACCGTCTTGACGATCCTCATCGCCCGAAAAGCCCGGAAATCAAAAACGACGTTCGCTCCTTCCGCCAGGAGCTGCGCGATGCGGTTTATCGTTTCCAGGGTGATGCCAATAATGAAGAACTGTCCGTTACGCCTCTGGTAGGCCTGGGTAAATCCAGCCTCCTGAACAAGACTATCTTCCATTTGATGCCGTGCGCGGAGCATAAGCTCACCATCTGCACCCCGTACTTCAACCTTCCCGCCGTTCTGGTGCGTAATATCATTCAGTTGCTGCGTGATGGTAAAAAGGTGGAAATCATTGTCGGGGATAAAACGGCAAACGACTTTTTCATTCCGGAAGATCAGCCTTTCAAGATCATCGGCGCACTGCCTTATCTCTATGAGATTAACCTGCGCCGCTTTCTGAGCCGTTTACAGTACTATGTGAACACGGACCAGCTCGTCGTGCGCCTCTGGAAAGATGAAGATAACAGTTATCATCTCAAAGGAATGTGGGTTGATGACGAGTGGATGCTGCTGACCGGTAATAACCTGAACCCACGCGCCTGGCGTCTGGATTTGGAAAACGCCATTCTTATTCACGATCCTCAGCATGCGTTAGCCGCGAAACGCGATCGTGAGCTGGAGCTTATACGCACGCATACCACAGTGGTTCGTCATTATCGCGATCTGCAAAGCATCGCTGATTACCCGGTGAAAGTTCGCAAGCTGATTCGCCGTCTACGTCGGATCCGTATCGATCGCCTCATCAGCCGCATTCTGTAATACACGAGCCCTGTCATCGACGGGGCTTTTTTTATGGAGCCTGTTAATGCGTACGCCTTGCCTGATAATCCCTCTTTTGCTGACAGGTTGCAGCCATATGGCTAATGATAACTGGTCGGGTCAGGATAAAGCTCAGCACTTTCTGGCGTCTGCAATGATGTCCGCTGCGGGTAATGAGTATGCGCTGCACCAGGGATATAGCCGGGATCGAAGTGCCACAATAGGCCTGATGTTCTCCATCAGCCTGGGGGCATCAAAAGAACTTTGGGATAGCCGCCCCTCGGGAAGTGGCTGGAGCTGGAAAGATTTTGCCTGGGACGTAGCCGGGGCAACAACCGGCTACGCCGTCTGGCAGATGGCGCATTATTAAAGGCGGATACCTTTTCCTTTGCGATGCAGCATCAGCGAGACAATAAACGCCAGCGCCCCCATAACGGTGACATACCAGAAGAAGGTCGTTTCACTGCCCCATGACTTAAGGGATAACGCGACATACTCTGCCGAACCGCCGAACAGGGCGTTTGCAACCGCATAAGAGAGGCCTACGCCCAGCGCCCTCACCTGTGCGGGAAACATTTCCGCTTTCAAAATGCCGCTGATTGCCGTGTAAAAACTGATAATAATGAGCGCCACCATGATTAAAGCGAAAGCGGCATACGGAGAGGTTGTATGCTGTAGCGCCGTCAAAAGCGGAACGGTACCCAGGGTGAGCATGCCGCCAAAGATCAGCATGGAGGTACGGCGACCAATTTTGTCCGACAGCGCGCCGACAATTGGCTGGATGAGCATAAAGACCAGTAACGCCACCGTCATGACGACACTCGCAACGTTTGCATGCATGCCCGTAGTGTTGACCAGATATTTTTGCATATAGGTGGTGAAGGTATAGAAGCTTAGCGAGCCTGCGGCGGTAAAGCCTAATACCATCAAAAATGCTTTGCGGTTACGCCACAGCCCTTTCATCGAACCAGCTTCTTTAAGCGCCCTGACCTCCTGTTGTGAGGTTTCATCAAGCTGACGGCGTAGCCACAGCGCCACAACCGCCAGGGCTGCCCCCAGGGCAAACGGAATGCGCCAGCCCCAGGCGCGTAAATCTTCATCGCTAAGGATTTGTTGAAGGATCACCACAACCAGTAACGCCAGTAGCTGTCCGCCAATGAGGGTTACATACTGGAATGATGCGTAGAAACCTTTGCGACCTTCAACCGCCACTTCGCTCATGTATGTCGCACTGGTGCCATATTCGCCACCGACGGATAGCCCCTGGAACAGACGTGCCAGCAACAACAACGCCGGTGCCCATGTTCCGATAGTCTCATAACCGGGCAGGCAGGCAATCACCAGCGAGCCGACGCACATCATGCATACAGAGATGAGCATGGATGTCTTGCGCCCTTTCCTGTCCGCGATCCTGCCGAATAGCCATCCACCGATAGGGCGCATCAGGAACCCGGCGGCAAAAACGCCTGCGGTTTGCAAAAGCTGAGTTGTGGTGTTCCCTGACGGGAAAAAGATATGCGCAAAGTAGAGTGAACAAAATGAATAGACGTAAAAGTCAAACCACTCTACAAGGTTTCCTGATGAGGCCCCAACGATTGCCCAAACCCGACGGCGAGTATCCTTACCTGCCAAATTGGTGTTATCCGTATCTGCACTGGCTACGGTTTCTGTCATTTTAATATCCCCTGTCTCACATTGCGGGCCTTTGCCCACAAACAGTAAAACCGGATTTAAAACGAATCGTTAGGTAAATAAAATGTTTCCAATATGTTTCATTGCGTTTTGTGAACTCGATCAGCTATCTAATTATTAGCGGACGCAGTAATTATCCCCAGGACTGCTGGTGGGCCTTTTTTCGCTGCAAGTAATCTTCGTCTGCACGAATTTTATCCCACCACTTTTTGAAGACTGCGGCTGCTTCTGCTTTCACTGGATCGTGATCGAAGGGTTTGACTTGTCGTTCCGCATCATACTTTTTACCGCCCTTATGATTCGCGTATCGCCGGGCGCGGGTATAGCCCATTTGTATGAATTTACGCGCCATATCCATACCTACAAAATCGTTTTTACTGCGGTACTCTTCAAAGAGAGCGTATATCTCTTGTGCCGAACGCGCTGCGACTTCAGAATTTTTAAAACGCCAGTGTGGAAGGATTTCGCTTTTATAAGGCTCGACCATCAATACGCCCTGCTCACCCCGGCCAACCTGATACCGTTCGGGATGTTCGCGAAAATTTATATTTGCAAAATCTTGTTGGTAATCAAAAGGACGAGTCAAAGCGGCACCATTGTTAAAATCGTTTTAACAATTGTAGGCCGGATAAGGGGAAGCCGCCATCCGGCATGTTTTTCCGTGCACAAAGCAAAAAACCCCGCACCTTCCGGTACGGGGTTCTTTCTGATTGATGCCTGGCAGTTCCCTACTCTCACATGGGGAGACCCCACACTACCATCGGCGCTACGGCGTTTCACTTCTGAGTTCGGCATGGAATCAGGTGGGACCACCGCGCTAAAGCCGCCAGGCAAATTCTGTTAATCTGTATCAGGCTGAAAATCGTGTCTGTCTCTCTTCGC